>SKJG01000080.1 GCA_007116035.1 Thioalkalivibrio sp.
AGGTTGTTCCAGCCCGGCATCTTCTGGCTCAGTGAACGATCGCGGCCGTCTTCCAGCAGGCAGGCGATGCGGGCATGCAGCACGTCCATGCCCTTGCGCCGGAATGCGTCCTGCAATGCACGCAAAGAAGGCAGGACGGTCTCCCGCATGCGCCGATGGAAGGCGTCCCAGCGCGCCCGCTCGACCGGGTCATCGTGCAATGCGAGGCCGTAATTCTGCACGTCGATGCAGAGGAGCGCCGTCTCTTCCGGTTTCAGGTCCAGATCGTCGGGCTCGGGCGCGTCGGTGTAGTAGAAGGAACGATATGCGGTTTTCCAGTTCACTGGGATCTCTCCTAACGGGCGCCTAGCGGGTGCTGTCGTGGGCCGTTCCGTCCCCGGGCTGATCCGTTGCCGCGGATCTTTCTGCACTGGTGCCTCGTCAGCACCAGCAGGAAGCGCGCCTCCCCCGCTAGCAATGGACCGGTGACAGGGGTTGTGGTCCATGGGGCCGAGTGAGTGGGGTCGAACAGGCGCAACGATGATGGTCACGGGGCCAATTGCACCCCAACGCAACCTGACGGAAGATCGGTTCAACATGACGCGAACGCCGAGTATAGATGCTGGTGGTGCTGCTGCCGAGGATGCAGGCGCTCCGGTAGGTCGATCCCGATTCATCGGGAGTGGTACGGGAACGTGAACTACATCGGCCGGCACTGGCGCGGTGAACTCAGTCTTCCCGTTGCCTTCTGGGTCAACTTCGTGGCGCTCAACCTGTTGCTGCTGCTCCTGCGGCCAGTCGCGGAGCAGGTGCTGGTGTCGATGGCCATGGACGACGACCCCCGCTTCATGGCACGGGTCGCACTGCTGCACGTCGCCTTCGTCTATGGCCTGATCTACCCATGGCAAATCGTCGGGACCTGGCGCTCCGCTGGGCGCTGGCTCGTTCAGCGGCAACGCCGGCTGTGGCCTGTTGCGGGGCGCGTGGTCGTCGCGTTGAGCCTTGCCGGAACACTCGTGACGCTGGCTGCGGGGGCGCCGGTGTACCGTGACGTCGTCGCCATCGCGATCGGACCGGACCGGTATGCGAACTACTCGGTCACGCGAATCGGCGACGGGTCGCTGGTCCATTTCCAGGGTTATCTCGGCTACCGCGCTGCGCGGGATCTGCGCCGGGTACTGGCCTCGGGTCCGCAGGTGCATGGAATCATACTGGACAGTTCGGGCGGATGGATCGCATCGGGGCGCAGCCTGGGCCGCGTGATCGGGGAGAGTGGCCTGAATACGTATTCCTTCGAGGGCTGCCATTCCGCCTGTGCCACCGCGTTCATCGCGGGCAGTAAACGGTATCTGGCGGACGAGGCCCGGCTGGGCTTCCACCAGTACGCGGTTCCCTTTGGCGGGCTGGAGCCCTACTCAAACATGTGGCTGGAGCAGCAGCGCGACCTCCAGTACTTCCACAGCCAAGGTGTCAGCCCAAGCTTCCTCGCGCGCTTGTTCCAGGCGGAGCACGGAGAGGCCTGGTACCCCACCCAGCGGGAACTGCTGGCGGCGCAGGTCATCACGGGCGTAGTCCGTTCCGAAGAGGTGCTGTTCGGCGTGGACGCGGTTGCCCGGATCCAGGAAAAGGGGTTCGGCATCGCCGATGAGTGAAGTGCCGGATACGCGGATACCCAGGATTGGACCTGATGATCATGAATCGTCCGCAGGCCAGGAACATCGCATTGACCGCAGCGAAACCGCCAAAACCTTCGCCTGCAAGGCAGGCTCCTACAAGGGCAAGGACCCGTGGGAGCGCGCCTTGCGCGAGAAGGGGTCCTCTGCGGAGCTTCGGTGATCATCAGGTGATTGGATGCCGGCTTCTTCAGGCTTGGCATCGGCGCCCCTGGCTGGGCTTGCGGTGAGCCTGTCGCGTCATCGTCCTTAAGGGAGTCGCAGGACTCGGCCCGTATTCTGCCTGGGCGTCAAGGCTCCCGCGGTTGGGTCCATCGTGCGAAGAGCAGGCCTCCGAGCGCTCCGGCCAGCGCCAGCGCCAGGATGCCCGTGCCGAAGCGCGCGGCCCCGATCACGGTCGCGGGCAGGATCCAGTTCATCAGTAACAAGGCCGCTGCGATGCCGGTACCGGCAGCGAGCGTGTGCAGCGGCGCGCGGGCCCGCGGCCAACGGCGCGCGAGGAGTCCGCTCACGGCCAGGGCGATCAGGAAAGCGGCGGCGACCAGCAGACCGTAGGTCGGCGCGAAATGGATGAGGTCATGCAGTGTGGTCTCCAGCCGCAGGTTCCAGGGTGCCGGCGCACCGAGATCGCGGATCATCGCCAGGTTGAACTGGGTCTGGACGATGGAACCGGCCATCGCGGCCACCACCACGGCCGCGATCCACGCCACCACGTTTCTCATCCATCGCATCGCAGTTCGCTCCCGTGGTTGGTCAGGGTCCCGGCAGGCCGGGATTCTCAGCAGGCACCTTTGCTATTCTTGCAGCCCCGCCCACCGAATTCATCCCCGCCATGTCATTGCCCCGCATCTTTTACGGACTGCCACTCCTCCTGTCGCTCGTGCTGGGAAGTGTCCAGGCATCAGACTACCGTATCGAGACCCTGGCCTCGGGTCTGGAACATCCCTGGTCGCTCGCCTTTCTGCCCGATGGCCGCATCCTGGTGACCGAGCGTGCGGGTCGTCTGCGCGTGATCGAAGAAGGGCGCCTGCGGGAGGAGCTGGTCAGCGGGGTGCCGGATTCGTTCGTGCGCAGCCAGGGCGGGCTGTTCGATGTGCTCCCCGACCCGGATTTCGCGGCCAACGGGTTGATCTACCTGTCGCAGGCGCATGGTACCGCGGCGGCGAACACCACGCGGTTGCTACGCGGTCGGCTCGATGGCACGACACTGGCAGACGTCGAGGTCCTGTTCGAGGCGCGGCCCACGCGATCCACGCCCGTGCACTTCGGGGGACGGATGGCGTTCTTGGCGGACGGTACGCTGGTGCTGGGTCTGGGTGACGCATTCGACGATCGCGAGGATGCGCAACGGCTGGACAGCCATACCGGCAGCATCGTACGGCTGCATCCCAACGGGCGGGTGCCCGTCGACAATCCGTTCGTCGGCAGGGCCGGGGTCCTGCCCGAGATCTACAGCTACGGGCACCGCAACGTGCAGGGGTTGTTCCCGGACGCGGACAACAACGTGCTGTGGTCGCATGAACACGGGCCGCGCGGCGGCGATGAGTTGAACATCATTGAGCCGGGGGCCAATTACGGCTGGCCGGTCGTGAGCCACGGCATCGATTATTCGGGCGCGCGGATCACCCCGCACACGTCGCTACCCGGGATGCGTGACCCGGTCCGTCACTGGACCCCGGCGATTGCTCCCTCCGGCATGACGCTGTATCAAGGCGACCTTTTTCCCGAATGGCGTGGGAGCCTGTTCATCTCCTCGCTGGTGCAGCGCCAGGTACGCCGACTGACGCTGGATGGTACCGAGATCGAAGACGAGGAGATTCTGTTCGAGGAGATCGGGGAGCGGCTGCGCGACATCCGTTCGGGGCCGGACGGTGCCCTGTACCTGCTTACCGACAAGCCGGACGGGCGAGTGTTGCGGGTGACGCCGGGGTCCTGACAGTTCGGCGCGCGCGACCCCTGGGCATACGCGGACACGGGAAAGCAGCAGCAAGCACGCCCAACCCAGCGGTGCTACCCCCTATGGAGTGCGGCGGCTTGCCGCCGCTTTGGCCTGGGCGTTGCCGTGGCCGGAAGCGGGATTAGGCTCCCGCCCTCCAACGGCAGATCGCTGACCGCGTGACGGCCGCAGGACCGGTCCGGGGAGTGTCACGCTCGCGGTTCAATCCAATGCAATGCGCAGCGGGTTGGTTTCCGATTCCCAGACCCCGAATTCGGTCGTGCGTCCGTCGGCATCCTGGACCAGGTAGCTGCGGTGCCCGTGGTGACGCAGCGCGCCGACCAGGTTGCGCAGGCCTTCGGCGTCGCTGCTGCTGACCACTGCGGTGCGTGTGCCGGGGAGGGTCCACATGCGAGCATGCCCGCGGCGGGCGAGGTCGTCGGGCGCCTTTGGGGCGTCGGTTGCATCCAGCCACCGGATCACGTCCTCGGTGCTGCCCATGACCAGCAGCGGCTGCTGCGGATCGAATGCGTCCGCCATCTCCGGTGGGTGTTCGAGGATGGCCCGTGCGAACGGCGCCAGACCGTCCTGCGTCGCGATCAGCCGGGTGTTCGGGTTCAGGCTCGCCGTCCGCAGGATGGGCGGCGGGTCGGGCAGCCGACGCAGGACCTCGAAGTCGGGATCTGCGGTGACGGCCTGGGCGCGTGCATCGAGCGTGATCTGGAAGCGGGTCCGGTGCGTGTCGAGCTCGACCACGTGGCGCTGCTGGCCCGCGTTCGTCTCGACCACGACGGGCACGTGCAGTGGCCATGGCGCGGCTTCCTGAGCCTGCTCCAGGTCGCCGCTGAGCATCCAGCCGGAACCATTCTTCTCCTGCCTGACCGAGTGCAGGGCGAGTTCCGGCAGGCCGGAGCGCTCCAGCCAGGGCGCAAAAAAGGAATCCAGCTCGCGGCCCGCCGCGTCGCTGAACGCCCGTATCAGGTCTTCCCAGCCGGCGACGTCGAACATGTGACGGTCGGCGATCTTGCGTGTGCCGGCATCGAAGGCCTCGTCCCCGATCCGCTCGCGGAGCATGTGGAACAGCAGCGCCCCCCGGTTATAGCCAACGATACGGTTAGCTCCCTGGTTGCCGCTCTGGAAGGTCTGCAGGGGCCGGTCTTCCTCGGCCGGCAGCCAGGCGAGGTCCAGCAGCCATCGGTGGCGGGTGCTTCCCCCCTCGCCACGCAGCTCGTCCAGGTGGTAGTCGGCCATGTAGGTCGTCAGGGCCTCGGACCAGTTCCCGGAAGCGTAATCGACGCGTACGCCGGTGCCCCACCAGCTGTGCATCAGTTCGTGCGCGAGCGATGTTTGTGGGATGAACGGCAACGGAATGACACGCTCTCCGAGCAGGGTGAAGCCAGGAAACGCATAGCCCACGGGCATGGGCGAGGCAGCGATGGTGAAGCTGTCGTAGGGATAGGGCCCAGCCCGCTCGCTGAACATGCGCAGGTATTCCGCGGAGTGTTCGAGGTAAGTCTGCGCGTGAGCCGCGTCGAGGTCGTCCCGGAAAAGGGTGCGCACCTGTACACCATTCGTCTCCAGCGATCGTTCGGTCCAGGGGCCGGTCACGAGTACGACGGCGTCGGTACGGGGATGTTCATGGACGGCACTGTAATGCTCGTCACCCGATTCTGGTTCGCCCCGAAGCGAGCCGGTGGCCACGAAACGCTGTCCCTTGGGTACCCGCGCCTCCAGCCGTAGCGCGAAGCTCTCCTGTTCGAAGCGCGGGTACCAATCGGTCCCCTCGGGCAGGAAGCCGCCATCAGCGGTCAGGAATAGACGGCTGCGCATCGGGTCGCCGTCCGGCAGCTTGCCACTCCAGGACAGGGTGATCCCGGAATCCGCGGGCAATTCGATACGGTAGCGTCCGGGCGCGACGCGTTTGACGCCCAGTTCGGTATCGCCCGCATGCGCCGCCCGCAACTCCAGTGCGTCGAGGAGACGGAACTCATGGGTTCCCGCGGGCAGATCGAGTTCCAGTTCACCCGCGATCTCGCCGGCGGCGGGATCGAGGTCGAGGCTCATGCGCCATTCCGGAACGTCCGCAATGGCTGCGGTGGGCAGCAGGCAGGCTGCGGCAAGGGCGACGGTGAACAGGAAGGATCGAATTTCGCTAACCCGCATGCGCCATTTACTCCTGGTTCGCTGGAAAGCGGGCTAGGATTTCCATTGGCTCACCGTCGCGCAACACGGTCAACGGCAGGACATGACCAGGTTGCTGGCGGCGGACGATGGTGACGAGGTCTCGCGGCACACGGATCTCGAGACCGGCAGCGCTGGTCACGATGTCTGCGGCCTCGAGTCCCGCCTCCGCTGCCACGGACTCCGGAATAACCGACTCGATCCGCACGCCTGCGGGATCGGTGTCGATCTGGACTCCCAGCAGGAGCGGCCGAGGCGGCTCGAACCGATCGTTGCTTGCGATGCCGAACAGGGCATTGGCGAGTCCCTCCTTCGGCTCGGTGCAGTCGGTCCCACTCTCCCGTGGCAGCAGCACGCGGGTATCGGCGATGCCGAGGTCGCGCAACTGGTGCGGCACGCCGTGCCCGTATTCGAGGTGCCCTGAACCCATCAGCCCTACCGCCAGAATGCCTTCCTCTGCAACCTGGGCGAGACCCGCGGCCATCGCGCGGTCCCAGACCTGTTGCCCGGCAACGAAGCGTTCGATGTCGGCGTCGTCGTAATGCGCGGAGGGATGTTCGGCGAAGACCTTTCCGAGCGACTCACGGTAGGCCTCGGTCGCGGGAGCCGGGGGCGTGATGTGATACCGCTCCTCGGGTGGGACGGCATCCCAGCCCTCCTCGCGCAGCCGGCTGACGAGGGATCGATCCAGGTTGATCGCCAGCAGAGGCACCCGATGTATCCGCGCGAAGTGCAGGATCGGAAGGTAGAGATCCGCGTCAAAACCCCAGGCCCTGTCCCAGTCGCTCTCGGTCAGAAAGGCCTGTTCGTCCAATTCGCCGGCGACCCAGGCGTCCAGCGCCGGTTGGGATTCCCGTGGGAGCATCTCCAGCCCAATCACCATGTCCGGCCGCTGGGCGTGCAACGCGGCCAGCGTGTGCAGTTGCCAGCGGTGATGCTCCATGCGGTCATGCCGCTCGCCCAGCAGGACCACCTGCGCGCTCGCGGCATCTTCAAAAAGGCGATCGGGAGACAGCGGCTGGCCGCTTGCGTCGCGCCATTCGCCTGGTGCCGGACAGGCGGCTAGCGCGAGTGCGGGCATGAGGAAAATCAGGAACGACAGCGAGTAGCGAAGGGCAGGGCCGAGGGTATCTGGGCGGGCGGTCATCGTTGGCTCCAGGCGCAGGCGATGCGCTTGGGAGTCCCCCAACGCGGGGAAGTTCGATCGGGTACGCACTTTGTGGGGACAGCAGCGACCCGCGCCTCGGCACGATCAGCGGGCCATGCAGGACGTTCGGTGCCTACGGAAGCAGGCCCGTGTCGATCGTCACGAGCCGCCATGCCGCGCTCACGATGACCGGCCAAAGTCCTTCCGACGCTAGGACGGTGGGGACTGGTAGGCCTTGTAGATCAGCAGGGCGAGCAATCCGATGATGACCAGAACGGATGCACCCAATGCCACGATGGTCAGGTAGACAATGGCGTCACCGTATTCCATGAAACACCCCCTGTAACGGCAAGAATGCCATCCCAAGGATAGGGCTTTCTCCCGTGAGGGCGCAAGGCAGTTGAGTGTGGATCGGGTTCCTCGAATCGAGGGCGCCCCGCACACTTTGAAAGGACTCGAATCGCCAGGCGTCATGCGCGCCCCACCTTTGTTCCCCTGCCGGGAAAACGGGCGCAGAGCGGTTTCCAGCCCAGGGCCGGCCGTGCCGGAGTCGGCAGAATCGGTTCAACACTTGGGGTCGACTGCCAGGTTCTTGGAGCGGCCGATGGTCAGGCTGCTTACCGCGAGGAACACCTCCCGGAGGAAGGCGACCAGGGTCCCGATCAGGGACAGCATGGCGGCAATGAACAATCCCCCGATCAGGATGGCGTGGGTGACGCCGAGGAAGGCCTCGAGAAAGACGGTCACGATCAGGATGCACACCAGCAACGCAGTGGTGATGCCCAGCGTGATGCCGACGTAAACCAGTCGCGCCCTGCGGTCCAGAATGCACAATTCCTTCAGCGCGGTCTCGCGGGCCTCTGTGTCGGGATCTTTAAGGAGTTCCTCCAGAAACCGGCTTCGGTCCACGACACGCGACAGCCGGGCGACGAAGGCGTTGATGAAACCGGCAATACCCACCAGTAGAAACACGGGTGCGATGGACAACTGGATCGCCTGGGAGATGTCGGCGAGCGAGGGGAGAATCGTCATTTCGCTTGCGGCGTCCACCTATCGGAAGGGCGCTGCCGGTGGCGGTGGACCGTAAGGAAGCATCGGAGGAGCGTAGTATCCGGTGTAGGGGGTTTCGTACACGGGACCGTAGCCGTAGGGATAAGGATAGATGTAGGCGTAGCCATAGCGATAGCCGGGCCCATGGCTGGAACTGTAGGCGCCGCCGCCGGCGGAGAAACCGATGCCGCCGGACACGCCTCCCATGCCGAACATGTTCGCGAGCATGCAGCCGGGGCCAGACCAGAAGGCGCTTGCCTGCATCGGAGCGGCCACCATCGCGATGAGGAAAGCAGCGGCGATAATCTTAAGCACGTTTCGCATGGATGAACTCCTTGTCATTGATCAAGATCGTCATTCCTGGCGTGTTGCGTAACGGATGACGATCGGCCGGTGGCTCCTGCCGGGCTGCGCCAAGAGGGCCGGGCTGGAAGGCGCCGCCCGATGCATGCAACCTGTTCGTCTGCGCTGCGGGCGACGGCGACCCCTCTTTTATAGCACCGCCCGGCAAGAACACACCGATTGCGGGCCTCAGCAGTGGCGTACCATGGGGGTGAAGCGAGTGGGGAAGGGGCCAAAGGAATGACCGGAATCCGAAGGACGGCGCGGATCGACCGTTCTGCCAAAGACGCGAACGCTGGCGCGGGCCCGAGTGGCACGGGCGGGTCCCGGGGGGGGGCGGCGATGCGCTGTGGGTCGGGTCGGCGCTGGGCCGGGCGTCTGGTCGCCGTGGGAGTCATCTTCGTATCCCTGGTGTTGTCCTGGCATGCGCTGGCCAAACTCGATTTCCTCTACCCCGTCTGGTACTCGGCCCTGGGCATCGAGGATCATGTCAGCCACTACGCCGCGAGGAACAGGCAAGGCAAACAGAACTTCGTGCTGACCGAACCCGCGGAACACCATCGTCTCTTCGGCGCCGTGGTCGACGGCATTCACGGACGGGGAACCCCGCTGGATCAGTTGGTTTACCGGGACCGCGACGGTAACGTCTTGGGAACCTTCCTGCGTGCGGACGAGGTGGGACACTTGCGCGACGTGGCGGCACTGGTCGACAAAATGTTGATTGCCGGCTGGTCGATCACGGCCGCGACCGTGATTCTGGTGCTGCTGCATGGCCGCAGTGGCGCTTGCCTGCCAACCCTTGTGCGAGCCATGCTCGGATACGGCATCCTGCTGGGGCTGGCGGGAGTCGTCGTCGGGCTGGTCGGCCCCCAGGCGGTCTTCGATGGGCTTCACGAGTGGATCTTCGCGTCCGGTCACCCCTGGTTTTTCTACTACGAGGATTCCCTGATGACCACGGTGATGAAGGCCCCGGATATCTTTGCCGCCGTCGCGGCGACTTGGCTGGTGCTGCACCTGATCGTGTACGCGCTGTTACTCGCCGGCCTTCGTCTCCTCGCCAATGTCCATAAATTCAAACGTCCTGAGGAGCAATCATGAAGCGTTACCTTCACATCGCACTGATCGTTGTCTTCGTCGCAATCATCGCGCTGTTCATGCTGCAGAATCTCGATGCAGCTACGGTCTCCTTTCTTGCCATCAGTATGACCATGCCGCTGGCCGTCCTGATCTTTCTCGTCTACGTCCTGGGCATGCTGACGGGCGGGTTTGCCGTGGCCCTGCTGCGCAAGTCGTTCTACGGGGCGTCCAGGAAGAAGACCGAGCCATCTTGACGTAAGCGCGACCACGGCCGCTGCCGCGTTTGGCGGCGGGCCTGACAGTCTCAGGGACGACGAGGGCTACGCGCGGAGCGCGGGCGAGCATGCCGGCGTCCGGGATGCCGAGTTTGGGATCATTTCTTCTTTTTCTCGGCCTTGGCGGCGCGCTTCTCCAGGAGCGACTTCGCGGGTTTCTTTTTGGTGTCCCGTTTCTGGTCCATTCCCTTGCTCATGGTTTCTGCTCCTCCGATGCATTCGGCGCGGGGGCGTCCGGGGCCGAGCGGGCCAGCTTCTTCTGGCGTTTTTCTTCCTGCTGCCTTTCCTTTTTCAGTTCCCGTTGTCGCTTGTCGTACTGGTAGTTGGGCTTGGCCATGAGGGCTCCGCTGGTGGCGAGGTGCAGGTATGGGGATGGGGGTGAGACGGGGCACCCTGCACGAAAGGAGCCCAGGCCCCAAGAATAACACTCGCGGGCCACCGAGCGCCCGGTCTATTCGCCGCTGTGCAGCAGCAGGCCCCTGCGGCGGGCCAGGCCGAAGACGCTCATGAACAGTGCCGCCCCGAGAGCCATGTAGACCAGATTGAGCACCAGGGCGGCGAAGAAATGCCCCACATGGAAGCCCTCGCCGAGTACCACCGCGCGCATGCCCTCGAAGACATGGGCCGACGGTAATGCCAGGGCCACAGGCTGCAGCCAATTCGGGAGCGTGTCGATCGGGTAGTAGATGCCGGAGACCGGGGCTAGCGCGAAGATCGCCACCCACGCCAGGCTCTGCGCGCCAAGCCCGAAGCGCAGCACCAACCCGCTGACCATCAGCCCGAGTGCCCAGCCGGTGACGAGCAATTGGGTGAAGAACACGAGCAGCGGCAGCCCCAGCGTGAAGATGGAGTAGTGGTAGAGCGGAATGGCGAGCAGCGCGGCGGGTACCACCCCGATGAGCGTGCGTATCGTGCTGATGCCGAGCAGCGAAACGATCAATTCCCATGGCCGCAAAGGACTGACGAACAGATGGCCGAGGTTGCGGGAATAGAGTTCCTCGAAAAAAGGCAGGGTGACGCCCAGTTGTGCCCGGAACAACACATCCCACAACAATACAGCGGCGAGCAGCAGCCCCGCCGCCTGCGCCACCCATTCGCTGTGACCCATGAAGAACTGGGTGATGAAACCCCAGAGGATCATCTGCATCACCGGCCAGTACGCCAGTTCCAGGACACGCGGCCAGGAGCCGCGCAGCAGATAAATGTGGCGCAGGACCATCGCGTAGATGCGGATCAGAGAGGCCATGCGCTTGTCCCTTGAAACGGCTGCGTCATGTCATCGTCAGGTCCGGCGCGCCACGTCGAGAAAGACCTCCTCCAGGTTGCGCCTCCCATAGCGGCTGGCAAGGCCCTTGGGCGTGCCGTCGTCGACGATGCGCCCCGAACGCAGCATCATGACGCGATCGCACAGCCGCTCGACCTCGGGCATGTTGTGCGAGGCCAGAAGGAGTGTCGCGCCGGTGCGGCCGCGATAGGCCTCCAGAAGGCCGCGGATCCGGTCGGCTGTATCCGGGTCCAGCGAGGCGGTGGGTTCATCCAGAAGTAGCACCTCGGGTTCGTTTAGCAGCGCCTTGGCGAGGGCCACGCGGGTGCGCTGGCCTGCCGACATTTCGCGGTAGGGGCGCTCCATGAACCTCTCCAGATCAAGCTCTTCTGTAAGGATCTTTATCCTGGTGCGTAGATTCCGTACCCCGTACAGGCGTCCGTAGACGTTCAGATTCTCACGAACGGTGAGACGTTGCGGCAGGTCGATGTAGGGCGAGGCATAGTTCATGCGTCCCAGTACCTGGTAGCGATGGCGGAGCATATCCGTTCCCAGCACGCGGATGCTTCCGGAGCTGGGCGTCATCAGCCCGAGCAGCATGGCCAGTGTCGTGGTCTTGCCCGCCCCGTTCGGCCCCAGCAGAGCCGTGGCCGAACCATCAGCGATCGTGAAGCTGATGTCGTCAACCGCGACCGCCTTGCCGAAACGCTTGGTAAGATCTGCTACCTGTATCGCCATGACCGGTTCGAAGAGGATCGAGGTTGCACAGTGGTCAGTGAGACCGTCACGATCAATATACCGGAGGGGGAGACCCGGAACTTCGGGTGCGTCCGAGAGACGCTGCCGAGGCTTTTCGCCGTGCCGCGGCTCGCTTGCGGAAAATCGTCCCGTTCACCAGCGGATGACCGACCATGACACGAACTCTTGCGCTCAATGCCCGCTCGCTTCTGTTCGCCGGCTGCGCCTTGCTGTTGATGAGTTCCTCGGTCTCGCCCCTGGACCGTGACGGGATCGACGCGCTCTACCAGGCCGTTGACGACGCGGTTTCGCGCTACCAGCTTGGACTCGACGAGATCCGGAATGGCGAGTTGGGATCCGGGCACGCGCGGATCCGGGACGCGGTGGCGGATCTAGGGATGGCCACAGACGCCTGTTCGCGGAAGCCGGGTTGCGAGACGGAGTGGTTCATGGCGGCCTATCACGATTTGCTGACCCTGCGCAGCGCCATGCTGACGGAGACTGACGAGGATCCGGTCGGCGGCGAACCCGAGCACGTGCTGGAGCCTGAGCCACTCGTCGAATACGACGAGGACCCTGCCGGTCCGCGAGTCGATGTCGGCTTGGCCAGCGTCTGGTTCGACGGCACGGGGCTGTCGAAGACCATCGAGCACAACAGTCTGGTGCGGGGCGCGCTGAACGACTGGCTGACCTGGAAGCGGCCGACGCTGGTCGATACCTACGAGAATTACATGCACATGCGCCACCTGATGTGGCCGTATTACGAGGAAGCCGGAATCCCGGAGGCGCTGCTGTTCGGGATCCTGGCCAAGGAGTCCGGCGGGCGGGTGCACTCGGTCTCCCGCGCGGGGGCGGCCGGGCCGCTGCAGTTCATGTTCTACACGGGGCTGCGTTTCGGGCTCACTACCGAAGACGGATTCGACCAGCGGTTCGACCCGGCGGCTTCGGCGCGCGCAAGCGTTGGTTATCTGCGCGCGCGCTTTGCCGAACACGACGGGGATCTCGCGCTGGCCCTGGCGGCTTACAACGGTGGGGAGACCCGGGTCCTGCGGCTGGCGCGTGAGGCCTCTGTGGCGAGTTTCTGGAATCCGGAGATCTTCGGGCGACTGCCGCGCGAGACGCAGGAGTACGTGCCTTACGTGCTCGCAGCGGCGTTATTATTCGAACGCCCTGAAGACTACGGGGTTGAGTTTCCGGCGGTAAACACCGCACCCGGCCAGATTGACCTGCAGGCACCGATCACCCTGAGTGAACTGGGCGTCTGCCTAGGCCAGGGCGACAGTCGCTCCGGCTGGTTTCGGGCGCTGCGTAATCTCAACCCGCGGCACGAGCATGATGTCCCTCTGCCCGCCGGGTCCACCGTTCGACTGCCGGCTCCGGTGGTGTCGGCCTATGCAGAGCACTGCGTAGCGGGTCCGCGCCTGGACCTGGCGAAGGCCCTGTATGACGCCCGCGAGCAGCGCCGGATCCTGCTCGCCGTGCGCACCTACACTGTGCGCAGTGGCGACACACTCTCCACCATCGCTGCGGAGCAGGGATGCCCGAGCATGCGGGCAATCGCCGACGCCAACGGCATCCCGGGTCCGCGTTACCTGATCCGTCCGGGGCAGCAATTGGAATTGCACGGTTGCCGGATCTGACGCATGGCTGCCGCGGGCACAACGACGCGCACTTCAGGAAGACGGTGACGATGGATCTATGCTTGCGCGACATTTCTTCTGACGATCCCCCGAGGCCAGCATCTGAAACCTTCTGCCCGTAGCCAGTTCGGGGAACGCCGATGAGCGGTCCCGACGATCGCACGTCCCAACGTCCGGTGGGACGGGATCTGCGCGTACTCGTGCCCCTGGCAGGTTTTCTTCGGCCCTATCTGCGCACCCTGCTGCTGGCCGTGCTGGCGCTGCTGCTTGGCGCCGGGGCCATTCTGGCGTTTGGTTTCGTGCTCCGGCTGCTGGTTGACGCCGGTATCAGTGAGCAGGATCCCGCCGCGCTGAATCGAGCACTCGTGGCCCTGCTGGGGGCGGTTGCCGTGATGGCGGCGGGCGCAGGTCTGCGCATCTATCTGGTCACCTGGCTGGGGGAACGCGTGGTGGCCGATCTGCGGCGCGCGGTGTTTGCGAATGTGGTCGAGATGGATCCCGGCTTCTTCGAACGCACCCGTACCGGCGAAGTCATCTCGCGGCTCACGGCGGATACCACCGTGATCCAGGTCGTGGTGGGCAGTACCCTGGCCATCGCCGCGCGGAACCTGCTCCTGATCGTGGGTGGGCTCGTCCTGATGTTCCTGACCAGCCCCGTGCTCACGGTCTGGCTGCTGGTGGGTCTGCCCGTGGTTGCGTTGCCGGTATGGTCCCTGGGCCGCAAGGTACGCCGGCTCTCACGCGAGAGCCAGGACCGGGTCGCCGCGGTGGGCGGGCGGGTGGACGAGACTCTGTACGCAATCCAGACCGTGCAGTCCCACGTGCAGGAAGCGGCGGAACGCGCCCGTTATGCCCGAGCCGTGGAGGCGGCCTTTGGCGTCGCCATCCGCCGCGCCGCGATGACGGGTTTTTTGGCGGCGTCGGTGATCTTCTTGATGTTCATGCTCATCACCGGCGTGCTTTGGGTCGGTGGGCACAGCGTTCTGGCTGGAGAGATCACCCCGGGTGAACTCGCAGCGTTTCTGTTTTACGCGGTGCTCGTCGCCGGCTCCGTCGCCGCGCTCAGCGAAGTCGCCAACGAATTGCTGCGTGCGGCAGGCGCGGCCGAACGGCTATTGGTCCTGCTGCAGACGCGTTCCGGGCCGCCCCCGCCGAGGCACCCGACAAGCCTTCTCGAACCCGCCAGGGGCGCGATCCGCTTCGAGAGCATCTGGTTTGCCTACCCAACGCGCCCAGAGCCACCGGCGTTGCAGGGCATCGACCTGGAGGTTCCGGCAGGGGCTTCGGTGGCAGTGGTCGGACCTTCCGGGGCCGGCAAATCGACCCTGTTTCAATTGCTGCTCCGTTTCTACGATCCGGACGCTGGCGCGATCCGTGTCGACGACGTCGACATCCGCGATGTGGAGACCGCAGCGCTCCGGGGACGAATCGCACTGGTACCACAGCAGCCGGTGCTGTTTGCGGCGAGCGTCCGGGAAAACATCGCCTACGGGGCGCCGGAGGCGTCGGAAGCCAACATCCGGGCGGCCGCGGAGGCGGCCTATGCAATGGACTTCATCGCGGCGCTCCCGGAGGGCATGGACACACACCTCGGCGAGCGTGGCGTGCGGCTCTCGGGTGGTCAGCGCGCGCGTATCGCCCTGGCGCGGGCGATCCTGCGGGAGCCGGCGATCCTATTGCTCGATGAGGCCACCAGCGCCCTGGATGCGGAAAGCGAGCGCCTGGTGCAGGCGGCACTCCAGCGCATCAGCCGTGGCCGAACCACGCTGACCATCGCGCACCGCCTGGCGACCGTGCAGGCGGCGGATCGAATCGTGGTGCTGGATCGTGGAAAGATCGTGGCCCAGGGATCGCATGCGCAGCTGCTGGAAGAGGGAGGCATGTACGCACGCCTGGCAGCGCTGCAGTTCACATCGGCCTGAATCGCTTCAGTGGGTTGTCCCGGCCCGACCATACCCGCGTAGGTCGGGTTGGCGCAGCGTAACCCGACGCAAGGCTCGCAGATCAGGCCGTGGTCTCTTTCTTGCCGGACGTCCGGGCGGCACCTGCACGCGGCGCTTTGGCGGAAGCCTTTTTGAGCGCAGCTTTTTTCGGAGCGGCCGGCTTGGCGGCAGCCTTCTTGGCTTTGGATTCCGTCGCCGCACCGCTTTTCACGACCGGCTGTTTTGTCGGAGCCGTGGCGCTGGCTGATTCACTCTGGCTGGTGATCTTCTCCAGCCGCTTTTCGAAACGTTTCAACGTCTCGTCGAAGAGGCGGGCCTTCTGTTCGGTACGTTCGTTGGCAGCACCGGTCTTGCCGCGCTTCGTACCGGTGGTCTCCCTCAGTGCGAGCGATTGACGGCGAAACAAATCCGCATTCTTGTCCCGTAGCGTCCGCGCGCGCTTGATCTTGCCACGCAGCTGGGCGGCGGTCAGTGGACTGATCGAATCCGCCAGTGAGGCGGTGAAGAGTTCGTACTCGCTGTCATTGCACAGGGCACGCGCTTGGTTCCGGTTATACGCCATGGATAGTTCCTTCCCCACCGCTGGTTGTGTCAACCGAGTGTAGTCAATCCCAATCCATTTGGTGACGAGAAGGAATGCCGTCGGACATATCCTGCCCTGTTACTTACTGGTTGGCATCGACGACGGCGAGGGCGGTCATGTTCACCAGGCGGCGGACGGAGGCGGTTTCCGTCAGGATGTGTACCGGGCGGGCAGCACCGAGCAGGATCGGACCGACGCTCGCGCCTTGTCCGCTGGTGGCCTTGATCAGATTGAAGGCGATGTTGGCGGCGTCAATGTTGGGCATCATCAGGAGGTTGGCCTCGCCCTGCAGGCGGCAGCCGGGGAAGATGCGGTCCCGGATTTCCGGCTTCAAGGCGGCGTCGGGGTGCATCTCGCCATCCACCTCGAGGTTCGGATCCATCTGTTCGAGCAGGGCCCGCGCCCTGCTCATCTTGCGCGCGGACTCCGACTGCACGCTTCCGAAGTTGGAATGGGATAGCAGCGCGACCTTCGGAGCGAGGCCGAAATTGCGCACTGCCTCTGCCGCCATCAGGGTAATCTCGGCAATGGTTTCCGCATCCGGGTTTTCGTTCACGTAGGTATCGCAGAGGAACAGGGTGCGATGCGACAGCATCAGCAGGTTCATGGTGGCGAAGGTGCGCGCCCCGGGGGCCAAACCGATCACGTCTTCGATGAACTGGAGGTGGTAGGCGTGCTGGCCCACCATGCCGCAGACCATCGCATCGGCGTCGCCGGTGCGTAGCAGCATGGCGCTGATCAGCGTGTTGTTGCTGCGCATGCGGTACTTGGCCACGTCCGGCGTGATGCCCTTGCGGCCCATGATGCTGTGGTACTCGTTCCACAGGCCGCGGAAGCGTTCGTCCGAGGCTGGATTCACCAGTTCGAAGTCGATCCCGGGCCTGAGGCTGAGGCCGATCCGCTCGATACGCGACTGGATCACGTCCGGCCGCCCGACCACGATCGGCTGGGCCAGGCCTTCCTCCAGCACCGTCTGCACGGCATGCAGCACGCGCTCGTCCTCGCCCTCGGCGTAGATCACGCGTCGTGGTGACGTCTTGGCCGCGGCGAACACGGGCTTCATCACGAAGCCGGACTGATAGACAAAGTTGTTCAGGTGGTCACGATAGAGCTCCAGGTCCTCGATCGGAGCGGTCGCAACGCCGGAGTCCATGGCCGCCTTGGCCACCATGGGGGCGATCTTCACGATCAGGCGGGGGTCGAACGGCTTCGGGATCAGGTACGCCGGACCGAAGCGCAGGACTTCGTCGCCATAGGCCTTGGCCACCACGTCGGAGGGCTCGGCCCGCGCGAGTTCGGCAATGGCCTTGACCGCCGCGACCTGCATCTCCTGGGTGAAGGCACGGGCGCCGACGTCCAGTGCGCCCCGGAAAATGAACGGGAAGCAGAGGACGTTGTTGACCTGATTGGGGTAGTCGGAGCGGCCGGTCGCGATCATGGCATCGTCGCGCATTTCCAGAACCGCCTCGGGCAGGATCTCGGGGTCTGGGTTGGCCAGCGCCATGATCAGCGGCCGCGGCGCCATGCGGGCCACCATGTCCGGTTTCAGGACGCCGCCTGCCGACAGCCCCAGGAATACGTCCGTGCCGTCGATGATATCGCCCAGCGTGCGTGCGTCGGTCTCCTGGGCATAACGCTCCCGGAAACTGTCCATTTCCTGGGGACGGCCCCGGTAGAGCACGCCGTGAATGTCCGACACCCAGATATTCTCGACAGCGAGTCCCATCGTGACCAGCAGGTCCAGGCAGGCGATGGCAGCGGCGCCGGCCCCGGAGGTGACCAGCTTGATGCTGCCGAGGTCCTTGCGGGTCAGTCGCATGGCATTGAGCACCGTCGCCGCCACCACGATGGCCGTGCCGTGCTGGTCGTCGTGAAACACCGGGATGTTCATGCGCTCGCGCAACTTGCGCTCGATGTAGAAGCACTCCGGTGCCTTGATGTCCTCCAGGTTGATGCCGCCGAAGGTGGGCTCCATGGCGGCGATC
The DNA here is from genome assembly GCA_007116035.1 of Thioalkalivibrio sp. Lineage (GTDB taxonomy): Bacteria > Pseudomonadota > Gammaproteobacteria > Ectothiorhodospirales > Ectothiorhodospiraceae > Thioalkalivibrio. The sequence continues at coordinate 17,814 of SKJG01000080.1, forward strand.
ATGTCCACCAGCTTGTCCGGATCGCGCTCGTCCAGTTCGATATCGAACACATCGATATTGGCGAATTTCTTGAAGAGCACGCCCTTGCCTTCCATCACCGGCTTGGCGGCGAGCGGGCCGATGGCGCCGAGGCCGAGGACCGCGGTGCCGTTGGTGATCACGCCCACGAGGTTGGCGCGTGCGGTTAGGCGTCCCACCTCGGTGGGGTCCGCGGCGATGAGGCGCGAGGCGGCGGCGACGCCGGGCGAGTAGGCGAGGGCGAGATCCCGCTGGTTGGTCAGTCCCTTGGTGGGTACGACCGAGATCTTTCCGGGCGTGGGGAGACGGTGGTAGTCGAGTGCTGCCTGATCGAACGAGGTCTTGTCCATCGGTCGTGGGGTTCCTGGCTCTCCGGAGAGTGAAGGGCATCGATGCCCGCCCGCCTATTGTTTCACAGGTGATGCTTCTGGATCGGGGTGAATGCCGGTTCTCGGGAGAGAAGTTGCCACACAGGGGCTTCTGCGCGGATACATTGCGGCACTCCGTGGCCTGTGGAACGGAAAATCCCACCGAGGAAGCCCTTGAATGCTCATGCCCTCCAACGCGTGACACCCTGACGATGAACAAGCGCACCACGGAACCACACAGAAACAGTCGGAAAAGAGTTCAAGTGCCCGTCATCTTCCGTGATGTCCGTGTCCTTCCGTGGCGGTATTTTCACGCTACGCTAACGCAGCGTGCAGAACTGGGCCGTGACTGTAACGCTATCCCGATCCCGCCTCGTCGCCCGGAGACGCCCGGCTGATCTGCGCCAGCATCCGGAACAGCGCCCGGCTGGAGCGTGGGGGATTGCCCTGGGCGGCCTCCTTGCGGGCGTTTCGTATCAATTGGCGCAGGGGCTGGATGTCGGATTCCGGGTGGTTTGCCAGCCAGTCCGTGAGTGCCTGATCGTCGGCCAGTAGTCGGTCCCGCCAGTGCTCCAGCGCGTGAAACGCCGCCTTGGCGTCATTGGACGCGCCGCGCAACTCGGCCAGTTGTTCGGCAATCGGGGCGGCATCGACATCGCGCATCAGCTTGCCGATGTATTGCATCTGCCGACGCGATGCGCCGTGGCTCTGGATGCGCTGAGCCTCCAGGACGGCGACGCGCAGCGTGTCGGGCAGCGCCAGTTGCCTGACGCGCTCCTCGGGAAGTTTCACCAGTGCCCGGCCGAGATCCTGCAGCGCGGTGCTCTCCCGCTTGCGCTGGGACTTGCTGGGGGACGCCGGGGTGTTGTCGGTCTCGTGATCGTCCATGTTCGGCCAGATGGCTCTCGTGCCGCGGTGTCGGGTTGGCTCAGCTTGCTGGTCCGCGACCATGCGGGGTTCCGGGCAGGGGCGTGAAATGCAGCACGGCATCGAGTTGTTCGGGCGTGAACAACGATTCGACCAGAGGCAACAGTTCCTCATCTTCGGCCAAGGTGTGTTTCCTCAGGACGTCGGCGAATACCGGCAGGTCCCTTTGCGCGGTATCGAGGCGCATGGTTGTGGCCATGGTCCGCAAGAGTCCGTGCTCGGTGCCCAATCGTACGCAGAGGGAAAAATGCTCCCGATGAAACTGCACGATCGGCGCGAAGATCGTCTGCTCTTCGTGCTGCAGATGCTGTTCCAACTCTTCCCGGTAATACTCCTGGACCAGCCTCACTCCCTCGGCAAGACTCTCTTCGCTTCCGTCGTCGGCCAGTTGGGAGATCCGGTCTGCAAAGGCCATTCCTTCGCCGTGTTCGCGGGACAGTTGCTCCAGTTGACTGCTGCGTTCGTTCGCCATCGTGTACCTCGTTCAGCGGTGGTGGATCTCTGCGTGACGGTCAGGATGGGAATGCGGACCCATGAACCGTGCACTATTCATGAAACCACACGCAAGGGCCCCATAAAAAAGTCCCGCACAGGGCGGGACTTTCCATTCCAGGCGTCATGCGCCCGAACGGCCCGGTTTACTCGGGCTTGACGTTGGCAGCGCTGGGACCCTTGGGGCCCTGCTCCACGTCGAAGGACACGGTCTGGCCTTCCGCCAGCGATTTGAAGCCGCTGCCCTGGATGGCGCTATGGTGAACGAAAACGTCTTTCGAGCCATCGGACGGGGAGATGAAGCCGAAACCCTTCTCGTCACTGAACCACTTTACTGTACCTGTAGCCATTTCTTTTACCTGTGCTGTGTCATTGTTGTCGATCGATTGCGAGGAAATACTGAAGGGCTACCAGGTCGACAAGGGCTGTATGCCCTCATTCCGTAATGCCTGGAACAGACGAAGGATTGGAATCTGCAAGACCATGCCTGAACTGTCGCCTAACGCGATATAGCGCCCGATACTGATACCTCGCCCCCATTATCAACCGGAATTCACCCAAACTGCCAGTTTTTTCTGTGTTTTTATCCGGGGCGGGGTCTGCCGGCCCTTGCCTGGACGGGCAATCGAGGCCTTTTCGACCGCTTGGAGACGGCGCGGAGAGTCCCTTGCGTGGTGGCTGGTCAGAACTGCATCAAGCGTCCGAGGTCTTCGAATGAGCGGCGCACGTCCTTGGCCGACGTCTCGAGCAGGGCCTTCTCGTCTGCGTCGAGCTCGAGCTCCAGTATCTGCTTGATTCCGCCCTTGCCCAGCTTGACCGGCACACCCACGAACAGGTCGTTCAGCCCGTAATGTCCGGTCAGCCAGGCGGCGCAGGGGAAGATCCGGTTCTGGTCCAGGGCAATCGCTTCCGCCATCTGCGCCGCCGCCGCGCCGGGTGCGTACCAGGCGGAGGTGCCCATGATGCCGACGAATTCCCCGCCGCCGAACTTGGTCCGTTCGATGATGGCGTCCAGTTTCTCTCTGCTGATCAGTTGCGTGACCGGGATCCCGGCGACGGTGGTGTAACGGGGCAGGGGGACCATCGTGTCGCCGTGGCCCCCCAGGATCTGCGCCTGGATGTCCTTTGGGGAGACCTCGAGTTCTTCGGCGAGGAAAGCGCGGAAGCGGGCGGTATCCAGGAGGCCGGCCATGCCCATGACCCGCTCCGCCGGCAGGCCGCTCGCCTTGTAGGCGACATAGGTCATCGCATCGAGCGGGTTCGATACCACGAGCAGGATGGTCCCGGGCGAGTAATGGGCCAGTTTCTCCGCCACCGGCCTGACGATCTCGGCATTGGTGCTGAGCAGGTCGTCGCGGCTCATACCCGGTCGCCGCGGCACGCCGGCGGTAATGATGCAGATATCGGAATCCCTGGTGGCGGCGTAGTCGGTGGTCCCGTGGACCCGCGTGTCGAAGAGGTGGATCGGTGCCGTTTGCCACTGGTCCAGGGCGCGGCCTTTGGCGGGGTTGAAGGTTCGATCGTCCCGCTGTATTTCCAGATCGATGGCCACGATCTCCTGGGCGAAATCGCGTTGGGCAATGGTCAGTGCCGCGGCGGCACCGACGTTGCCCCCGGCTCCTACGACGGAAATCTTCATGATCTCTTCCCCTTTGAATGGTTCGTGGGCAGCCAGGCGTGGCGCCGTTGCGCTGCCGCATCCGGTTGCGGGCACGCGAAGAGGCGACGACGCAAGGCTGAGCGATTCCTCTTGCGTTGTTGGGGGTAGTGTATGCGTATCGTCGGCAGGGGTGAATCCGGAGGCGCAGGTCCGCCACCGCCTGATCGATACCGGGTCCAGTGTGCGCACGGGCCGGCGGAGCGGGGTGAGTATTTCGCGCAGCAGGGAGGCGCGCAACGTAGACTGTCGGTATGAGCGTCCATCCCTATGCGAGTCTGAAGCCGGAAGTCATCCTGGATGCGGTGGAGTCCACCGGGCTGCGCGCCGACGGTCGGCTGCTGGCGCTCAACAGCTACGAAAACCGCGTCTACCAGGTCGGCATCGAGGACGCCGCGCCGGTGGTTGCAAAGTTTTATCGACCGGGGCGCTGGTCCGAGGCGGCCATCCGTGAGGAACACGCCTTCGCGCTGGAACTCGCGGCCCAGGAGGTTCCGGTTGTTGCTCCGCTGGCCGATGCCGCGGGCCAGACGCTGCACCTCCACCAACATTTTCTGTTCGCCCTCTACCCCCGGCAGGGCGGGCGTACTCCCGACCTGGAGCAGCGCGAGAACCTCGTGCGCATCGGACGCTTCATCGCGCGCATCCATGCCGTCGGCCGCGCCGGACGCTTCGAGGCTCGTGAGCGCCTGGACGCCGATGAACTGGGCGAAATCGCGCGTGAAGACGTGCTCGCCAGCGAGCGTCTCCCAATCGAGTTGGAGTCGGTCTACGACGATCTCAGTGCAGACGTGCTCGATCGCATCGTGCGCCGGATTGCCGAGGCAGGCCCCGTGCCCCAGATCCGTCTCCACGGCGACACGCACCCCGGCAACATTCTGTGGACCGAAACCGGCCCTCACTTCGTGGACCTTGATGACGCCTGTACCGGCCCTGCGGTGCAGGATCTCTGGATGTTTCTGTCCGGCGATACTGTGGAGATGTCGTCCCAGATGCTGGCGCTATTGGAGGGCTATGAAACGTTCGTACGGTTCGACCGCCGCGAGCTGGCGCTGATCACGCCGCTGCGCACGCTGCGCATCCTGCGCCACGCCGCCTGGCTTGCACGCCGTGCCGACGATCCCGCTTTCGTCCAGGCCTTTCCGGTCTTTTACACCACGCGGTATTGGGAGGACCACATACTGACCCTGCGCGAACAGGCCGCCGCCCTTGACGAGCCCCCCATTTATCTCGATGTTTGACCCTCATCGGTGGTCGGGGGGGTCGCCGGGCGATTCGAGCCCTCGCCGGGGCGTCTCCTGTGCCTGGCCGCTGGCTCCGTTGTCGAGGTCAATGACCCGCCCGCCGCTCAGCGTGTGCGAATCCGGCCCGTCCTGATCCTCCTCGTCTTCCCAGTCATAGCGCCTGTAGACCGGGAACGGATCGTGGCGGTAGAGGAACCAACCGCACAGCGCACCGGTGACGGCGCCGGCCAGGTGGGCCTCGAAGGAGATGCCGGGACTGCTGGGGATCACGCCCCAGAGCATGCTCCCGTACAGAAACAGCACGATGAGTGCCAATGCGATCGACAGGGCATCGCGGCGCCGGATCCCGATCACGACCGCGAAGAACATCAGCCCGTGGGTCAGGCCGCTGGCCCCGACGTGGAAGGCGTCGCGCGCGAACAGCCAGACGCCGAGGCCGCCCATCACCCAGATCAACGGCAGCGCGATGCGCGTCGCTTTGGGAAAACCATACAGGCTGAGGGTGCCAAGAACCCACAGGGCAGGGGCGTTGGCCATCAGGTGGCCCCAGGAGCCGTGGATCAGGGGCGAGGTGAGGATGCCCAGCAGGCCGGCGGCGTCGCGCGGCAGGATGCCCAGGCGCAGGAAGTCCCCACTCACGAGGCCCTGAAGCAATTGGATGGCCACCAGAATGCCGATGCCGATCAGGGGCAGGGCCAGCGCGCGCCGGATACGCTCGCGCTCCTCTTCCGGATCCCTCGGGAGCGCCGGTCGTCGCAGATTGAACATGGTGGTACCTTGCCACGTCAGACGGATCCGTCCAATTGCCCGGACCACGTTGGGTACCCTCTGTCGACCTCGCTTTGCCGTACCGCCCCGGTGCCCATCGACTCCATGGTCGGCCTCGTCAACGCAGATCGGAATCTTCGTCCTGCAGGTCATACATGGCGAAAAATTGGCCGACGCCCTTTTCAGCGACGGGATCGTAGTACAGGGATCCGACAGCGAACGAGGCCGGTGTCGCCAGCGGATCGCCTTCCAGCAGGGTGTCGAAGGAACGGCCGCCCAGCACGCGATGGAAATGCGTGAGGTACAGGCGGTGGAGAACCCGGTCGCGCAGCAGTGTGTGCAGGACCCTGGGTCCCGCCATGGAATAGATGCGCCGAAACCCGGCGTTGCCCAGTGCATCGATCAGGGCCTTGCCCTCGACCGTGTCACCGGACCCGGCAGTCAGGACGCGGAGTCCGGTTTTCTCAGCCGCCTTGAGATCCTGCTGGTCCACCCGTTGTCCGACCGCGAGATAGACCGGACGGTCGGTGATCCTGCGGAGTTCCGCGAGCGGCACGTCGAGGCTGCGGCTGAGAATCACCAATGCCGGTTGCGGCGTCATACCCTGGTTCCTGCGCCAGTCGTGGAGGTCGGCAAAGATCGGGTCGTCGCTCAGCGGCAGCTTGTCCTGGGCGGTGCCTGCGGCCAGGTTGCGCAGGAAGCTGGCGCTCACGATCAGTGCGTCGGCACGCGCTGCGAGTTCCTGGAACAGGCGCCAATCGCGGGTATTGGTGATGGCCTTCGGTGCCGCGAGACGCCGCTCCTTTGGGTGTTCCACGGCGATGCGGCCATCCAGGCTGGAGACGAAGTTGGTGTAGACGAAGGGCTCGTCACGGTGGTCCGGGTGGCCCATCGGATGCTCGAGATACAGTCCTTCGAGGGCGCATTCGCGGTGCGGGGGCGGGTAGAGTTGCAGTATCGTTGGAGTCGTCATCAATGTTCTCCGGGAGAGTTCATCGGGATCTTAGATGATCGTCCCACCTGGGCGCTGCCCAAGGCGTGAACAAGGCGCGAACCTGGGCACAGGGTTGCGGGTCCGTGAAGAGTGGGTGCCGCTGTTGCGCCGCGAAGACGGAGGGGAGAGGACATGAGCCTGTTGATCGACGGACGCCTTCAAAGCAACTGGTTGGACGAGGAGAGCGAAGCGGGAGAGTTCGTTCGCAAGGACTCGCAGTTCCGCCACTGGATCACCCCCGACGGTTCCGCCGGGCCCAGCGGAGAGGGCGGGTTTCCGGCACAGGCCGGGCGCTATCATCTGTACGTATCCCTGGCCTGCCCCTGGGCGCATCGGACGCTCATCTTCCGGGCGCTGAAGGGGCTTGAGGATCTGATCACGGTCTCCGTCGTCAGTCCGTACATGCTGGAGTCCGGCTGGAGCTTCCACCCCTACCCGGGGAGCACGGAGGACCACCTCCATGGCTTCGAATACCTGCACCAGGCCTACACGCTCGCCGACCCCGGATACACCGGGATCGTCACGGTGCCGGTGCTGTGGGACCGCGAGCGGCGCACCATCGTGAACAACGAGTCTGCCGAGATCATCCGGATGTTCAACAGCGCCTTCGACGCCCTCACCGACCGGCGGGCGGATTACTACCCCGAGACGCTGCGCGGGGAGATCGACGCGGTGAACGAACGCGTCTACGAGACCCTGAACAACGGGGTCTATCGCGCGGGATTCGCCAGCGAGCAGGCGGCGTACGATCGCGCCTACGAGCGCCTGTTCGAAACTCTGGACTGGCTGGAGGAACGCCTGGAATACCAACGTTATCTGGTGGGCGATCAACCTACCGAGGCCGACTGGCGCCTGTTCACCACACTGGTGCGCTTCGACGCCGTGTATTACAGCCACTTCAAGTGCAACCGGCGACGGTTGCTCGACTACCCGAACCTATGGGCCTACACGCGTGAGCTTTGCCAGGTGCAGGGTGTCTCGGAGACGCTGGATCTGGCGCACATCAAGACGCACTACTTCGGGAGCCACGAACACCTGAACCCGAGCGGCATCATCCCCCGTGGTCCGGATCTCGATTTCAACGCGCCACACGGCCGTGGTGCCCGACACTAGCGGGCCACGCGAATCAGCTCAAAATGGCGTGAAGCGCCTGTTTCAGTTCCGGGTAGCGGAATTCGAAGCCTTCATCGAGCAGGCGTTTCGGCATCATGCGGTTGCTGACCAGAAGGAGTTCGGACATTTCGCCGAACAGCAGGCGCAGTACCGGTTCGGGCATCGGGAGCAGGGTGGGGCGTTTCAGCGCCCGGCCCAGGGCGCGAGTGAATTCGGCGTTGGTCACTGGCTTCGGGGCGCTTGCGTTGTAGGCGCCGTAGGCCTGTTCGTTTCCCACCAACCACTGGTAGATGCCGACGATGTCTGCCCGGTGGATCCATGGGAAATAGTGTTTCCCGGAACCCAGACGCCCTCCGGTGCCCATCTTGAAGGGAAGCAGCATCTTCGCCAAGGCGCCGCCGTCGCGGTCCAGCACCACGCCGGTGCGTACCAGGCAGACGCGCACGCCCAGGGCCTCGGCTTTCAGCGCCTCCTTTTCCCACTGATCGCAGAGATCATGTGTAAAACCGGACGCCGGTGGTGTTTCCTCGGTAATCACGCGGTCGCCCTGCTCGCCGTAGTAGCCGACGGCGGAGGCCGAAATCAGAGCCTTGGGTGGGCTTTCCATTGCGCGCATCCACTCCACCAGCTTGCCGGTCGTTTCGACGCGTGAGTCCACCAGGAGACGCTTGCGTTCCTCGGTCCATCTGCCGTCGGCAATCGATGCCCCGGCCAGATTGATGACCGCATCCGGATCCGGACCTGATAGTTCGTCGAGGCGCTGAACGGTGGTGACGCCTTCGGCGACATCCGGGTTTTCCTGACGACTCCAGACGATGACGTCATGGCCGTCTTGTGCCAGTTGCGGACACAAGGCCTGCCCGATGAACCCCGTGCCGCCCGAAACCAGAATACGCATAGAACCACCTGTCGATTGGGAGAAAAAAAGCAGGGACACGCGAAGTCCAGTTGAGCATCGACTTCAGAAGCCCTGCGGCTGGCTGCCAGTCCATCTCGGCCCGCTGACGGAAGCCATTGTCAGGCTTTCTGCCACGTTTGGGAAAATGGACGAAGATCATAAGCTTATAAAAGCTTTGACAGCGCAGGCCAAGACTGTAGAATACGCGCTTCGAACGATCTAGGCGCGTAGCTCAGCTGGTTAGAGCACCACCTTGACATGGTGGGGGTCGTTGGTTCGAGTCCAATCGCGCCTACCAATAAAAGCCAATAAAAAAGCGACTTAGGATTATTTCCGGGTCGCTTTTTTCTTGTCTAATCACACGAAGGCGGCGCGTGTGACCCACCTGTGGCCGTGAGCGGAAGGCGGAAAGAAGCGGCTACACCCGAGGCAGCGTGTCAATCCGGCCGGCGGACTGCTCGTCCGGTCTCCCGAGTCCCCAGCAACCTGCTGTGTCCCGAAGCGTTGTCCCTGGATCCGTCGTCCCTTGACGGCTATGCCAGTGTGCTGAAGGTGTGCGATGCGCCCGCATTCTGAACCGTCTTCGTCGTCCGCACCGCGGGAAGCGCTCGCCGGTCTGGTCGAGCGCGTCACCTTCCACAACGCGGACAACGGCTTCTGCGTACTGCGCGTGAAGACGCGCGGGCACCGGGATTTCGCGAACACCGTCCGCTATGCCGCGAGCATCTCGGCGGGCGAGTGCATTACCGCCTCCGGTGAGTGGGTGAACGATCGCATCCACGGGCAGCCGTTCCGGGCGCAGTTCCTGCGGGCTTCGGCGCCGACCTCGATCGATGGCATCGAGGATTACCTCGGCTCCGGGATGATCCGCCGCATCGGGCCGGTTGATGCGAAGAAACTTGTGCGTGCTTTTGGCGAGAAGGTGTTCGACATGATCGAGCAGGCGCCCCAGCGGTTGCGCGAGGTCGAGGGCATCGGCCCAGTGCGCGCCGAGCGCATCCGAGGCGCGTGGGCGGAACAGAAAGTCGTGCGCGAGATCATGGTGTTCTTGCACAGCCACGCGGTCGCTCGCTGGTCTTCTCGAAGCACACGAGCGGAGGCGATCAGCGCTACGGCGATCACGAGTACGATGAACAGATCGGCCGGAAAGACTTCCATGGTCACCCCACCGTCCCTGTCCGTATTCCAGACTCACGCAACTGGGTGGGCAGGACCTGGACGCACTGCCCTGGCACCTGTCGTGCGAGTAGAAGCGTGGTTAGAACGCGGCCTCGATGATTCCTCTGCCGGCTATCAGGGGGTCTCCAGTCGACCTCAAGCGGCCACCCGATCGTCCGGAACCAAAGGCCGCAAAGCATCCGACGAGAGACACTCACCATTCCCCCGGGCGGGGATGGAGTCAGCGGCAATGACGGCGTCGAAAGTGGCGCAGCAACGGGAGCGGCCGCCAGAAGATTTGCACGCACTGCCGAAAGGCATGGTGATGCGTGCTGCCGTTCGGGAATGGGATGCTTGGGCTGACCCGTAACACAGGTGTCGCTGCGCCTGCTCGCCTATCGACTCCTGCAGCCGCTCCGTCGGCGGCCCCGACCCCGATGATTGCAGAATTGTAATGCCCCGGACAGGTTCCCGTTTGGCTTCGGTCGGTATCGTGGGGTCGGTAGCGGGACTGCAACGCGCTCGTCCTCCAGTGGTCTGTGGCCACTGACGAGCCTACAACAGGAGCAAGCGGCGGGTGGAATTCACATGGATCAGATCGGAACGGGTGGTTTTGAATGCATGACTATGGATTTGGACAGGGCTATGGATTTGGGCACGGGTTTGGAATCCTCCTTTGGATCCTGATCTTGGTCCTGGTCGTTGTGGCAGCCGGATTCATCATTCGCGGTCTCGGGGGCAACACCGCCGGCAAGTCCTCGTCAAGGGACAAGAGTGCCTTGGAGATCCTCGAGGAACGCTATGCCCGCGGCGAGATCGATCACGATGAGTTCGAGCGGCGCAAACGGGATCTGCAGGATCGCAATCCCGGTTCGTGACCAGACAGCATCGATCGAAACTGGACACTACTGGGTACTGATACGCCTTGGCAGAACCATGGCGGCGGTCCGTAATGCAGGACCGTTTCACTATTCCCGCTCCATCTTCATTCAGTCGAATGAGCTACGGATAAGGAGATTACCTATGGATACGCGCAAGCAAGCACGTGCATTGACACTCGGCCTGGCCCTGGCATTGGGCGCCGGCGGTACAGGTGTCGCGCTGGCCCAGAACATGGGCGGCGGAATGATGGGCGACGAGGACGGCATGGGCATGATGGGCCGCGAGGGCGGCATGGGCATGAAGGGCCGCGAAGGCGGCATGGGCGGCATGGGCGGCATGGGCGGCATGGGCGGCATGGGCGGCATGATGGGCCCCGGGAAGGGCATGGGTCCCGGCATGGGCTTGATGCGCGAGATGCAGGCGATGCGCGAGATGCTTTCCGCCGAGCAGCGCAGCGAGTTGCGCGAACTGATGCGAGAACACCGCCCGGCGCAATTCGAGCGGATGGGGCATGCTCAGAATGTGAGGGAGGACCTGATGGCGGAATTGGAGCAGGACCGCCCGGATCCCGATGCCGTCGGTGAAATTCACGGTCGCATGGCCGAACTTCACGGCGAGATGCTGGTCGAGCGGGTGCGGATGCGGAACGCCATCTATGACCTGTTGACCGACGAGCAGCGCGAGCAACTCGCCAGTGGGGTGCCGGAAAACGGAGACGCTGCAACCGATCACCAGGGCCACCACGGGGGCCGGTAACGGC
>SKJG01000148.1 GCA_007116035.1 Thioalkalivibrio sp.
GTGTCGGTATCGGTCTCCACGTCCTTGTGGGTGTCGGTCTCGGTATCAGAGCCGCTGCCGGAGGAGGCCAGCGCCTGGCCCGCCAGCAGAAAGATCCCCACTGCCAGCATCAAAGCGAGTCGCATACGGTGTCCCGCACGTCGAATGGTTTGCCCGGGTTGATCCGCTGGAACAAGGGGTGGGCTTTGGCAATGACGTGCCCGGCCCGAGCCGGAAACGAACCAGGATGTTCCATGCATGCGCGGCCGTTCACGTCGCGGAGGTCTCTTGCCGGTAGGGGTCCGGCAGACCCTGGCGACTCTTGAACCGGCGGTGGCTCCAGAAATACTGACCAGGCGCCTTGAGCACCGCCTCCTCGATCACCTGATTGATCCGCGCCGTGTCCGCGACCGGATCATTGCTGGGAAAGTCGGACAGCGGCGGGTGGATGGTCAGCCGGTACCTGCCATCCGCCTGCCGGTAGCCAAAGAACGGCAGCACGGGGGCCCGGCTGACCTTGGCAATGCGGTGGGTGGCGGTCTGGGTCGATGCGGGAACCCCAAAGAACGGAACCAGCGCGGTGTGGCGTCCGCTCTTGCCCTGGTCGGGCGCATACCAGACCACCGTATTGCGCTTCAATGCCCGCAACAGCTCCTTGATGTCGTTGCGGTCGATCGCGCCCTCGGTGTGGTGTTCCCGGTTGTGCTTGAACAGGTAATCGACCACGGGGTTTTCGTTGGGCCGGTACATGGCCGCGAAGGGGCGGTGGAGGGTCAGGATGCGCGCGCAGAACTCCAGGGTCGTGAAATGGGCGCTGACCAGCAGCACCCCGCGGCCCTGCTCCAGCGCCCCATCCAGGTGCTCCAGCCCTTCGATGCTGTAGATGCCCTCGAACTTCGCGCTCGGGCACCACCATCCGCAGGCGGTTTCGAGAACACCGATGCCGGCGGCCTCGAAGTGGGCCCGCAGCAGGGCCTCGCGCTCCCCTTCGGTCCGGTCGGGGAAGCACAGGCGCAGGTTCACCCGGGTGACATGGCGGCGGGACTTGCCCAGGCGCTGGAATGTCCGGCCGATGGAACGGCCGATGCCGCGCTGTGCCGGCAGCGGAAGTCGGGTCGCAAGCCAGGCGAGCCCCGCTATGATCCAGAACGGCCAGGTGCCGGGTCCGAGCGGCGCTTTGAGCGTGGGCTGTCTGCGTTTGTTCTGGGTCACGCCCGGGTCCACTCCGGAGAAATTTGTTCTGCGATAGTGTACAGGCTCCGATGCCCGATTCACCGGCCCGCAGGTGCGGGGGGCGGCAGCAGCGGGCGGAGCAGCTCCAGGGTGCGTGCGGTTGCCCCACGATTCGCGCTGAGCGTCTGCTTGGCCTGCTGAACCATCGCTGCCCCGTGCTCGGGCCTCCGGAGCAGGTCTTCCAGGGCGCGCAGCAGGCCCTGCGCGTCCGCGACCTGGACGATCGCCCGATCCGCCACGAGTTGCCGCACCATGTCGGCGAAGTTGCGGGTGTCCGGCCCGACGATCACCGGACACCCGGCGGCGATGGGCTCGAGAGGGTTCTGGCCACCATGGTGGACCAGGCTGCCGCCGACGAAGGCGGCATCGGCCAGCGCATAGAGCGCGGCGAGTTCCCCCAGGGTGTCGAGAACGATCACGTCATCGTCGCTGCCCGATGGGGACAACCGGGAGCGCAGGAGCGCCGAAACGCCGGCTTTCTCGGCCTGATCCAGGATCTCCGGGGCACGGCTGGGGTGCCGGGGCGCCAGCAGCAACTGGATCCGGGTTTCCGGGTGCGCGTCACGCAGCCGGCGGTGGACGCCCAGCAGTTGCTCCTCCTCCCCGGGGTGCGTGGAGCCGGCGACCCAGAGCCATTCGGCAGCGAAGTGCGTCCGTGCAAGGTCGGTCTGCTTGCGCACGGACGGCAGGTCGAATTTGAGGTTTCCGGCGACCTCGACCCGCCGAGCCCCCAGGTTGCGAAAGTGCGCGGCATCCTCGGGTCCCTGCGCCGCCACCCATTCCAGCCCGGCGAGCAGGGGGCCGTACAGCGCCCGCAGGCGGCGGTAGGTGCCGCGCCGGCGGGGGCTCAGCCGGGCGTTCACCAGCACGGTGGGAACCCGGGCACGATGGGCCTGCACGAGCAGGTTGGGCCACAGTTCGGTCTCGATCAGGATCAGCAGCCTGGGTTGCAGACGCAGAATCACGCGGCGCAGGAGCGGCGGCGAATCCAGAGGCAGGTAGCGCAGCGTCACCGGCAGGCCGGAGGCCTGCATGCGCTCGCCCTCGGCGCGTCCTGCCGGGGTCAGGGTCGTCAGTTGGATCCGCAGCTTCGGGTGGTCGCGGCACAGGGCATTCAACAGGATGCCCGCGACGCGCATTTCGCCCAGCGATGCGGCGTGAATCCAGAGGTCCGGGCCAGGTTCGGGATCGGGGCCCGCGCCCAGGCGTTCATCCAGATGCCGGCGGTAGCCCGGCTCGCGGCGCGAGCGCCACAGGAAATGCAGCAGCGCGACCGGGATCAGTGCGTGGAGCAACAGGTTGTAGGCCAGA
>SKJG01000073.1 GCA_007116035.1 Thioalkalivibrio sp.
CCGCAGTACCTGCACCAGGGTCGTTCGCGAAAGGTTGACCATGGTCGCCAACTCGTCCTGCGTGATATGAACCTGGCTGCGTTCGGGGCGCGCGCGGCGCGGGGGCTTCAAGCCCGCGATGCGCAACAGGGTGCAGGCGCAGCGGCGGTCGTTGTCGGGAATCAGCGAGTCGGCATAGGCGGAAATGGCGATGTCCCCGTACTCGAGGATGCCGGTGCCAACGACCCGCCACCAGTCGGGCCGCGCGCCAAGCAGTTCTCTCAAGACACGCTCGGGCACACAGGCCAGCAGCGTATCGACACGGGCCACAGCGGTCACACGCGGTCGTTCGCGTGCAACGACCGTCCCGTACCCGAGCCAGAAGCCCTCGTACAGGATGTGCAGAAGAGGGTTGTCGCCGGCGCCAAACCGCGAATAGATGTCGACCTCTCCGTCAGCGATGTCGCAGAAATCCGCTTGCTCATCGGTGGCCTGGTAGATCGTTTGCCCGGCGGCGAGGATTTTCCACTCGCAGCGTGCGAGGACTGCGTCCTGGAAGTCTTTTGGGGCGCGCCCGAACCATCCTTCGTTTTGTGTCAGGACCGAAAGGCGTTTAGACATGGACATCATGAGCATCTTCGACCTTTTTCCCGACATTGTACGGACTCGAACAATGTTCGGGGTACGGGTCCTTAGAATCAAGTGGCACCCGTGCCCGGTGGTCCAGAGCTGACCGATGGCGCGCCCGACACACGTACACCAAGGCAGGTTTCGTTTTTGTTTTCCCTTGCCAGCCGGAGAGAGCCGCGATGTTGAAGAGAGGTCATGTAATGCACAGAGCAAAACGTCTTTCGGCCTGGATTGTCAGTGGACTTTTGTAGCCGGCCGCCGCATTCGCACCTGCGCAAGCCACCGAGCCGGCCCAGGACGAGAACCTCGCCTATGCCATCGGCCTTCAGACCTACATCAGCGGCTTTCCGCTGATGGACCTGTACCGGACGCTCTGGGAAACCTCGTTCGACCCCGACCGCGGCCACGACCGCACGTTGAACGAGTACTTCGTCTTCGACCGCCTCATTACGAGCGACGACGACTGGGTCATCACCCCCAACAACGACACGATCTACCTGCGCGCCTTCCTGGACCTGCGCGCGGAGCCGATCATCCTTGTGATCCCGCCGATGGGCGACCGGCAATACTGGGTCCCGTTGAGCGGCATGCATCATGACTTCGATGCCAACCTGTCGTGGGACACCATCGGCACGCGGGGCGGCGCCTTTGCGCTCGTCGCGCCCGGATGGCAAGGCGTGCTGCCCGAGGGTGTGCGGCGGATCGGCATGACCACGCCGATCATCTGGACGCTCCCCCGTATCGCGGTGGACGGCGATCCGGATTTGCCGGCGGCGGTGGAACTGCAGAAGCAGTACCGGCTCGTCCCCTTGAGCCAGTGGGGAGCGACCACGCTGTGCGGCGCGGACGGCTCGCTCGAGGTCTTCCTCCAGCACGACGAGCCGACCGAACCGGTCGAGCGGGCGAACTGGTTGCCGGCGCCCCAGGGGCGTTTCTACCTCGTGACGCGGCACTACTCACCCCGCCCACCGATCCTGACCGGCGACTGGGTGCCGCCGGGCATCACCAAACGCTGAATCCGACGGAGTTGATTCCATGAAGACCATGAACCGCATCTCAATCCGACGCCCGACCAGCAGGAGATTCTCGAGGAAGCCGTGCTGGTCGGCGAGACCTGGGCGATGAGCAACAGCTTGCTGAAGCGCGATCCGGTCAAGCACTGGAGCGACGATCCGAAGTCGCAATGGCAGTACATCCTTTTCATGGAAAGTCCGCTTGACCAGATGACGGACACGCACATGGAGATCGATGCACGCTCCGCCTACACCTACGAGGCGGTGACCATGTCCGCAGCCGCCACCATGAACCTCGTCGACGCCGGCATCCAGTACCTCGCCGCCTACAAGGATGACGACGGCCGCTGGCTGGACGGCGCGAAAAGCTACGAGCTGGTCGTGCCCGCAAATGTGCCAATGCTCAACTTCTGGTCGGTGGTTCTGTACGACAACGACACCCGCGGGATGATCATCAATCCGCAGGGCAAGACCGAAGTCAACAGCCGCCAGCCGCTGGTCGCGAACGCCGACGGCGCAGTCCGCCTAGTGTTGTCGCCGCAAAAGCCCGCGGACGTGCCCGAGGTCAACTGGATCCAGACCAATCCGGAAAAGGGCTTCTTCGCCTACTTCCGCTGGTACTCGCCGACCATGGCCTTCTTCGACCGCTCGTGGAAGATGGGCAACATCAAGGAGATCCATTAGCGGTGGTGCGCGGTCGCCAGCTGCCCTGTCCGCCAGTGAGATGGTCCTGGCTCTCGGTCCTGTCCCTGCCGTTGATGCTCGAGGCCTGCACGACGCAGCCGCTGCCGCAGCCTCAGGACACTGCGGCAGCGCGAGGCAACCCCACATCCGTGGTGCTGTTCCTCACCGACGGCGCCAGTTTCGCGACCTGGAACCTCGCCGGCTACTGTCTCTGGCCGCCCTCAATCACCTGGAGCAGAACCCGCTCGGCTTTTTCCTGATGATCGAGGGCGGCGCGGTCGACTGGGCGGCACACATCAACGCGACCGGCATCCTGATCGAGGAGCAGCTCGATTTCGAGGACGCGGTCGCCGCGACGCTGGACTGGCTGCGGCAGCGCGATCGCCCCGGTGATCCGGGCCGCGATCGAACAGCGCCCCTGTCCGGTGCCGGGCATGTGAAACGCAGGGTGTGGTGCGTTCCTCCCCAGCTCAGTCCGATGTCCCCTGAGTGACCGCTCTCGAAGACGCGGCTGTCGCTGCCGAACGAGGGCGCAGTGCCCGCTCGGGGCCGGTCAGCGCCCCTGGCGAGGAACGCTGACCGGCGTTGGTGGATCAGCACTCGGTCCGTTCAGCCATCTCCAGCGCGTCATCCACCTCGATGGCAAGGTATCTCACGGTATTTGGTCGGCCTGGCCCGGATTCCACGACCGGAGATGAATTGCATTTTGTGTGATAAAGTAATTCACTCGATCAGCACTCCCGGAGCCCGACATGAGAAGCACCATCACTGCACGCGGACAGACCGTCATTCCCGCCGAGGTGCGTCGCCGTTTTCGCCTGGGGCCAGCCGATCGCCTCGAATGGATCGTCGAACCACAGGGCATCCGTGTCGTGCCGGTGCGGGCAGACCCCGTGGAGGCATTTCGAGGTCAGGGCAAGGGTCGAGCGACCCAGCGATTGCTCGACGACCGGCGTCTGGATGCGCGTAAGGAATGAAGCGCTGGCTGCTTGATACCTCCGCGCTCCTGACTTTGCGCGACGACGAGCCGGGCGCTGAGCGCGTCGCCGAGTTGCTACTCCTGGCACAGCAAGGCAAGGCCGAATGCCTCGCCTGTTTTATGACCGGGATGGAACTGCTCTACCGCGTCTGGCGGGATGAGGGGGAAGCCGCGGGGCGTCTGGCGTACGAACAGGGTCTGGCTTTGCCCATCCAATGGGTCCATGAATCGCCCGAGTTACTGTTGCGGGCGGCGGAACTGAAGGCATCGTATCCTCTCTCGTTGGCCGACGCCTGGATTGCGGCCAGTGCTTTAGAGGCCAATGCGATTCTGGTGCACAAGGATCCGGAATTTGACGCGGTTCCTGTGGCGCAGGAGCCACTTCCCTACAAGCGGACCGGGTGAGGGTGATCGCGTGATCCTCAGGCGATAGACCGCGGTTCTCTGGTTCCCACGATTGCACTTCCCCAGTTACCGTCCGTCGTCTGGAGCGCGGGCAGTTCCATGTGCCGGCTGCCGGGTCTCGACCCAAACCGGGCAGTCGGTCTCGACGGACGAGGGTCTCCAGTCGTGGTTCAAGCGGACAGTCGTCACCCGCCGTTTGGTGTTAGAAGTAGGCTGGCAGTCCTGAGAAGGCTGTATAGCCTTCCTGTACTCCTGCGCTGGCACCGAATGCCCCGCATGGCCCACTGCTACCCGGAGCCCGGGCCCTGACGGGTGTTTCGAAACGCCGGCGGGTTGCCAGACCTTTGGCGCTGGTGCTGCTTATGACGCTCGGCATAGGGTCGTCGCCCGCACTCCCGTCGCATCGCCTTGCGGTCACGATCTGACGTTCGAAACCATCCGCTTGCACCTTCCAACGGGGGCTTCCGACATCGATCCCTACTGGCCGGATGCCATGCCGGTCTTGCCAAATTTTGCCAAAGAACCTACGCTTGTGCCATGAGCACGATGAACATCTCTCTCCCGGAGAGTCTGAAGTCCTTCGTGGACGAACAGGTCAGCCAGCGCGGCTATGGCACCAGCAGCGAGTACGTGCGTGAATTGATCCGCAAGGATCAGGAGCGTTTGCAGCTGCGCAAGCTGCTGTTGGCAGGAGCAGCCTCGGTCCCGGCGGCAACAGCCGATGCCCGCTACTTTGAAGGCCTGCGTGACCGGGTGCGCAAGAGCGCCAAAGCCGGCGCTCAAGAGTGAAAGCCAAGGCGGTCATCCCGCGTGAGCAGGCCCACCGGGATGTTGACGAGGTTCTTACCTACTACCTGGGTGAGGCCAGCGAAGCCGTGGCGCTCGGCTTCATCGATGCACTGGAGAAGGCCTACAGCCACATCGGCCGCCATCCTGCAACGGGCTCACCGCGCTACGCACACGAACTCAATTTGCCCGGCCTGCGCGCTTGGCCGCTAACACGCTACCCGCACGTCTTGTTCTACGTCGAGCATCCGGACCACATCGACGTCTGGCGCGTGCTGCATGGTCAGAGGGACATCCCGGCATGGATGCAAGAGCCCGACAACGTGTAACGGTCGGAACGCCGCGGCATGTCTGCGTTTCTGGCATCGTCAACAATAGGGAGCAACCGTCACCACCATCACCACTGTCACACCGGGGCAGCGTTTGTGATGGTTGTGACGATCGTGCCGGTCACCGCAAATTGTAATGGTCGCCGCACGCACCCGTGGTCGGGAGACCGCCCGGGCGGCAGGAAAACCCGGTGTTCATCAGGAAGAACCGGTGGCCGCTTGCAACCAGGTTGCCGCCCGTAGTGGTCGGCAGGCGGGTGGCGGATTTGGGCCGGTCAGCGCCCCTGCCGAGGAACGCTGACCGGCGTTGGTGGATCAGCACTCGGTCCGTTCAGCCATCTCCAGCGCGTCATCCACCTCGATACCAAGGTATCTGACGGTGCTCTCCAGTCTATTGCCAGATGGCAATAGGTTGGGCTATGTCCCGTGCCGGACTATGTCCCGCCGCATGGGTCGCCCTCAGTGGTTATGCGGATGCGGCGGCGGACATAGTCGGCATTGTCAGAGGCTCTTGAGGAACGCGAGGAGCCTGTCGCCGGGTCGGTATCTCCCGGGCTTGCCATCGGGGGGTGTGGTCAAGTCCAAAATCCGCTGTTTCAATTCAAGGTTGGCATCCAGGTAGATCTGCGTGGTCTCGATCGACTCATGACCGAGCCATAACGCGATCACGGACTGCTCGACACCTTCTTAAAGGAGGTCCATGGCCGTCGTGTGCCGCAGGACATGCGGACTTATACGCTTGTCCTTCAGCGATGGGCAGGCGTCGGTCGCGACGGCAACGTGCTTGGCCAACAGGTAGTGCACGCCGTGCGCACTCAATCGACCGCCCCTCGCATTTGGAAACAGCGGCTGAGCCGGGTGCCTGAGGGGTTCTCTCACCCAGGCGGGAAGGACAGCCCCGGGTGTTCTTGCTCAGCGGTGTACACCGCTCCTTGCGCCCCTTGCCGATGACGCGCACATGCGCGCCGCTGCTCAGATTCAGATCCTCCTGCCGAAGAGCGATCAGTTCCGACAAACGCAATCCCGTCTGCACCGCCAGCAGAATAAACGCGTGATCGCGACGCCCTGACCATGTGCGCTGATCCGGAGCAGCGAGTAACGCATCGACCTCTTGTCGATTCAAAAACGGGGCCAGCGCGCGCGTGAAACGCTTGGCCGGAATGGCCAGCACGCGCTGGATCTGCGCGGCATGGGTGGGGTCCTCGAACGCAGCGTAGCGAAAGAACGAGCGGATTGCTGTCAGGCGCAGGTTGCGTGTTCTGGCGGTTACGCCGCGGGTCTTCTCCATCTCATCCAGGAAATCGACGACCAACCGGTGCGTAGCGAAGGAATGAACGCATCCCGGTCACTACGCACTTCAGCGGGCGGGTGCCTGCATGCGTCTACCTTGGCGCTGCACGAACTCGATGATCTCGAAAGCGCGCAGTGCGCGCAGATCGACGTTGCCGCGCTCCGTGAGGAACTGCCGTGCGACAGTCGTATAGCGTGCGATCGTTGCAGCGGCCAGGCCTTGCTGGTCCTGAAGATGTTGTCCGAATCCGGCCGCAAGATCCTCGGCCGGGGTGGAGTTGGCCTGGGCCGCTTCGCACACACCGCGAGTGCGCAAGAATCCCAGCAAAGCGATGACCTCATAGCCCTCGCGCCGCCGGGTCTCGGCACGGATGCTGCGGCGTCGCCGTCGCCGCCGGCGTTGGTACTGCGCGATGTGGATCTCGCCGAGATCCGCCAACGCCACGCCGTGCTTCGCAAGCCAACGGTCGAACGACACTGCGTGCCGTACCTTGACGTGGACGACGCTCGCCGCGTACTGCTGGTCAATCAACGATGCGACGAATAGGCCAAGATGTCCTGCCAGTGGACCAGCGGCCCGGCAGGCGAGCGCCACCGCGCTCTCATACGACGGTTCCATAGCTCTCTCCTTGTTGTAGGCAGTTGTGCCTGACAAGGAGTGTCGCTATGTCCAGTGAGTAGCGCGCCGACACCACGATACTGCAACCTGCAACACCATCAGGGGACATAGTCCGGCGCGGGACATAGTCCAACTTGCGGTGACCAAGCAGGAACTGCACGACCCGCAGATTCTTCGTACGCCGGTAGATCAGCGTCGCCTTGGTTCGGCGCAGAGAATGGGTGCCGTACTCCTGAGGATTCCCGCCGACGAGTCCTACCCATCGCTTCACGATACGCGCGTACTGCCGCACTGACAGGTGGAGCGATGCATGCTGGCGGCTGGGGAAGAGGTAGCTGCCCCTGGTCAGGCCGGCCTTGGCGATCCAGGCGGCAACCGCAACCCGGGTCGGATCGGTGAGTTCAAACCGAACCGGTTCACGGGTCTTCTGCTGGACCACACTGGCGCGGGTCAGGACTTCACTGCCCCGAGCCACATCGTTCACCCGCAACTGCACGAGATCGCAGCCCCGGAGCTTGTTGTCGATCGCCCGGTTGAACAGGGCGCGTTCCTTGGTTTTCCCGGCCATCTCCAACCGGGTGCGCAGGGTCCAGATCTCGATGCGCTTGAGCGGGGGTTTCTGGCCGATGAGCTTGCCCTTGTTCCAGGGGGTGGGATGGTAAGTAACGGTCATTGCACTGTCATTCATGGTCTGTCTCCTCGTTTGTGGTTGAGGAAACACGAGCATGGCTTGTTCGGCGCAACGCGGTCGCGATGAAGCGGCTCGAAAAGCTGGGTTTGCGAACCTCCGGAGGTGATGACGAGCGCGCCCCGGCGTGCCAGGCTGGTCGGCGTAACCGAGCGCTTCGCACGAACGCGGTTTCGATTGGACCCCTGCGAGCACTCGGGAGTAGCATCCAAGAAAATGTCACGGTCGGAGTCATCCCATGGCAGAGCTGAGTCGCATCACCCTGGACGTGGAGGTCTGCCACAGCAAGCCTTGTGTTCGACACATGCGTTGGCCGGTCGAGGTGGTGCTGGACCTCGTGGGGTCGGGCATGACGATGGATGAGATCATCGCTGACCATCCGGAACTGGAGCGCGAGGACATCGTGGCCTGCCTGCACTATGCGCGCCTCCTGCTGTCCGGGGAGCCGGTACGTCACGTGGCCTGATGCGCGTTCTTTGCGACGTTCACATCCCGTTTCGGCTCGTCAACCGGTTGCGCGAGATGGGTGTGGATGCGACACACGTGAATCGCATGCTCGAATGCCGCTTTTCGTCCTGCGCCGCTGTACAGGCGTCCCGGTATCCCTACTCAAGCAGTATGTCTCCACGAACGGAATTCCCGGATCTGCTCCAGTTCCGCCTGTTCCGATTGCTGCGCTTTGAACAGATCCCAGCGCATCTGAAGGTTCAACCAGAAATCGGGCGACATGCCGAAAAAGCGCGCCAGACGCAGTGCAGTGCTTGGGGTGATGCCGCGCTTCTGGTTCACCAGTTCGTTGATGCGCTGATACGGCACATGAAGCGCATCCGCCAAGTGGCGCTGGGAGATCTGCATCGGTTCCAGGAACTCTTCCGCCAGCATTGCGCCGGGATGAGTCGGGGGGCGGTGTGTGGGAATGCGAACCATGATTCAGCCTCAGTGGTAATCCGTGATTTCAACCTGATCGGGGCCAGAGTCCGTCCAAGCGAAGCAGATTCGGTATTGCTCGTTGATCCGAATGCTGTGTTGCCCTTTTCGCTCTCCGGACAGGGCTTCCAGTCGGTTACCAGGCGGGACTCTCAGTTCCTCGACGCTCTCAACCGAGTCCAACAATTCCAGCTTCCTTGCGGCCACCCGCCAAAGGGACTGCGGGCAGACCTTGCGGGCGACCTTTGACCCAAGCCCGTTGAAGATATCTTCTGTGCCCCGGTCCCTGAAGCAGATAATCATGGAAACACGGTATCACGGGTCTCATGCTATGGCAACGACTAGGATGCTGCGTCGGCACCAGAGCGATTCATGCTCCCGGCTGGGGAAGAGGTAGCTGCCGCTGGTCAGGCTGGCCTTCGCTCTCAGAACGGGGATAACTTATTTTCCAACGCGCACCTTGCCGAGACGCAGTGACTTCGGCAGGAGGGCTATTCATGGAGGAACCACCGATGCCGAGGGCAGGTCAACATCGTGCTTCCCGGCTATCCGCACACGTCGTGCAGCAGCTACCGGCCGCTAGTCGCGATCCTAGATGTGGTTGTCCACCAATAGGCGCGTCCCGCCATGACAGCTTGGCATCCCGTGTCCACAAGCCGTAGCCTGCGTTTGGTAGTGCACTCCTCAGGATCCTTGGGCCATATACGCCACCCATGTCCGTGAATTGAAGAAGAATCCCTCGGGCGCTTTGCGCGAGGCCGAGCGTGCGCCGGTGCTGATCCTCAAGGGAAACGCGCCACACGCGGTCCTGTTGCACCTGGAACATTCTCTCGTGGAAACCCTGGGTGCGCTGCGGCCCGCCTTGGCGGCTGCGCTCTAGCGCGACGGTGTCCTGTCCCTGGGGGCGGCGGCGGGCGTGAGCGGAATGGCCCTCGGTGAATTCGTATCGCACGTGGGTGCACTCTCCATCGACATCGTGAGCCCCGACGAGACCACCGCCAAGGAACCCGCGGACCTCTCGACATGGCTGTCGTCGTAAGCGATGCCGGGCCACTCACCGCGCTGGCCCGAGTCGATGCACTGGACACGCTGCGCGAACTGTTCGGCCAGGTTCTGATCCCAGACGCAGTAAGCAACGAATGCTGCGCCAGGCCCGGGATAGACGCCGACCGGATCACGACAGCACTTGGCCAGCAATGGTTGCTGGCCACGCCCGTCAGCCTGCCGGAAGACCGAATCGCGCAGCTGGGGACGGGGGAAAGACACGCGTTGGCCCTTGCTCAAGCCCACCCCTCGGCCCTCCTGCTGATGGACGATCGCCTCGCCCGCCGCGAAGCCGCCCGCCTCGCCCTGCCGTTCATCAGCACCGTGCGGGTGCTCTGGATCGCGGAGCAGCGTGGTCTGATCCCAAGCGCGGAACAGATGGTCCAACGCATGAGCGCGAGCGGTTGCCGAATCTCCGTCGGTCTGTTCGACGTGATCAGGCGCGGGTAGACCTTTCTACCTGAGACGCAGGGCACAAGCCGGGTGGAGGGCGCACCGAGCCGAGTGCACCCAACCCCCGTTTTCGGTGTCTGATCTCTTTTCCGCTGTCGGTGGCCTGATCGGTCGGCCGACCGGCAGGTACGTCAACCCTGCACAGAAGTGTAGGGCGGAAGAGGCCGAAGCATCCGCCCATCAGCGCGGATGGTTTATCCTCGTTTCATGCGCGTCATCCCGCTATTGCTGCGCCACCGTTCGACCCTGCTGATTGCCGGCCTGGGCCTGCTGCTGGTGCTCTGGGTTGCAACCGGGGTTCTGAGTCGTGAGCCGCCAACGATCGAGGCGCGACCCGACCCACCGGTACCGACGGTTGCGGTACGGGTCAGTCAGGCGACACCGGTACAGCGGCTGGTGACCCTGCAAGGGGAGGTGCTGCCGGATCAGCAAGTCACGCTACGCGCGGAAACGGAGGGTCGCCTGGTCGAGACACCGGTTCCGCTGGGAGAAGCGGTGGGCGTGGATACCACGGTTGCGCGGATCGGGATGGACGATCGCCAGGCGCGGTTGCGGCGGGCCGAGGCGGCCGTGAGAGGACGGGAGACCGATCATCGGGCCGCAGCGCAGCTTGCGAGGGAAGGATTCCAGGCGCAACTGCGGGTGGATACCGCTCTCGCAGAGCTCGAGGCGGCTCGAGCGGGCTTGGAGTCTGTCCGCCTGGATATCGATCGAACGAACCTCCAGGCTCCGGTCGGCGGCGTGCTCAACCGGCGCCATGCCGAGGTGGGGGATTACGTGTCCGTTGGTGAGCCGGTCGCGGAAATCGTCGAAAACGACCCACTGAAGGCAGTGGTGCAGGTGCCTCAGCACAGTATTCACCGGTTGCAGCGGGGTGGACTGGCCCACATCGAGTTTGGTGACGGGCAGGTGCGTGAGGGTGTGATCCGGCACGTTTCCGCCCGTGCCGACACCGCCACCCGGACGTTCCGGGTGGAGATCGAAGTTCCGAACCCAGGGCGCAGCCTGCCCTCCGGGATCAGCGTGCAGGTCCGCATTCCGGTTGAGGAGGTGAAGGCACACCGGATTTCGCCGGCGCTCGTCACGCTCGATCCCGATGGACGTCTGGGCATCAAGATCATCGAAGACGAGGACCGGGTCGCGTTCCACCCGATCGATCCGATGCGCGCGGACAGCGAGGGCCTGTGGGTCGGCGGGCTGCCCGAGACCGTACGGATCGTCACCGTTGGCCAAGGATTCGTGAGCGAGGGGGAATTGGTGCGGATCCTGGCGGAGGACACGGGACCTCTGCGATGAGCTTTCTGATCCGGGCGGCGATCGACCGCAGCCGCACCATGCTGCTCCTGCTGCTGCTGATGATCACCGCCGGCAGCGTCGCCTACCTGACCATCCCCAAGGAGGCGGCACCGGACATCGACATCCCGATCTTTTTCGTGTCGGTCACCTACTCCGGGATTGCCCCGGAGGACAGCGAACGCCTGCTGGTCCGGCCGCTCGAACGGGAGCTGCAGCCGGTCGCTGGCCTGAAGGAGCTCAGGGCCCAGGCCGGCGAGGGCTTCGCGCTGATCCGCCTTGATTTCGAGGCGGGGTATGACAACCGTCAGGCAATGGCCGACGTACGTGAAAAGGTCGACCTCGTGAAGGGCCAGCTGCCGCCGGGGACAGACGAGCCGCAGGTGATGGAAATCGACCTGTCGCTGTTTCCGGTGCTGGTGGCCACGTTGTCCGGCCCGGTGCCGGAGCGGGCGCTGGTTCGGATCGCGCGGGACCTCCGCGACCGCCTCGAGGCGTTGCCCAGTGTGCTGGAGGTCCACATCGGCGGGGATCGCGAGGACGTGCTCGAGGTCATGGCGGACCCGTTGGTGATGGAAACCTACCAGCTGCCGTACCAGTTGCTGATCGAGGCGATTGAGCGCAACAACCGGCTGGTGGCCGCCGGTGCGTTGGATACCGGCGCGGGACGGGTCACGCTGAAGGTTCCCGGGGTGATCGAATCGTTGGAAGACGTCCTCGATCTGCCGGTGAAGGTTGACCAGGGCACGGTGATCACCTTCGGCGACGTAGCCACCGGACGTCGGGGGTTCAAGGACCCGGAAGGATTCGCACGCGTAAACGGCCAGCCGGCGATCGCGCTGGAGATCCGCAAGCGCGTCGGCGCGAACATCATCGATACCGTGGCCGATGCCCGCGCGGTAATCGACGCGGCGTCCGCGGACTGGCCGGAGACCGTGCGCGTGGATTACCTGCAGGACATGGGACAGGATGTCCGCGACCTGCTCGGTGATCTCGAGAACAACGTGATCACGGCGATCCTGCTGGTGATGCTGACCATCGTCGCGGCACTCGGCGGGCGTTCGTCCTGGCTGGTCGGGCTGGCGATCCCCGGTGCCTTTCTGGGGGGCATCCTCGCGATCCAGCTGCTTGGATTCACGCTGAACATCGTGGTGCTGTTTTCCCTGATCCTCGTGGTCGGCATGCTGGTGGACGGTGCGATCATCGTGGTCGAACAGGCCGACCGCTACCTCGCCGAGGGGCTCGACCGCCGCGAGGCCTTTCAGCGCGCCTCGATCCGGATGGCCTGGCCGGTGATCGCGTCGACAGCGACCACGCTGGCGGTCTTCCTGCCGATGCTGTTCTGGCCCGGGCTGATCGGGGAGTTCATGTTCTACCTGCCGGCCACCGTGCTGGTGACGCTCGCCGCGTCACTGCTGATGGCACTCCTGTTCATTCCGGTGCTCGGCAGCCTGGTCGGGGCCCGCGACGCGAGCCGCCCGGAGCAGGTGCAGCGCATCCTTGCGGCCGAGCGTGGCGACTTCGCGCAGGTGGACGGGTTCACGGCACGGTACATCGGGCTGTTGCGAAGGCTGATCGCTCGCCCCGGGCAGACGGTGGCCGTCGCGGTGATGCTGATGGTTGCGGTGTACATGGCCTACGCGGAATTCGGCCGTGGGGTGGAGTTCTTCCCGCACGTCGAGCCGCGCTTCGCGCAGGTGCAGGTGCAGGCGCGGGGCGATCTCTCCGTCTGGGAGGCGGACCAGTTGGTGCGGGCGGTCGAGGCGCGCCTGCTGCACGTACCCGAGATCAGGACCGTCTACACCCGCACCATCGGGGTGCCGCGCGAGCGCCTGATGGCGGATTACGCGGAAGACGTGATCGGCATCATCCAGATGGAATTGCTGGACTGGCGCATCCGCCCCCCGGCAGCCGAGATCCTGGAACGGCTGCGCCAGGATGCCGCGGACGTTCCCGGCATCCTGCTCCAGTTCCGCGAACAGGAGGGAGGGCCGCCGATGGGCAAGCCGATCCAGGTCGAGGTTTCCGGCCGCGACACCCGCGTGCTCGGCGACGCCATCGCGCATCTGCGTGGCCTGATGGACCGCATCGGCGGCTTCGTGGACGTCGAGGACGACCGGTCACTGCCCGGTGTGGAACTGCGCGTCGAGGTGAACCACCGTGAGGCGGCGCGCTACGGCGCTGACATCAGCCTGCTCGGCAATGCGGTGCAGATGGTCACGCAGGGTATCCGGCTCGGGGGTTACCGGCCCGACGATGCCGACGAGGAGGTGGACATCCGGGTGCGCTTTCCGTTCGACGAGCGCAACCTCGCGCAACTGGTGAACCTGCGCGTCCCCACCGCCTACGGTCTGGTACCGATCGTGAACTTCGTCGAGTTCAACCCGGCCCCGAAGACGGGGATCATCAAGCGGGTCGACGGCCAGCGCACGTTCACGATTTCCGCGGACGCGGCCAGGGGTCTGCTGGTGGACGATCAGGTACGCCGCCTGGAAGCCGCGCTGGCCGAAGATCCGCTGCCCGACGAGCTGCGCGTGCGTTTCCGCGGGCAGGCGGAGGAGCAGGCGGAGGCCTCCCGGTTCCTCGGTTGGGCCTTCCTGCTGTCGGTCTTCCTGATGCTCGTGATCCTGGTCACCCAGTTCAACAGCGTCTACCAGGCCGTGCTGGTGCTGTCGGCCATCGTCTTTTCCACCTCGGGGGTCCTGTTGGGGCTCCTGTTGCGGCAGGAACCCTTCGGGATCGTGATGAGTGGTGTCGGTGTGATCGCGCTCGCGGGCATCGTGGTGAACAACAACATCGTGCTGATCGACACGTTCAACCGCCTGCGCCAGCAGGGCCTGGAGGCCGTGGACGCGGCGCTGCGCACGGGTGCACAGCGGCTGCGCCCGGTGCTGCTGACCACGCTGACCACCATCCTTGGCCTGATGCCGATGGTCTTCGCCGTGACGGTCGACTTTGTCGGGCGCGACTTCAGCGTGGGGGCGCCGTCCACCCAGTACTGGGTGCAGCTGGCCACCGCGATCTCGGGCGGGCTGCTCGTCGCCACCCCGCTGACACTGCTGGTGACACCGGTGCTGCTGGTCTGGGGTAGCCGTAAACCCGGCCGATCGAGTTCGCAACCCCCGGACGGATCCCGGACGCCGGACACGGGTTCAGTGGAAATCGCCGGCTGAAAAACGTAGTCTCCTCCGTTGGCCGCGCGATCCTTCGTGTTCGAAGGTGCCGAACCACGCGGTGGTCGGCGAGCACGAACCCAGGGGCCGACTCAGGACAGCCGGCAGGAGAGGGGAGGGCAGTTTCCCTGGGCTGGCCAGGAAAACAAGCATAGTCACCACCATTGGAGGAGCGATGCGACCAGCGCATTTGCTGCAAGTGCTTGACCGCGAGTTCGCCAGTACGCGCGAGGGACACCACACCCCCGTGATGCTGTGGGGACCACCCGGCGTTGGCAAGTCCCAGATGATCGCCGAGGTCGCCGAACGCAATGGTGTTCCGCTGATCGACATCCGTCTCTCCCAAATGGAGCCGTCGGATCTGCGCGGCATCCCGTTCAAGCACGGCGATCTGGTGGAATGGGCGATCCCGGCCATGTTGCCGAACGCTGAACGGCAGGGCCCCGCCGGGGTGCTGTTCCTGGACGAGATCACTTCGGCCCCGCCGAGTGTCTCCGCAGCGGCCTACCAGCTGATCCTCGATCGGCGGCTGGGAGCCTACGAGGTGCCTCCCGGCTGGGCCATCTTTGCGGCCGGCAACCGCCAGGGTGATCGTGGCGTCACCTACACCATGCCCGCACCGCTCGCGAACCGCTTTTCCCATTTCGAGGTCGATCTCAACGTGGACGACTGGGCCGCCTGGGCCTATCGGGCCGGCATCGACGACCGCATCATCGCCTTCATCCGCTTCCGACCCGACCTGCTGTTCGATTTCGATCCGGCGCACAATCCCGTGGCGTTTCCTTCGCCGCGTTCCTGGGAGTTCGCGCACCGCGCGCTGCAGAAATTCCTGGGTCACCCGGAACTCCTGAGCGGAACGCTGCAGGCCTGCGTTGGTCAGGCTGCCGGTATCGAGCTGAACGCCTTCATCGAGCATCTGGACCAACTGCCGGATCTCGATGCGATCCTGCGCGGAGAGCGTGTTCCCGCGCCCAGCGAGATCGACCTGCAGTACGCAGTTGCCGCCGCACTGGTCGGCAGGGCCATCCGGGCGAAGGGACAGGACGGGGCAGGGGAGGTGCACGGGCACATCCTGGACTACGCCGGCATCTTTCCGCAGCGCGAGATGGGCATCATGATGGTGACTGACATGCACCGTGCGCTGGGCGATGAACTGTTCTCCGTGCCCCAGTTCGCCGACTGGTCCGAGCAGGTGGCCGACCTGATGCTGTACGACGCCTGAGCCGGCTGGATCAACGGACGTGCTCAAGCTCGATGTCGAGACCAAGCTGGCGGCGGCCCGCACGCGACTGATCATCGACAAGCCCTTCCTCGGTGCGCTGGTGCTGCGCCTGCCGCTGGTTGCCGCCCGGCCGGACTGGTGCAGCACCACCTCCACCGACGCGCGCAAGCTCTACTACAATGCCGAGTACATCGGGCACCTGTCGCTGGCCGAGACCCAGTTTGTGCTGGCGCAGGAAGCGCTCCACTGTGCATTGTCCCATTTCGCTCGGCGCGGACACCGGGTCAAGCACCTGTGGGATCTGGCCTGTGACTTCGCGATCAACCCGATCCTGATTCACGACGGGCTGACCGCACCGCCTGGCGCCCTCTACAGCCACGAATACGAGGGCATGACCGCCGAGGAGATCTATCCCTTCCTGGTCGACAACGAGAACGACTCGACCCATGAAGAAAACCTGTTCGACAAGCCGGAGGAACAGGAAGGGGGGGAGGGCGACCAGCCGCCCCCGCCCGATCAGGAACAGGACGAGAACGAGGGTAAGGGTAAGTCGCCGCAGACGGAGACCGACGCCGACGAGAATCCCGAGGACGGGGTCGATGAGACTCGGGAGGGCGCCCATGAACCGCCGCCGCTGAGCGCCCAGGAGCGCGAGACCCTGGAGATACAGTGGAAGCAGCGCCTGGCCGGTGCCGCCCAGCAGGCGATGCAGGCCGGAAAACTCAGCGGCGACATGGCCCGGCTGGTGGATTTCCTGTTGGAGCCGAAGCTCCCCTGGCGGATGCTGTTGGCCCACTACATGACCGCACGGGCCCGCGACGACTACAGTTACACGCGACCCTCCTCACGGCGCGGAGAACCTGCGATCCTTCCCAGCCTACGGAGCCATCAGCTGGACGTGGTGGTGGCACTGGACACCAGCGGCTCGATTTCGACCCAGGAGATGGGCTTCTTCGTCTCGGAAATCGATGCGATCAAGGGCCAGATCCGCGCGCGCGTGGTTCTGCACGCCTGCGATGAACGTCTGAGCCCGGATGGTCCCTGGACCTTCGAGGCCTGGGAGCCACTGGTGATGCCGGCCGCGTTCCAGGGTGGCGGCGGTACGGATTTCACGCCGGTCTTCGACTGGGTGAAGACGCTAGACCGGGAACCGGATCTGCTAGTTTATTTCACCGATGCCGAGGGACCGTTTCCCAAGACTGTTCCGCATTATCCCGTGATCTGGCTGGTCAAGGGCAAGGCGCTGGTCCCCTGGGGCCAGCGGGTACAGCTGAACTGACCGATGCTCACGCCCGAGGACAGTCTGCGTCTGAATGTGCTCCTGAAACAGGACCTGCATGCCCTGCGCATCGACGAAGGCAAGATGCTGGTGCATGCGTTGACGGCGCGCGGCGAGGCCCGGGTCGTTCTGAACCCGAACTGCTCGGAGGAGGCCTATCTGCGCAAGGTGCGCGAAGTGATCTCCAGCCAGGTGCTGGGCGTACCCCACGGCTACCCGGCCTATCTGAAGCGATGGACCCGGATGGGCCACGCGCGCACCGAAAGTCTGGCCGGATTGCTGAAGCTGGGCGAGCCCGAGGCCGTGGCGGCGGTGGTGCATGCCAGCGGCCTCACCGATGAACTCGCCAGCCGTGCATGGTGGATCCTGCAGTCATCGGATCACGCCCGGGCGATGCTGCGCCGCGAGACGGTGATCCACGGCCGCATGGGCCGCGTACTCGCGGAATTCCTGGTCGAGTTCCTGGCCTATGAGGCCGATCATTCACGCATGGTGGAGTCGGTATACCTGGTGCTGCAGCCGGGGCTGATCGACGACGCCGTGCGCCAGGATCTCTGGGCCAAGGGGCAGCGACGAACGGCCTACCGGGTCGGTTTTCTGAAGGCAGAGCCGGACCAACTGCCAGACCCGAAGCCGCCGCATCCCCGACTGGCCCCGTTGCAACCCCTGCTCAGCCAGGCAGAGGCCGACCGGAATCTCTTTGCCCGTGAACTGCGCCGGGTCCTCGATGCCCCCGGACAGACCTTTCTCGACACGGTGCGGCATTCGTTTGCGAAATGTGCGGAGCAGGGAGTCGTGGTCCACCTGTTCGAGGCCGTGGAGAGTTACTTCGAGCCAGTACGGCCGCACGCCCACGGGCACCGCCGCATGGAACTGATTCTTGCGGATGCGGCTCGGCTGCATCAGTGTATTCGGGATCGGGAGCAGCAGCGGCAGTTCCGGGAACTGCTGGAGGCCCTGCCGCCCGAGGACCGGCCCCTGCTGGAAAGCCTGCTGGTGTTTGGCTGTATCGGGGAACCGCTGTTGGCGCCGATCTTCGGCAATACCGATGCGGTCGGGTCTGCGCTGCGTAGCGCCCTCGAACCCGTGACGGGGGGACTGTTTCCGCACCTGGACCGACTGCAGCCCTGACTGACGTGTTGCTGTATTCGGCATCCTGCCACTGGACCCTGGAAGAATCGCCATGAAGAAGTTTATCGACCTGGTCAGCGACTGCTGCGCCACCGTTCCTGAGCTGATGCCCTGGGATCTCGAGGAGAAGAGGGCGGCGAACCCGGATCTACTGATCGTCGACGTGCGTGAACCCTACGAATTCGAGGCCATGCATATCGAGGGATCGCTGAACGTGCCCCGCGGTATCCTGGAATCCGCCTGTGAATGGGATTACGAGGAGACCGAACCGCAACTGGTACAGGCCCGGGAGCGCGAGGTGGTGCTGGTCTGCCGTTCGGGATATCGCAGCCTGCTGTCCGGGCTCAACATGCAGCAGATGGGCTACGGTCACGTATACAGCCTGAAGACGGGGCTGCGCGGCTGGAAAGACTACGAGCAGCCTCTGGTCGGGCGGGACGGTACTCCCGTCGATCTCGATGAGGCCGACGAGTACTTCACGCCGAAGCTGCGCCCGGAGCAACGCAAGCCGGCTGCATGAGCGCGTTGGGGTTCCTCTTCGCCTCCCGCCAGTCACAGAAACTACTCGAAGACATAACCGCAGGATGTTTATTGGAATGATAAAGCCAACCTCCCATCTTGAACGGAACTGCATCCGATGAGCGACCAGGCTCGAAAACCGGTCCTCTATTACATTCACGATCCGATGTGCAGTTGGTGCTGGGCGATGGCCCCGGTCCTGCAGGAACTGCACCGCAGGCTACCTGAAGCGGTGGAGTTCCGGCGACTGCTGGGTGGGCTGGCTCCCGATACCGACGAACCGATGCCCGAGGATCTGCGCGAGATGGTGCAGGGTTCCTGGCACAGGATTCTGCAACACGTTCCGGGCACGGAGTTGAACTTCGACTTCTGGACGAAGTGCGAGCCCCGGCGCGCGACGTACGCCGCATGTCGGGCCGTGATCGCGGCACGGAGGCAGGGCGCGGCCTTCGACGCGCCGATGAATACCGCCATCCAGCGCGCCTATTACACCGAGGCGCGCAATCCCTCGGACGAGGAGACCCTGGTCGAACTGGCGGATGAAGTCGGCCTCGACGTGGCCGCGTTCCGTGACGCACTGCGTTCCGAGGACGTGAACCGGGAACTGGAGGAGGAAATTCGCCAGGCCCGCGAGATGGACGTCGATAGTTTTCCCGCGCTGGTGTATCGCGACCGAAACGGAATCCGGCCGATACCGGTGGACTACACCAACGCCGAACCCATGCTGCGGGCGATCGATACGGCACTGGCCAAGTCGGAGTAAATCGCGCTGCATGGAGGAGTCGCCCGTGGGGCGCACTCGGACCGGCGTGGATCTCGCAGCGGACCATGCAAAATTGCGCATAATGTATATTATGTTAAATCGTCGAACGTACTAACCACCATGGCCCCTGAACTGTAGAACTGTAGGTCGGGTTAGCCCACGGGCGTAACCCGACAGCGCTCGCACCCACCCATGGCCGCAAAGCAGCATCGTCTGCCACACCCCGGCACGTCGGGTTACGCTACGCTAACCCGACCTACAGAACTGCACCCGGTCTTTTTCGTTAACGAGGGCTGTGAATCACGGCACTCTGCAGCGCTCGATCACCAACGGCAGAAGTTGCTTTACGCGGGCCATGCCCGTCTCGAGGTTGCGGCCGATCTCTTCCATGGTGATGGTCCCATCGGAACGGCCGGCCGCCCAGTTCGCGACGACGGCGCAGCAGGCGTAACGTAGATCCAACTCCCGTGCCAGCGCCGTTTCCGGCATGCCGGTCATCCCCACCAAGTCGCAGCCATCGCGCTCCAGCCGATCGATCTCGGCAGCCGTTTCCAGTCGCGGACCCTGGGTGGCGGCATAGGTGCCCCGCTCGACCGCACCCAGTTCCAGTTCCCGCGAGGCATGGATCAGCGCCTGCCGAAGATCCTCGTGATAGGGAAAGGTCATGTCGACGTGGGTCACGCCCTTCATGTCGTCCCCTTCGAAGAACGTATGAAAGCGCGACCAGGTGTAATCGATGATCTGGTCCGGAACCGCAATCATGCCCGGAGCCATTTTTTGGGTGATGCCGCCCACAGCGGCAATCGCGAGGACCGTGTCGACCCCCGCATCTCTCAGCGCCCAGATGTTCGCGCGGTAATTGACCTGATGCGGCGGGATCGTGTGCTGCGCCCCATGTCTGGGCAGGAAGATCACCTCGTGCCCATGATACTGACCGAAGGTCAGGGGGCCGGACGGCTCCCCGTACGGCGTGTGCATCACCTGACGGTGGGTGATCTCGAGATCCTTGAGCCTGGTCAGCCCCGTTCCGCCGATGATTGCCAGACGTCCATCGCTCATGTGTTCGCCTTTCTGGTTGCGGAAATCGGACGCGCCTCGGTGCTTCGATCCGGATGCATTTGCCGGAGTCCTGACGTTCCCTGGTTAGCCTGCACCCGCCGAATCGCCACCGGTCAAGCCGGATGACGGTCGGTCGAACGTCCCGGACGATCAGCTTCCGCGGACCGCGAAAACACCCGGCGCATTACGCAGGTAGTCATGGTAATCCATGCCGTATCCGAACAAGTACCGGTTCGGTGCCTCGAGGGCGGCATAGTCGACGGTGATGGCGGGGTCTCGGTCCGGGTTGGCCTTGTCGACGAGCACGATGCTGACGACGTTCCGGGCGCCCTGCTCCCGGCAATACTCGCAGATCGCGGCGAGGGTGATGCCCCCGTCGAGAATATCGTCGACCACGACGACGGTCCGGTCCTGCATCGGTGTGCGGGGATGCGCGAGCCAGTGCAGGTGGTCACCGCCGGTGGTGGCCCCGCGGTAGCGGGTCGCGTGGAGGTAATCCAGATGCATCGGGAAGGACCATCGGGTTAGGAGTCCGCCCAGCAGCACAACGCCGCCATTCATTACTCCCAGCACAAGGGGATTGCTGTCGGCCAGCACTTCCGTCGTCCTGGCCGCAAGCCTGTCGATGGCCGCTTCCACGGTCTCGCGGCCAAAGAGACAATCGGCCTCGAGCAGAACGTGGCGTGCCTCTTCAGGTGACATGCATCGGCATCAAGGCAAGCCCCGGCACGTTTCCGGCCAGGGCCGACCAGGCCTTAATAAGTGAAGGTGACGGTGTCGTCGTCCATCGCCTCGGAGATCACGTAGGCACCGCCCACGGTCTCTTCGATCTCGGGGATCAGATCGTCGCCCCAGAGCTCCAGCGTCGGGGTGCAGACCTTGAACGCGACGCCTGCCTCGTGGGCATCCTTGATGAATTCGTACACGGACTTGGAGCTGCCTTCCTGCACAAACAGGTTTTCGGCAACGCCCTTCTTGGCCAGTTCTCCGGCACGCCCCGTCAGGACGACCTCGACGTCATATTCCATCGCCGCGGCGACCGTTGCCTGAAAGAAGGGAGCGCCCAGTTCAGAGGGGTTGTGGGGGTCGGTGTTGACCATCACGATGAGCAGTTTGTCGGCCATAAGAATTCTCCTGGGGTGAAAGATGTCGGTGGGAACGGGTCGGATCCGGGGAAACCGCCAGCCTGCCCTCGGGGTTCCCGTCCCGATCCAGGCATTTTAGCTCATTCTAATGCTGTAACGCAGAATTGGCCGCAATTCGTGTGCGGGAACAACCTCGGCCGAGGCGGGCACTACGCTCCTGGAGACAAGCCGCTGGGTGGGTGGGACCTGGCCGGAGCATGCTCGCCAAGGAACTCGCCTGCTGCCATGATGGGCGCCCACTGTGCCCGCTTCCGTGCGCCGGGTTATTGATGAAGGTCACGTTCCGGGGAAAGAGCCCGCGGGTTCCGTCAGACAGGAACCTGGAATCGCTTCAGTCGCAGGGCATTGGTCACCACGCTCACGCTGGAAAAGGCCATCGCCAGCGCCGCGAACATGGGGGAGAGCAGGATGCCGAAAAACGGATAGAGAACGCCGGCCGCTACGGGCAGCAGCGTTGCGTTGTACACGAAAGCCCAGAACAGGTTCTGCTTGATATTGCGCAACGTGGCCCTGGAGAGCGCAATGGCCTGGCTGATGCCGGCAAGGTTGTCGGACATCAGCACAATCTCGGCCGACTCCATCGCCACGTCGGTGCCAGACCCGATCGCGATCCCGACCTCGGCCTGCGCCAGGGCCGGCGCATCGTTGATCCCGTCGCCAACGAACGCCACCTTGCGGTTGTCGCGTTGCAATTGGCGTACGGCCTCGACCTTCCCGTCGGGCAAGACTTCCGCGATGACCTGGTCGATGCCGAGCTCGCGCCCGATGGCTTCCGCGGTCCGGCGATTGTCCCCGCTGATCATCACCACCTGCAGCCCCTGCCCATGCAGCCACTCGACCAGGGGGCCGGCGCTGGCCTTCAGCGGGTCGGCCACCGCCAGCAACGCGGCCAGCCGTCCGTCGATCACGACGTACAAAGGGGTGGCTCCGCGGTCGGCAAACCGGTCTGCATCGGCGCCGAAACGGTCGGTATCTACGCCATATTGGGATAGAAAATGTCGGGATCCGACAAGGACAGCGCGCTCGCCCACGGTGCCACGCGCGCCCTGCCCCGGCTCCGCCGCGAAATCCCGGGCCTTGTCCACCGCGAGTTCGCGCGCCTTGGCGCCACGCACAATCGCCTGTGCGATCGGATGCTCGGCGTGCGTTTCCACGCTGGCTGCAAGGGCCAGCAACTCCGCCTCATCGAAGCCTTCAACGGTCTTGATGCCGGTCAATTCGGGACGTCCCTCGGTGAGGGTCCCGGTCTTGTCCAGGGCGACCACCTCGATCCCGCGCAGCGCCTGCAGGGCATCGCCGCCGCGAAACAGCACCCCCATTTCCGCCCCTTTGCCGGTACCCACCATGATCGACGTGGGCGTGGCCAGACCCATCGCGCAGGGACAGGCGATGATCAATACCGCCACCGCGTTGACTAGTGCCAGGGTCAACGCGGGAGCCGGACCGAAGATCACCCAGACGAAGAAGGTAAGAATCGCGATGCCGATCACCACGGGCACGAAGTAACGGGTCACCCGGTCGACGAGGGCCTGGATGGGCAGCTTGGAGCCCTGCGCCGCCTCCACCATGCGGATGATCTGGGCCAGTACGGTGTCGTTGCCGACGCGTGTTGCGGCAAAGGTCAGACTGCCCTGCCCGTTCACCGTCCCGCCGACGACCTTCGACCCCGTCTCCTTGAGCACGGGGACCGGCTCGCCGGTGATCATGGACTCGTCCACCCAGGACGAGCCCTCCAGAACCTCGCCATCCACCGGCAGCCGCTCGCCTGGACGCACCAGCACTTGGTCGCCGGGACGAAGCTGATCCGCGTCGAGTTCCGATAGCTCGCCTGCGCGCATCACGCGTGCGGTGCGCGGGCGCAGACCCATCAGCTTGCGGATGGCCTCCGAGGTCTCACCCCGGGCGCGCGCCTCCAGGAAGCGACCAACGAGGATCAGGGTAATGATGACCGCCGAGGCCTCGAAATAGACGTGCACCGTGCCCTCGGGCAACACCCAGGGCACGAAAGTCGCGACCACCGAGTACCCATACGCCGCGGAGGTCCCGAGCATGACCAGCGAATTCATGTCCGGTGCACCGTGAACCAGCGCCGGCCAGCCCTTTTGGTAGAAACGCAGGCCGGGCCCGAACTGAACGACCGACGCGAGCAGGAAGAAAAGCAGGTAGACGTTCTGCGTACCCAGGGTGTCGTGCACCGCGTGGTGCAGCGCCGGGATCAGGTGTCCGCCCATGTCGATGACGAAGATCGGCAGGGTCAGCGCCGCGGCCAGCGTCATGTTCCGTTTCAGGGAACGGTGTTCGGCCGCCCGCGCAGCACGCTCTCGGTCCGATCGATCGGGGCCCGCTTCGTGTATCTCCGCCTCGTAACCTGCCGCCTCCACGGCGGCCAGCAAATCGGACGGGCCGGCGAGGTCCGGCAGATAATGCACGCGCGCGCTTTCCGAGGCGAGGTTGACGTTGGCCTCGATCACCGCCGGCAACGCGCGCAGCGCCTCCTCGACCCGTCCGACGCACGAGGCGCAGCTCATGCCCCCTACCGTAAAAGTGATCTCGTCGCTGGCAGGTTCGTATCCAGCCTCGGAGACCGCCTCGACCACATCCCGGGGCGCGGCATCGCCCAACGCCACCGTCGCGCGGCCGGTGGCCAGGTTCACGTCCGCACCGCGTACGCCTGGTACCGCGCGGATTGCGTCCTCCACCCGGGATACGCAGGAGGCGCAACTCATGCCGCCCACGGCCAGCTCGAACGTATCCCTACTCGAGTCCCGTCCTGCCTCAGTCAACACCTTCGTATTCATGGCACGAGTCTAGACGGGAAATGTCGAACGCCCACCTGAAGCACAGAGTGCAACCAGGGTTGGAATGAAAGAAACCCGTCGGGTTACGCCCTCTGGGCTAAACCGACCTACGGTTTGTGGCTTTTCATCGTCAGGGGTGGCGCAGGTCCGTAGCCCCTCACATCATCGGTGTGGAACCGTGGTGGTCGACCAGCGCGTGCAGTCGGGCAAGGGCCGCATCCATGCGCAATGCGTCATCCGGTGCCGCGCGAGCCCGCATGGCATCGAGACGGCGAGCCGTTTCGGGGTTTGCCGCGCGGCCCTCGAGCGTCTGCAGGATGTCGTCCGCTCCGGCGAAGTCATTGCAGATCAGCACCATGTCGCATCCCGCGTACAGCGCGGCGTGCGCACGCTCTCCCGGAGAGCGCACCACCCCGGCCCCGGCCATGCCGAGGTCGTCGCTGAAGATCGCGCCGTCGAACCCCCAGCGCATCCGCAGCAGGTCATGCAGCCAGATGCCGGAAAAGCCAGCAGGATTGGCATCCACTTCGGGATAGATCACGTGCGCTGGCATGATCCCACCCACTCGTGGCAACAGCGGGACGAAGGCAGCGATGTCGTCGGCTTCGATCTCGGCAAGCGAGCGGGGATCGACGGGGACCTCCAGGTGCGAGTCGGCAGCCACGGACCCGTGTCCCGGGAAGTGCTTGCCGACGCCGCGCATTCCGGCCTGGTCGAGGCCGTCGAGCAGGCAACCTCCCAGCAGCGCGATCACATCCGCGCGCTCGTGAAAGGCGCGGTCGCCGATCACCTCGCTGATGCCGATGTCACGGTCCAGCACCGGGGTAAAGCTGAAATCGATGCCGACCGCCTGGAGTTCCCGACCCAGGACCCAGCCGCTGTCGGTAGCCAGCTCCTGCCCGCGGGCGGGATCGTAATTGAAGACGTCGCCAATCCAATGCATGGGGGGTAGTTCGCTGAACCCGTCGCGGAAACGCTGTACTCGGCCTCCCTCGTGATCCACCGCGAGGAGCAACTCGGGGCTGCGTAGCGACCGGATTTCGCGGACCAATGCTTGAAGCTGTTCGGGATCCTGGTAATTGCGGGAGAAGAGGATTACACCTCCCGTCGCAGGATGCAGCAGTCGCTCGCGGTCTTCGGGAGTCAGTTCGAGACCCTTGACACCCAGCATCACCGGGCCCAGGAAGTCGGTCATGGCGTCAAACCGGGTTGTGGCTCAGGGGATCAGTCTAACGGGTTTTCGGCCACAGGGCGCCATTGGCTATCCCTTCAGCCGTTACCGGTAAGGTGCTCCACGGTGCGCAAGGCGCTTCCACGCAGGGTGTAGGCTTTGCCGAATCCAAGGACGAGTTCCCCGGAAAACGCCTGCAGCCGAAACGCCTGGAAGTCGGGAAGCCCCTCGAGCAGGTCGAGGATGCCGCCAAAGTTGGACCTCAGCATCGCGAACGTGGCCGTACGCGCGTCGGCGTCGGTCAGTCGCTCCGGCCTGCAACGCAGCAACAGCCGCCTGCGCGCGTAGATCTGCCGGCAACCCGATGCGTCCTCGAGCAGCAGACAGGTGACCCACTGCCCGGTATCCAATGCACGATAATGCGCAGCCAGCCGACTGGACACCACGTACAGGCCATCTTCCAGAGTACCCGCGAACGGCAGGTGACCGAGGGACAGGCTTTCGCCCTCCCCGCTCCCGATCACCAACCCGGGGACCGTTGCAACGAGATCCACCGCGGCACCGTAGATGTCGTCTTCGTTCATCGGTACGGTGGATGCGATGCGCCCAAGGCTCAGGATCCGGTGCGCCGGATCGCCGCTTCCGGGCGAAATGCGCGTTCCTTCAACTCCTGAATCCGGTCGCGCAGCTCCGCGGCCGCCTCGAACTCCAGGTCACGTGCCTTCGCGTACATCTCCTTCTCCAGCCGCTCGATCTGGCGCGCAGCCGCCTCTGGAGAATCGATGTAGGCGGGCACGTCGCCGTCGGCCACCTTGC
This sequence comes from Thioalkalivibrio sp., assembly GCA_007116035.1. Lineage (GTDB taxonomy): Bacteria > Pseudomonadota > Gammaproteobacteria > Ectothiorhodospirales > Ectothiorhodospiraceae > Thioalkalivibrio. The sequence goes on from SKJG01000073.1 coordinate 26,196, forward strand.
GGCCCCGGCGCTTGTCGCCGGGTCGCCCCCCCGGGCGCGCCTCCAGAATGTCGGCCACAGCCTTCTGGATGCCGAGCGGCGTGATTCCGTGTTCGAAGTTGTGGGCCTTCTGTTTTTCGCGTCGCCGTTCCGTTTCTCCCATTGCCCGTTCCATCGAGCCGGTGATCCGGTCGGCATAAAGGATGGCCATGCCATTGACGTTGCGGGCGGCCCGACCGATGGTCTGGATCAAGGAGCGTTCCGAACGCAGGAAGCCCTCCTTGTCGGCATCGAAGATGGCCACCAGAGACACCTCGGGCATGTCCAGTCCTTCGCGCAGCAGGTTGATACCGACCAGAACGTCGAATTCGCCCAGGCGCAGGTCACGGATGATCTCCATGCGTTCGACCGTGTCGATGTCCGAGTGCAGATACCGCACGCGGATGCCGTGCTCGGACAGATATTCGGTCAGGTCCTCGGACATGCGCTTGGTCAGGGTGGTGATCAGCACGCGCTCGTTCCGCTCGACGCGGAGCGCGATCTCGGAAAGGCAGTCATCGACCTGCGTGCTGGCCGGGCGAACTTCCAGCCTTGGATCCAGCAAGCCAGTGGGCCGGACCACCTGCTCCACCACCGCCCCTGCATGCTCCAGTTCGTAAGGACCCGGCGTGGCCGACACATAGATGGTCTGTGGCCGCAAGTGCTCGAACTCCTCGAACCGCAGGGGCCGGTTGTCCAGCGCCGAGGGCAGGCGGAAGCCGTATTCAACCAATGTTTCCTTGCGCGAGCGGTCGCCTCGGAACATCCCGCCGACCTGCGGGACCGAGACATGCGATTCGTCGATCACCAGCAACGCATCCTTCGGCAGGTAGTCGAAGAAGGTCGGTGGCGGCTCCCCCGGGGCACGACCGGACAGGTAGCGCGAGTAGTTCTCGATGCCGGAGCAGTAGCCGATCTCCAGAATCATCTCCATGTCGAAGACCGTGCGCTGTTCCAGCCGCTGGGCCTCCACCAGCCGGTTCTCCGTGCGCAGGAAGTCCAGGCGTTCCTTCAGTTCCTCGCGGATCCAGTCGACCGCCTCGACCAGAGTCTCGCGCGGCGTCACGTAGTGCGTCTTCGGGTAGATGGTCAGGCGCGGCACCGTACGCAGCACCTCGCCCGTCAAGGGATCGAAGTAGGACAGGCGCTCGACCTCGTCGTCGAAGAGCTCGATCCGTACCGCCTCGCTTTCGGATTCGGCGGGGTGGATGTCGATCACCTCGCCACGCACACGGTAGGTGGCGCGGCGCAGTTCCAGATCGTTCCGGGTGTACTGCAGCTCGGCCAGGCGGCGCAGGATTTCGCGTTGATCCACCCGTTCCCCGCGTTGGATGTGCAGCACCATGGACAGGTACTTGCGCGGATCGCCCAGGCCATAGATCGCGGATACGCTGGCGACGATGATCGCGTCCCGCCGTTCGAGCAACGCACGCGTGGCGGACAGCCGCATCTGCTCGATATGGTCGTTGATCGAGGCGTCCTTCTCGATGTAGGTGTCCGAGGAAGGCACGTAGGCCTCGGGCTGGTAGTAATCGTAGTAAGAGACGAAGTATTCCACCGCGTTGTGCGGGAAGAAGTCCCTCATTTCGCCGTAGAGCTGCGCGGCCAGGGTCTTGTTCGGAGCCAGAATGATCGTCGGCCGCTGCAGCTCCTCGATCACCTTGGCGATGGTGAAGGTCTTACCCGAACCGGTGACGCCGAGCAGCACCTGGTGTGCCAATCCGGCCTCCAGTCCCTCGACCAGCGCACGAATCGCCTCCGGCTGATCGCCAGCCGGCTTGTAACTGGAAACGACTTCCAGCCTTTTCCCGGCTTCGGCCTTATCTTGTTCGTGGGATTTCAGTATCATTTGAACCTCGAAGCGGCGACCGCCGCACTCCATTTCCCCGTGCTCGCCCGAGGCCCGTCTTGGACATCCAGCTCTCCGAACGCGTTCAGCGCATCAAGCCCTCACCCACCCTGGCCGTCAGCGCACTGGCCAACCAGCTCAAGGCCGAAGGCCGGGACATCGTCGGCCTCGGTGCCGGGGAACCCGACTTCGATACGCCAGAGCATATCAAGCAGGGCGCCATCGATGCCCTTGCCCGCGGCGATACCAAGTACACCGCGGTCGATGGGACCGCAGCCCTCAAGAAGGCGGTCATCCAGAAATTCGAGCAGGACAACGGCCTGAGCTACAAGCCGAACGAGATCCTGGTTTCCTCCGGCGGCAAGCAGAGCATCTTCAACCTATGCCTCGCGCTGCTGAACGCGGGAGACGAGGTCCTGATCCCGGCGCCCTACTGGGTTTCCTACCCGGATATCGCCCTGCTCGCGGACGCGACCCCGGTCGTCATTTCCGCAACCCAGGACAGCGGCTTCAAGATCAACGCCGACCAGTTGCGGGCCGCGATCACCCCGCGGTCCCGCCTGATCTTCCTGAACAGCCCGTCCAACCCAACCGGCGCGGCCTACAGCGCCGAGGAGTTGGGCGCACTGGCCGATGTCCTGCGCGAGCACCCGCAAATCATCATCGCCACCGACGACATGTACGAGCATATCCTGTTCGCCGGCGCGAAGTTCGTGAACATCCTGAACGTGGCGCCCGACCTCGCGCCGCGCACCGTGGTGCTGAACGGCGTCTCCAAGGCCTACGCGATGACCGGCTGGCGCATCGGGTATGCCGGTGGCCCGGCAAAGCTGATCGGCGCCATGAAAAACGTGCAGTCCCAGAGCAC
>SKJG01000078.1 GCA_007116035.1 Thioalkalivibrio sp.
CCTTCGCCAAGCTGGGGCTGGTCCCCCCGAACGAATTCGGGAAGCTCGCCATCATCGAAGACGCCCAGGACGAGATGCGCGAGATGATGACCGTCATCAAGGGCGGCGGGTAGCGTCCGCATCGGCTGGGTCCGCATCCTACCCACGGCGAAAGCCGGGGGCTTCTCGCTATTTCTTGGCGATTGCGGCCTTTTCCGGCCCATTGTTCAGCGTCAGCCGCGATGGCGACGTGATCCGGTGCCGCTTGCTGACCCTCAGCCTGAATCCGCCTCTGCGTTCCAGTGCCTGGATGTCGGGTGCGCCACGATCCTTGTCGTGCGTCCTGAGCTTGCCGAAGGACGTGTACCAGTGAGGTTCAAGTCCAAACGGATGGATTTATATATATCTATGGTCTAGTATTCGAGCGGTTGGTAGCGCCAGATGGGGGATCGCCATGGACGAGTATCAGCCGACGCCCGCATTCGACCGTTCGGGGCCCGATCAAAAGAGGTCTGCCGACCACGCGAGCCCAGCTTCCGAACCACTTGGGGCGCCTTTGGATAGCCATTCGGCCCACGAGCCGGGGGCGCAGGGTGAGGCAGCACTCCGCGCAGTCCGCGCAATCAAGATCATGGGCTTCGATGAGGCGGACCTGCCCGGGCTCGCCGACATCGTCGATGACCAGGCCTTGCCGGTCCTTGGGCTGATTGGCGCGCAACTGGAACAGAAAGAGGCGCCTCTCGCGCTGGAAGATCAGTCGCTGGCAGCAATCTACATGACGCTGTCGCACTCACTTGCCACCCTTCACCTGCGCCTCGTCGACGAGGGCCTGGCGCGGGGTGCGCTGTCGGTGGTCGATGCCGGCCCGCGTCTGCGCCGGGCCCTGGCTCTGAGCTACACACTTTCCCGACATCTCTGGCACCTGTACCAAGCTGAGCCGGAGGGTTTCTGGCGGCAGGTGCACCATGCGCTGCAACTCGCCGAACGGCTCGGTGCGGCCTCCGCCCCGCCCACGGAGGCCGAGCGCCGCAGAATCCCAGGGGTCGCGAGCGTCGAAGCGCTGGTTGCGCGCATCAGCGTACTCGCCTCCAGTGACGTGTACGCGCTGCGGCGCGGAGATGCCCTCCGGCTGTCCCAATGGTTGGAGAACTTGCCGCTGGAATGCGTCGAAGCCGTACCGAGCAGTGGCAGCGCGGAAAAGGCGCTGATCAGGCTGGCGCTGGACGAAGACCGCCCACCCTCCCTGATCGTGGGTGACGTGTTGTCCGATGCGAGCATCCGATATGTGGATCTGAGCGCGGTGTTGACAGCCCTGGACTCCAATCCTGAAGAACTAATGGCGCCCGGGGCTGCGCAGGCGAGATCCGTCAGGCTCGATCAGCGTCTGCGTCGGCGTTGGGTCGTTCCGCCGATGCGGCAGTTCAGGCGCGAACCGGCGGATTTCGGCCCCCTGATCACCGCGACGGGTTTGCCGTCTATCCACGCGATGATTCGCGCGGATCTCGGCTACCAGCGCGCGCTCACCGATCTTGATTCCGATCTGCTGCCTGGCGGATTGTTCGCTCCGGAAGGTGGTGACCCGCCGCAAGTATCCGCTCTCCTCAGCATGGGGGGCCCGGGAAGTATCGGTCCAGCGAACCGGGTGTCCCCCAACGGCGAAGGTCCGACAACCGGAACCGAGATCCGTCACTTGTCGGGCCGGGAACTCCAGCGCGTGATGCGCGTGTGGGAATCCGCGATGCGCGCGCTCGATACCGCGTCAGCCGACTCCGCAACGGCTGAAAAGGACGCCCACCCGACCGTGAGTTGGCTCAAGAACGTCGGTGCCGGCGGTTGCTGTCTGCACCTTCAGTCTCCGGCCGACACGATCGCCTGTGGCAACCTGATCGCGATCCGGGTGACCGAGCAGGAGCGTACGCTCTGGCCTCTGGGCGTGATTCGCTGGCTGCGCTACGACGATGCGGACGGCGTGACCGTGGGTGTCCAGTATCTGTCTCAGAACTGTGTCCCCACGGAAATCAGACGGGACGACAGCGGTACGGATGGGCCCGGCATGCAGCCTGGACTCTTCCTCCAGGAGTACGGCAGGGGGAATACCGCCATTCTGCTGCAGGATTCCGGGACACTGGGTGCCGATCAGCGCATCCGGTTCACTTTGGGCGGCGTCGAGTACACGGCCACGCTGGACTCGGTCCGTCCCGAAAGTCAAACCTTCTGGCGAGTGTGCTTTTCGTTGGGCGCTGCCGATCGAAGCGGGAGTACCAACCAAGTCGGTGTCCTGTAGGTCTGTTGTTGACCAGGTAGGGCCCAAGGTCGCAGAATCGCGCGGGGTGTTGCTTTCGCAGATCTTGCTGCAGAAAATTTCCACACTCGCCCCATCCAGGCTGGCTTGCGAGGAAGCGTACCGTGCAGAAATGGAGTGGCAATCCTTCCGATCTGCTGAGCGATGAACAGCGCCAGAGGATCGACGACTACCTGGGTCGCAACCCACTTGGCATGTTGGTGGACAAGCGTGGCGCGAAGCTCAAGAA
>SKJG01000046.1 GCA_007116035.1 Thioalkalivibrio sp.
CCGAACAGTCGTGCCTGGCAGGTGCGCTGCACGATGTAGTACGAGGTGGCGAAGAGCGCGGAGCCGCCGAAGGCGAAGATCACCGCGTTGGTGTGGAGCGGACGCAGGCGTCCGAAGGTGAACCACTCCAGGTTCGTGTTCAGGGCGGGCCAGACGAGCTGCGCGGCGATGATGACGCCGACCAGCATCCCAACGATGCCCCAGACGATCGTCATGATCGTGAATTGCCGCACTACCTTGTAATCGTAAGTGTCTTGCGCTGCTGCTTTTACGTTGTGTGTATCCGCAGTTGTTTCCATGGAGATCCCCCATCGGTGAAAAGATCGGCACAGCCGGTTCCGCCGGACGTCCTGCCCCGCATTCCGGAGTGTAGGCGAAGAATCGGCTCTTGGGTTGATCCGCATCAAGACTTTTTTTCGAAATCCCACAATTTCATGGAACTTTCTGCGTTCACTGGGAGCGCTTCACCGCCGGGTGACGGCCCGCTCGCCTGTTCCCTTCGCGCGCAGGTGAAGTATTCTGGGCCGGCGAGCGGGGTGGGCATCCCATGGTCAGGCGGGCTTTAGAACCTGCCGCCGGCCCAACGCCGCCACCGACAACGAGGAGGAATGCATGAAATTCGAGACGCAGGCGATTCACGCTGGGTTCCAGCCGGACCCGACCACCCGGGCCGTCGCGGTCCCGATCTACCAGACCACCTCGTACGCGTTCGACGACACGCAGCACGGTGCGGACCTGTTCGACCTGAAGGTTCCGGGGAACATCTATACCCGGATCATGAATCCGACCACGGACGTGCTCGAGCAGCGGGTGGCCGCGCTCGAGGGTGGCGTCGGGGCGCTGGCCTTCGCATCAGGCATGGCCGCGATCACGGCCGGGCTGATGACCCTGGCCGAGTCCGGGCACAACGTCGTGACCACCAGCACGCTCTACGGCGGGACCTACAATCTTTTCGCGCATACGCTCCCCCGGTATGGAATCGAGGTCCGGTTCGCGCCGCCCGGCGACATCGAGGCGATGCGGGATCTGATGGATGGGAATACCCGGGTGGTCTTCTGCGAGTCGATCGGCAATCCCGCGGGCAACGTGGCGGACCTGGCGGCGCTGGCGGAACTGGCTCATTCCCACGGCGTGCCGCTGATGGTGGACAACACCGTGCCGTCGCCGTATCTCTGTCGGCCCTTCGAGCACGGTGCCGACATCGTGGTGCATTCCCTGACCAAGTACATGGGTGGGCACGGCACCACGATTGGGGGGGTCCTGGTGGACTCCGGACGATTCCCCTGGGCGGACCACGCGGAACGTTTCACCGGGCTGACCCAGCCCGATCCGTCCTATCACGGGGTCACCTATACCGACGCCTTCGGTCCGGCGGCCTACATTGGCCGAGCGCGCGTGGTCCCGCTGCGCAACATGGGTGCGGCCATCTCGCCCTTCAACAGCTTCCTGATCCTGCAGGGGATCGAGACACTGGCGCTGCGCATGGAACGGCACTGCGAGAACGCCCTTACGGTCGCCCAGTACCTCGAGCGGCATCCCGCCGTGAACTGGGTCGCCTATGCCGGTCTGCCAAACCATGCCGATCATGGCCTGGTACAGCGCTACCTGGGCGGCCGGGCCGCGGGCATCCTCAGCTTCGGTATCGACAGTCCGCTCGGCGGGCGCGAGGCGGGTGGCCGTTTCATCGACGCGTTGCAGTTGGTGACGCGGCTGGTGAACATCGGCGATGCCAAGAGCCTGGCGTGTCACCCGGCGACGACCACGCACCGGCAGCTCGCCCCGGACGAGCTCGAGCGCGCCGGCGTGCGCGAGGACATGGTCCGCCTGTCCGTGGGCATCGAGCACATCGATGACATCATCGAGGACCTGGATCAGGCGCTGGCAGCCGCCGTGTGACGGCCTTTGGTGGTCTGCCCCAGACTGATCGCGTTGCCACCAGCCTGTTGCATCAGGAGAGGGTCCGGGCCTGGTTCATGATGAAGTGCCACTGCTGGTCCGTGACCGGCATGATCGACAACCGGTTGCCCTTGCGCACCAGAGGGCAATCGGCCAGTTCGGGCTGCTCCTTCAGCCACGACAGCGGGATGACCGCGTCGAAGCGTTCCTCGAAGGCCACATCGACGCGGTACCAGCGGGGGTTGTCGGGGTCGCTCTTCGGATCGTAATACTTGTGCTCCGGGTCGAAGGCGGCGTCGTCGGGATAACCCTCGCGCTGGATGCGCAACACCCCGACGATGCCGGGCACCTTGGTGTTCGAGTGATAGAAGAAGGCGAGGTCGCCCTTCTTCATCGCGTCGCGCATCATGTTGCGTGCCTGGTAGTTGCGCACCCCCTCCCACGGCTCCACGCCGACCCGCTCCAGATCATCGATACCGAAGACATCGGGTTCGGATTTCATCAACCAGTAGGCCATCGGGGGTTCCTCGCAGGGTTTTGTGGCGGATGCCAGCATTCTCCCCTGGTATTTGTCAATCCGCTCGCTCACCCGGCAGTCGCTGGAATCCTGTCCACCCCGCCTCGGTGATGACCCCGTCCAGCGGCACGTCCCAGGGCTGCCGCTCCAGGCGGGGCACTTGCTGGAAGCCATGGGCGATGCCAATCAGCCGGGGGCGATGGAAGCCGAAGCGGCGCCGGGCGAAGTAACGGTCGTAGTAGCCGCCGCCCATTCCCAGACGGTATCCGGCACTGTCGAACGCGACCAGGGGCAGGAGCACGATGTCGAGTTCGCGGCGCCAGACGCGCGGCGCGTCGTGGCAGGGTTCCGGGATGCCGAACGCGTTGTGGCACAACGGTGCGTCGGGGTGCCAGGAACGGAAGTGCATGCGGCCTGACCGGTGCGACTCCAGTATGGGCATCGCAATGCGGATGCCTCGGGCCGATTGCTGTTCCAGGAGTGGCAGGATGTCGATTTCGCCGCGGATGCCGAAATAACCGGCGAGGGTGCGCGGGCGCAGCAGCCGGAGGCAACGCCGGGCATGGTCCGAGATCGCGGCGGAATGTTCGGCGATGATGCCGTCGTCGAGGGCCGCGCGCTGTCTACGGAAGCGCAGTCGCAGGACCAGCGGCTCTTCGGTGGGGAGAGCGGGAATGGTTTGGGACATCAGAAAAGGGGGCGTGCACCGCGCGCGCCGTGGTGGCCTTCGACCTTGAACCAGCGGTTCAGGTGGGACGAGGCTTCAGGTTTACAGGCTTTCCGCACGGAGCGGACATGCTCAACCACCCGAAAGTTCTCGATTCCCGTGGCTAACAATTAGGCTCAAGGGTACCACCCAGCCACTCACGCACGGCGCAGAAACACGCCCTGACTCCAATTATGAGCCATTCGTACCGTCACGTGCAGTTTCCCGCAATTTTTTTTCCACGGCATCGGCAAGGACGCTCAGGCGTTCCGGTGTGCGGATCTGCACGCGCTCCAGGTTCCGGCTACAGACGAGCATCTCGTGCGCGAGGTTCAGCGCCACCATCACCGCGATCCGGTCGGCACCGACAACGCGCCCGCCGTCGCGGACGCTGCGCATGCGCTCATCCAGCAGATTGGCGGAGGCATAGAGGTCGGCGCGTTCCTCGGGAGGGCATGCGACCTGGTATTCCTTGCCGAGGATATTGACGCGGACAGGCTCTGCGGGAGGGCTCATTCGGGGTGCTCCATGGTGCGCAGCCGGGAAATCATGCCTTCGACCCGATGCCGGGCCTGCTCGGTGCGTTCCTTGAAGGTGGCGCGCTCGGCGCGCAGTTGTCGGAGTTGCTCGTGCAGCAGGTGATTCTCCTCGTGCAGCGCGGCGCAGCGTTCCATCAGTCGCACAACGGCCGTCTCCAGGCGATCAGCGGCAGCATCCACCTCGGCGGGCTTGGCGGTTTCCATGGCGTGTTCGGGTCCCTGGCTCTGTGGCGTGAGAAAAGATGAATAGCTGGAGTCTAGGAGTGGCGCTATCCGAGCGTCAACTGGTAACCGGGTATTCATGACATGGCGTTCGGACCAGACTGCCATCGCTCGAGGGAAAGCGAACCGCATTCCTGACACAACGGAGTCGCACGATCCCGGCCCCCGGGTGTCCTTGCAATGAGCGGTTGCGGGGTTCAGGCCCCACCGCCACAATGCCCGATGAACGAATGCCCTTTGTATGACTGAAGCTCTCGAGGTGATCCCGCGATGACGAACACCCCTCCGCCCGGCCCCGGCGCCACCATCATCGAATCCACCGCACACAACGGCAAGCCCTGCCGCATCGTCGACAATACCGGGACGATCGAACGCGCGGAACTCGAGCAGCTGCTGGCGGACCTGATCTCGGAACGTCACTTCGGGTTGCGCGCGATGTCTGCGAAAGGGAGCAATGCGATCAAACTCGGCGAACCCGAGTTCACGCACATGCAGTTCGGCGACCGGATCTATCGCATGCTGCTGTTTCCCTACGAAGCTCGACTGGAGGCATTCTGATGACTGCGGTGGGGGCTTCCGGCCTGGATGAACTGGGGCGGATCCTCCATGCCGCGGGCGTGTCCTGTTCGGCGCCTGCCGCGCACGGCCTGCTCTCCGGGTGCCTGGTGGCGGATCCGAGCCTGTCGGGAGCCCGGCTCGAACAAGTGCTGGGAGAACGCCATCCGCCGCCCGGCCATGATGATGCGGTCTTGCGTCGGACCGTCGAGGCACTGCGGCTGCAGGTGTTACGTGCGCTGAACGACACCGATCTCGGATTCGCGCCGCTGTTGCCCGATGACAGCGAAGACCTGGAGTTTCGCACCCGCACGCTGGGACAGTGGGTGGACGGCTTCCTCGGTGGCCTCGGTCAGACGCCCCGCCTCGGGGGGCTGAAGCCCTCGCCGGAAGCCGCCGAGATCCTGCGCGATTTCGCCGAGATTGCGCGCATCGAGGCAGAGCCCGAGGCCAATGAAGACAACGAGCAGGCGCTGGCCGAACTGAACGAGTACGTGCGCGTCGGCGTGATGCTGCTTGCCGATGAACTGGCGCCCGCCCAACCACGGAGCCCGATTCCACTGCAATGAAACCACCCAAGCTCACCCTGAAGGAGTTCGCGCGCCGCCGGCACCGGCTGATGCAGTCCATCGGCAAGGATGCGATCGCCGTCATTCCCGCCGCGACCGAAAGCCTGCGCAACCGGGACGTCGAATACCCGTTCCGGCAGGACAGCGATTTCCTGTACCTCACCGGCTTTCCGGAGCCCGATGCGTTCGCCGTGCTGGTCCCGGGGCGCGAGGCGGGAGAATACGTGCTGTTCTGCCGCGACCGCGATCCTGACATGGAGACGTGGCACGGACGCCGCGCCGGACCCGATGGGGCTGTCAGCGACTATGCTGCCGATTGTGCCTTTCCCATCGGCGACATCGGCGAGATCCTGCCCGGTTTGATGGAGAACCGGAGCACAATGTGCGCGCCCTTCGGTCATAGCGAGGCCATGGACCAGCGCCTGTTCGGCTGGGTGAACCAGGTTCGCGCCAAGGTGCGATCCGGCGTTCGGGCACCCTGCGAGTTCGTCGCGCTGGAACACCATCTGCACGAGCAGCGCCTGTTCAAGCAGCCCGGGGAACTGCGCATGATGCGTCACGCGGCGGTTATCTCCTCCGGCGCCCACGTGCGCGCCATGCAGGCCTGCCGGCCGGGAATGGCCGAGTACGAGGTCGAGGCCGAACTGCTGCATGAATTCCGGCGCCACGGCACGGAACCGGCCTATCACTCGATCGTCGGCGGAGGCGAGAACGGCTGCATCCTCCATTACATCGAGAATCGCAGCGTACTGCGCGAAGGGGATCTGCTGCTGATCGATGCCGGTTGCGAGTACGGAGGATATGCCTCGGACATCACCCGCAGCTTTCCGGTCTCGGGACGTTTCACTCCGGCCCAGCGGGAGGTCTACGAGGTCGTGCTCGAGGCGCAGGCCGCGGCGATCGCGAAGACGGTGCCCGGCAACCATTGGAACGATCCCCACGACGCCGCCGTGGGGGTCCTCACCCGCGGTCTGAAGGCGCTGGGGGTGTTGAAGGGCAGGCCTGCGGACCTGGTCCGAAAGGAGGCCTTCAAGCCGTACTACATGCACCGTACCGGTCACTGGCTGGGTCTGGATGTGCACGATGTCGGTGACTATCGCATCGGCGACGCCTGGCGTCTGCTGGAGCCGGGCATGGTGATGACGGTGGAGCCCGGGCTGTATTTCGGTCCCCAGGCGAAGGCGCCAAAGCGGTTTCGCAACATCGGCATCCGTATCGAGGACGACGTGGCCCTGACCCGATCCGGTCACGAGATCCTCAGCGGGGACTGCCCGAAGACAGTGGCGGAGATCGAGGACTGCATGGCCGGCAATGCCCCGGCGCGGGGCAGGGCCGCCTGATGGCGGCACGGAACCGGAACTGTGACGTCCTGATCGTCGGCGCGGGGCCGGTGGGTGGATTGCTGGCCTGCCTCCTTGCCCGCGGCGGCCGGGACGTCGTGCTCGCAGAGCGCGGCGCGCGGGGAGCGAACGCCGAGCGCAGTGCCGATACGCGCGGCTACGCGCTTTCCGCGGGTTCGGTGACGATTCTGCAGGACATCGGCTACGGGGCCCCGTTGGCTGCGCATGCGGAGCCGATCCGGGAGATTCACGTGAGCCGGGCGGGTGGCTTCGGCAGCGTGGTGATGGACGCTGCGAGCCAGGGCCTGCCGGCGCTGGGGCAAGTCGTTCCTGCCGCCCGGATCGACGCCATGCTCGCCCATGCCCTCGAGGAAGCCGGGGTCGAGGTGCTCGAACGGACGGAGCTCGATCTGCTGGAGGCCGCCGGGCCGGAGCGTCGGGAGGTGGTCGTCGCCGGTCCGGACGGCCGGCACCGGTTCGCTGCACGTCTCGTGGTGGCGGCCGACGGCGCGCATTCCGCGACCCGCGCGGCTGCCGGTATCGAGGTGCTGCGCCGGCGTTACGATGCCGATGCGCTGGTCTTCGACGTCCTGCCGTCGAGGCAGCATCAGGGCCGGGCCTTCGAGCGATTCACCCCGGAGGGGCCGCTGGCACTGCTGCCCCAGTCGGGTGGACGGATGAACGTGGTCTGGGTGGCGCCTCCCGACGCCTGCGATGTTCGTGCGGCACTGGCCGAGGCCGAGCGTGTCGCCGAGTTGCAGGAGGTTTTCGGCTGGCGTCTCGGCCGTCTGCGCGCCGCGGGACCGTTGGCACGTTTTCCCCTCGAACTGGTGCGGGCCCGGAGACTCCACGACGCGCGGCTGGTGCTGGCCGGGAACGTCGCCCATGGTCTGCATCCGGTCGCGGGGCAGGGTCTCAACCTGTCGCTGCGCGACGTTGCGGTGCTGGCCGGACGCCTGCTGACCGCGGCCGACCCGGGTGCGCCCGAGGTCCTCGCCGACTATGCCGGTCTGCGCGCGGGGGACATCGGCCGCATTACGGCCGCGACCGATTTTCTGGCCCGAGGGCTGCTGGCAATCCAGGAGTTGGCCCCCCATGCGCTGGGCGGCGGCATGCTGGTGCTCGATCGCATCGACCCGTTGCGTCGGCTCTGGGCGGAGCGGGCGATGGGCCTGCAACCCCTGCCGCGCCGCAGCCTGCGCGCCGTGCCCGTTGCGATGGCGGGGTCCGCGGCAGGGCGTCGGCGCGACACCGGCGAGACCGAGGAGGGAACCGCATGAAGACGTCTCCCGATCTGTTCGACTGCGTGGTGGTGGGGGGCGGTGCGGTCGGCGCCGCCGTCGCACTGGGGATGGCCCAGGCCGGGCAGCGCGTGGCTCTGGTGGAACGCAAGCCGCGGCCCGTGTTTGCGGACACCGCGCCGGTGACCCGTGTGGCAACGCTGAATGCCGCGTCAATGGCCCTGCTGGAACAGATGGGCGTTGCCGAGTCGGTACTGCGCCGGCGTGCCCATGCCTTTTATCGCATGGCTGTCTGGGACGCCAACAGCGCCGCCGCGCTGACGTTCGATGCCGACGAGCTGGGTGTGCCGGCGCTGGGTTGGACGGTGGAGCACCTGGCGTTGGAGGCAAGTCTGTGGGACGCCCTGGAGGCGACCGAGGCGGTACTGCTGCCCGATACCCGGTGGCGCACGCTCGACTGGCGCCCGGATCGCATCGATCTGCACCTGGAGGGCCGGCGCGTGCTGGGAGCACGGCTGCTGGTGGCCGCGGACGGCGCCGAGTCTCCGCTGCGCCACCGTGCAGGCATCCCGGTCCGCCGGCACCCTTACCACGCGAAGGGTGTCGTCGCCACGGTCGCGACGCGCTTCCCGCACCAGGACACCGCCTGGCAGCGCTTCAACCAGCAGCAGATCGTCGCCTTTCTACCCCTGGCGGATGGGCGCTGTTCCGTCGTCTGGTCGCAGCCCGAGTTCGACGCGGACGATGTCCTGGAGTTGGACGATGCGGCGTTCGCGACGGCGCTGCGGGACGCGCTCGGGGCACGCCTCGGGGAGATCGAATCGGTGTCGCCGCGGTCCGCTTGGGCACTGGTCGGGCGGCAGGCGAAGGACTACAGCCGGGGGCGCCTGGTGCTGGTCGGGGATGCCGCGCACACGATTCACCCGCTGGCCGGCCAGGGTCTGAACCTGGGCCTGGCCGACGTTCGTGAGTTGCTACGGCGGTTGCCCGCGGGTCCGGGCAGCGATCCTGCCCGTCCCGCGGCCCTTTCGGCCTACACGCGCAGCCGTCGCGTCGAGAATGAGGCGATGCTGCGCTCGATGGAGGCCCTGCGCTGGTTGTTCGGCTCCTCGCTGCCGCTGGTCGCCTCTGCACGGGCGCTGGGTGTCACGCAGGTAGATCGGACACTCGCGTTGAAGAGATTTTTCGCCCTCAGGGCCCTGGGGCCGCAGGGGTAGGGCTGCGTCACTGGATCGCGTTCACGCCCGGTCAGCGCAAACCGTACGTCGGGTTACGCTGCGTTAACCCGACCTCCAGAACTTTCAGCCTCCGGAGTGCCGCGCGTCCGGCTCCTGCGGGTTAGGTTGTGCACAAATTCGGCGAGGGGCGGGGGTACGGCGCGTAAAAGCCCGGGTGTACCACCACAGATTTTTTTGGGAACGAGGCAATCCAACAAAAACAAGGGCTTGTTGAGTTGGGCGAAAAATTGTCCAATCGGACAAGACCCCAAAGGTGGTAACGCATCTGGGATGTTGGCAACAAGCCATCCACAGAGTTATCCACAGGCTTTGTGGAAAAGCCGTGTTGCCGGTTCAGTCTCAATCAGTTAAGCGAAGAAGTTGTGAAGGCGTTCGATCAATGCGGCGTAATTGCCCCATGGTTTCCGCTGGCAGACTTTTGCATCGAGGCTGCATTGGGCTAGACTGCGGTTTCTGCCGGCCGCGGGTCTGCCCGTGGCCACACCGACCTGGAAGAGTGCCGCCCGCCATTGCGGACGGCCGCCGAAGGCGCAACATCCGCCCGGAATCGCTCAGGCCACCCGGACCGGGACGGTGACGACAGGCAGGCTCTGGAGAGCGGTCGCTTGCGGCCCACCGAAGGGGGCGTTGATTGCAACGCAAACTCTCAGGTTTCAGGACAGAGGGGCGG
>SKJG01000060.1 GCA_007116035.1 Thioalkalivibrio sp.
CACCACCGGGGGATCATCCGGCGCTTCGGCCGATTCCCGCACCGCAACGAGGCCCTCGGGCGCGAGAGCACGCCGGAAGAGATCCTATGGCTGGCATCAAAGGAGGCTTTCCGAGGATGAGTGACCACAAGCCGCTGGTGATCCTGAAGACAGGTCGCAAGATCCCGTCGCTCGCGTTCATTCACGGCGACTACGAGGACTGGATCGCCATCGGCATGGGCTGGCCGGCGGATGCGGTTCGTGTGCTGGACGCCAGTGCCGAGGGTGCCCTGCCCCACCCCGGCTCGGTCGCGGGCATCGCGATCACCGGCTCCGGTTCGATGGTCACCGAGCGCGCGGACTGGATGCTGCGTGCGGCGGATTGGCTCGCGGATGCAGTGAACCGGGAGGTCCCGATACTCGGGATCTGCTTCGGACACCAGCTGCTGGCCCACGCGCTGGGCGGCGAGGTGGACTACAACCCGCACGGCGTGGAGGTCGGCACGGTGGAGGTCACGATGGCCGAGGCCGCCGCGGATGACCCCCTGTTCTCGGCCTTGCCGACGCGCCTGTGGGCGCAGTTGAGTCACCGCCAGTCGGTGCGCAAATTGCCGCCTGGAGCCACGCTGTTGGGCGCCAGCGAGATGGAGCCTCACCAGGGTTTCGCCTACGGTCCGCGCGTCTGGGGCGTGCAGTTCCACCCGGAGTTCGACGAGCGGATCATTCCGTATTTTGTGGAGTACTACCGGGAGATTCTGGGTGAACAGTCACGCTCGGTCGATGCGCTGAAAGCAGCCGTACGGCCGGCGCCCGAGAGCCGGTTGCTGCTGCAACGCTTCGCCGAGATCGTTCGTGGCGGGAGTCGATGATTGGGGTGGTAAGCCGGGAATATCGCGGCCGGAGGCCGCTCCTACGGGGGCTCTGGGTCAGAAGGCGAGTCCGTGGCCGATCGCGGCGCCGAGGGCGAGTGTCACCAGCACGACGGCCCGACCGATCAGGCGCCAGGCGTGCAGGTGGCGCTCCCAGTTGGCGAGCTGGAGGGGTCCGGGTGACCAGTGCGAAAGTGTAGTGCCGCGCAGCTTCAGCGCAGGCAGGTAGTTCCGAATTCGCTTCGTGAACCGCACCGCCCTGGGCCAGCGCCACGCGGCCGTTGCAATCACCAGCGCCACGATCAGTGGCACGACGGCCGCGAGCTGTTCGGACCCGCTCGCGGCCGCAGCAAGCATCGGGGTATCGCGGAAGGTGACCCAGGGCAGCACCAGCACGCCGGCGAGCATCAGGATCCAGGGCAACTCCGGGTAGCGTCCGACCGCGGGGGATTCCCCGGCGTCCGGCACCGGCACACGCCGGGTCAGCCACAGGAAGCGCAGCATCAGCAGTGCGCTGGCGATGCCGGTCAGGTACAGCAGCGCATCCACCCCGGCCCCCGCCCCCGCCGCCCCGGCCGCGAGATCGAGCGCCGTCTTCGCGAGCACACCGCTGGTCCCCGGTGCCGCCGCCAGCGCCAGCGCCGGCAGCCACAAGCCAATCCAAACCCAAAAGCACCGGCGTCCCTGCGAGGCACCCAAAACGCCGACGCCCAGAAACAGCGCCGCCTTCGCGAGCCCGTGATGCATCACGAACACGGCGATCGCCGCGATCGCGGCGCCACCCGCCTCGCCAGCTTGCAGTGCGAGCCCCGCCAGCACCGTGACCAGGCCCATCTGGCTGACGCTGGACCAGCCGAGCAGCACCTTGGGATCGCGTGTCGGCAGACCACGCAGCACGGCGTAGAGCGCCCCGGCCAACCCGAGCCCCACTAGCATCGGCGCAACGACGGGGGCGAATGCAGCGCCGGCAGGCTCCACCAGCCGCAACCACCCGAGGATCCCTGCCTTGATCATCACGCCGCTCAGCACCGCGCTGGCGGCGACCGGCGCCACCGGATGCGCACGCGGCAACCAGCTGTGCAGGCCCAGCGCCCCCAGTTTCAACCCGAAGGCCAGCGCCAGTAGTGCCAACAGCGGCCCGGACAGAGCGGCAGTGACGGCGTCGAACCGGGTGTCGCCTTCGGCGGCCGCCACCAGCGCCGCAACCGCGACGAACAGGGCCAACTCGGCCACCAGCATCATCGCCAGATACAGGCGCCCTGCGCCGAGCGCCTGCGGCGTGCGCTCGAACACGACCAGACCGAGCGCCGCGAAGGTCATCAGCGCGATCCCGGCGTACAGGGCCAACAGATCCTGCGCGAGGATCAGCGCGAGGTTTCCGGCCAGCGCGAGGAGCCAAAGCGCTCCGAAGGTCGGGGAACCCGCCTGATCCGGACGCCACTGTGCGGCCATCCACCCGGCCAGTGCCCAGATCAGCGCGGCCGGGAGCAAAAACGCGCGCGCAGTCGCATCGACGCCAAACGCCAGGCCGGCGGGAAGCAGCGGCAGCGCGAGTCCGGTTCCCTCGGGCAGCAGCAGCACCGCGAGCAACGCCGGAACGGGGGCGAACGGCAGCAACAGACTGCGCGTAGACGCCTGCACGAACGGCAGCACGGCAAGAAACAGCCAGGGCACCAAAAGCGCGCCGCCGAGCAGCGCCACCTGCAGCCCCGCCCCGGACCCGCTGATCATCCCGCTACCCCCGAACCCGCATCCAGCAGCCGCGCGGCAATCGGCGCAGCAAGGCCCAGCAAGGCTGCGCCCAGCGCGAGCACCAGTGCGCTCAGACCGAGCGCAGGCGACAGCGCCTGTAACCCGCCCGACGTCTCCCAGCCAGGTCGCATCGCCGCCTGCAGCGCTCGCCACAGGTAGCCGGCAGTGAATGCCGTTCCGAGCATCAGCACCGCCAGCCAGAAATATCCGCCCGTCGCCAGCGTGGCCTGGGCCAGCCACCACTTCCCGACGAAACCGCCCGTCGGCGGAAGCCCCACCAGGCTCGCGCTGGCGATCGCGAACGCGACCCAAGCAACCACCACGCCCTGCTGGTCACCCCCCAGGGCCTCGAGCCGCCCGATTCCGTGGCGGAGCACGATCGCGCCGGCCGCAAGAAACAGCGCCGCCTTCGCCAGACCGTGGGCCATAACCAGCATCACGGCGCCGGTCCAGGCCTGCTGCACGGCCCCGGCCGCTGCCAGTGGGAAGACCAGCAGCCCGTAGCCGAGCTGCGACACCGTCGAGTAGGCGATCAGCATTTTCAGGTGCCGCTGCAACAGCGCCTGCAACCCGCCCCAGAGCACGGCGGCGGCTCCCAACAGTCCGAGCAGCGTGGCCACCTCCGGGCCCAGCAACGGCGCGAACGGACCGAACCAAAGACGCACCAGCAGGTAATAGGCGGCCGCAATCACCACCGCGGAGAGCACGGCGCTGACCGCCGGTGGGGCGCGCCCATGGGCCGCCGGCAGCCAGAAGTGCAGCGGGAACACCGCCGCCTTCAGCAGCAGGCCCAGCGTCATCAGTGCGGCCGCCACCGCGGTGACCAGGTCGGGTTCGACCCCGTCGGCCAGCAGCGCGAGGTCGAGCGCCGCATAGCGTCCATACAGGAGCGCGACCCCGAGCAGGTAGATCGTCGAGCCCAGCAGCGTCGCGAGGAGGTAGCGCCATGCCGCCGCCTGGGCGGACCCGCCGGCCAGACCGATCAGACCCACCGACGCGATCGAGACGAACTCCAGCGCGACGTAAACGTTGAACAGGTCGGCCGCAAGGAACAGGGCGTTCAGCCCACCCCAGAGAAACAGCCAGAGGGGCCAGAAGAACCGGGGATCGCGCACTGGCGTGCGCCCCGTCGGGCGCGCGGCGTGGAACACGGCGCCCGCCAGCCCCACCGCCGCCATGAGCAGCAACAGCGCGGCAGACAACCCGTCCACCGTCCAGCCGATCCCGAGCGGCGCCGTCCAGCCTCCGATGTCCTGCCGCCAGGGACCCCGCCGCAGTACCGCGACCACCACCCACAGGGCTGTCGCCAGCAGGATCCCGCCCGACGCCAGCGTGACCGCCACCGACCAGCGCGGCCGGATGAAAACCACGACCGCCGCCGCGAGCGGCAGGCTGAACAGGACGACCGGGCCGGTGGTCTCCGGAATCACCCCGCGTCCCCGCGCGGACCGGCCACGGCATCGTCGTCTTCGTCACGGGGCCGACCGGCGATCCGGACCAGCAGCGCGAGCGCTACCGCCGTGGTGCTCACGGTGACCACGATTCCGGTCAGCACGATCGCGTGGGGCACTGGATCCAGTGGCTCGGCGAGGCGCGCCATCACCACGAACAGCAGGAAAACGGCCGTGGTCAGCACGTTCAGCGCGAGCAGCCGCCGCAGCAGGTTCCGCGCGGTGAAAAAGCCGTGCAGCCCGATCAGGAACAGCACGCCGGAAAGGCTCAGGTACACCGTCACGTGCCGGCCCCGCGGTAGCCGTGCTCGCAGGGTTCGCCACGCAGGTAGAGCGCGAACAGCAACAGCGCGATAGAAAGCCCGGCGGCCACCTCCAACACCAGAATCGTCGGCCCGGCGATCCCCGTCGGGTATTCGAAGAAGGCGCCGCCGAACAGCGAGCCGGTCACTCCGGCGGCGAGCAGCATCGCCAACCCCAGCGACAGGATCCAGCGCCACGGTCCGTGCTCGCTGCTGCGGATCCACGGACGCGCGCCCGCGAGCAACATCAGGATCGCGCCGGCCCCGAGCACCGCCCCCGCGGGAAATGCGCCGCCGGGCGCGTGGCTGCCGCGCCACAGCAGGTAGGCGGCGACGAGCACGAAGACCGGGAACAGCAGCCGCCCGAGCGCGGGGAGCGCCGGCGACGGCATCGCCGGGACCAGCGGGGACGGCGCCCGCCCCAGCGACCAGATCGTCACTGCCGCGAGCAGCAGCACGCCGATCTCCAGGAGCGTGTCCAGCGCCCGGAAGTTCAGCAGCACCGCGGTGACCGGGTGGTCGACCCCCGAAAGCTTCAGCGACGCCAACACCTCTTCGCCCAGTCCGGGCGCGGGGAGTTTCCAGGCCGCCAGGTTCAGGCCTCCGAGGAGCGCACCACCCGCCGGGATCCAGAAGCCCCAGGCGGTGGCGGGCTCGTAGAGCATCCGGTGGCGTCCGTCACGGCTCGCGAGCCGATCCAGCGCCGAGAGCAGCAATGCACCGGTCGCCCCCGCCCCGATCGCTGCCTCGGCGAGCGCAATATCCGGTGCCTCGAGGCGGACCCAGGCCAGCGCCATCAGCAGCCCGAACACGATGAAGCTGACCACCGCGTGAAAGAGGTCCGCGGCCCGTGTCGCCTGCCAGGCCAGCCAGACCAGCGCAAGCGCCAACAGGCCGTCGAAAATAACGCCCGCCACCCCCATCAGGTGCCCCAGGGCCGGAGCCCGCGCGACAGCGCGGTGCGCGCGATCAGGCCGGCCGCGGTGGCGGACGCGATCAGCATCAGCACCCAGATCAGGATCAGCTTCAGCAGCAGCACCACGCTCCCCGACTGGATCCCGAGACCGATGCAGACCAGGCCGAGACCGACGTTGTCCGCCTTCGCGAGCGCGTGCAGGCGTGTGTAGACATCCGGGAAGCGCAGCAGCCCCAGCGTGCCGAGCAGGAAGAACGGGATTCCGAGGAACACCAGCAGGCCACCGATCCACTGCCAGGTGTTCATTGCGTCCCTCCCCGCCCGTCGTCGTCGCACTCCACGCCGGGCCGGCGGCCCGCCATAGCGGACCAGGCCCGGCTGACGAAGGTGACCGAGGCCAGCGCCGCCAGCAGCGCGAAGACGAGTGCGACGTCGATCAGCGCGAGGTTGCCGCTGACGACCGCCATCAGCAGCACGATCACCACCGCCGAGGTCGCAAACATCTCGGCCGCGAGCATGCGGTCGGCGGCCGTGGGTCCACGCAGGATGCGCACCATCCCAACCAAAATGTTCAACAGCAGCAGCAGAACGACAACGGGATAGAGTTCAGTCATCTTTTTCTCCCAGTGGCTGGAACAGCCTACCGACCACGGCCTCGAGCCGCTCCAGACCCGCGATCGTGCGCGCCGGATCGCCGAGGATGTGCACCGTCATCCCCTGCTCGGTGAACCGGACACACAGGGTGCCGGGCATCAGGTTGATCAGATTGGCCAGAAACACGCGTGCGTGGCCACCCTCGACGTTCCATGCGTAATCGACCAGCGCCGGGTGCAGCGGCCGGCTCGGGTGCACCGCCCGCCAGGCGACGTCCACTGCGCTGCGCAGCGACAACCACGCAAATACCGGCACGAACGCAAGCACCCCGCGCAATCGCCAGCGCCAGCGCTCGGTGGTCGGAAACGGGTTGAACAGCGCAGCGACCAGAACGGCGGGTAGACCCCACAGCCAGCCCCCCTCGCCACCGGTGATGATCCACCAGATACCCGCGTACGCCAGGATGCGCAGCGGCAGACCGACACCGGTCTGCTGCATCCCAAGCCAGCGCATAACGCCGGCGGTCCGCTCTTGCACTGCCTGCCGCCAGGATTTCGTCATCATGCTCCGCTGCCGGACCAACGTTCATGGCGCAACGTGGCGCGCGACCTTCACGCTAACGCTCATGCCCTGCGCCACCCCTGACGATAGAAAGCCGCGCCTCGGAAAACAGGGAAACACACGGAAAAGAGTTTGCTTGCCCTTCATCTTCCGTGCGGGCCGTGTTCTTCCGTGGCTGTATTTTCACGCGAACTGTCATGGACTAGGAGCACGCCACCCCGAATGATGAAAGTACAAGCGCCTGTCGAGTGCGGCGGTTTGGCGCCGCTTCGAGGCGTCGGGCGGACCCCGGCGCGGCATCGCGGGAGCAAGCTCCCGCACTCCATAAGGCGGAGCGTAGCGCGGCAGAGGGAGAAGGTCGTCATCCGCCGTGGGCACGACTTTCGCGCTAACCGTCACCCTGCTGCAACTGTACTCGAAGCGCGGTTTTCGTTACATCGCCGATTGCGGAGTTGCGCTGCACAATCGAGCGCGCCGTGCGTATGATCATCGGTGCCGAACCGAAACCGGCCTGGGGGACACATGAGCGATTCCAACGACAAACCACGCTGGCACGCACTGGGCGCCGAGGAGGCGCTCGAACGCCTGGAGGGCGACAAGGACGGACTGGACCGCGAGGCGGTGGAGGAGCGCCTGGAGCGATATGGTCCCAACCAACTGCCGGACCCGGAACGCGCCGGTCCACTGCAACGCTTCCTGCTGCAGTTCCACAACGTGCTGATCTACATCCTGATCGTCGCCGGCATCGGTACCGCGCTGCTCGGGCACTGGATCGACACCTGGGTGATCTTCGGCGTGGTGCTGATCAACGCGGTGATCGGCTACATCCAGGAGGGTAAGGCCGAGAAGGCGCTGGAAGCGATCCGCCAGATGCTCTCGCCGAAGGCACTGGTGCTGCGGGACGGCCAGCGGCGCACGATCCCGGCCGAGGACCTGGTGCCCGGGGACGTGGTGATCCTGCAGGCCGGCGACAAGGTTCCGGCCGACCTGCGCCTGTTCAAGGCGCACAACCTGCGCATCGACGAGGCGGTGCTCACCGGCGAATCGGTCGCAGTGGACAAGCAGACCGAGCCGGCGGAAAAAGACGCGGGGCTCGGCGACCGTGCCTCGATGGCCTTCTCCGGCACCCTGATCGCCTACGGCCAGGGCCGCGGCGTGGTGGTCGGCACCGGCGCCGATACCGAGATCGGCCGCATCTCTACGATGATGGGCGAGGTCGAGTCGCTGACCACGCCGCTGCTGGCGCAGATCGCCCAGTTCGGCCGCTGGCTCTCGTTGGCGATCGTGGTGCTGGCGGGATTCACCTTCGCATTCGGGTACTGGGTGCGCGACTACGCGCTGGTCGAGACCTTCCTCGCCGCGGTCAGCCTCGCGGTCGCGGCGATCCCCGAGGGCCTGCCGGCGATCATGACCATCACGCTGGCGATCGGCGTGCAACGCATGGCCAGTCGCAACGCAATCATCCGCCGACTGCCCGCGGTGGAAACGCTGGGCTCGGTCACGACCATTTGCTCCGACAAGACCGGCACCCTGACGCGCAACGAGATGACGGTAAAGAGCATCGTCACCGCCGAAAACGAGTTCGAGGTCAGTGGGGTCGGCTACGCGCCGGAAGGCCGCTTCTCGACCGACGACGAGGAGATCGAGGTCGACGACCACACGGTGCTGGCCGAGACGTTGCGCGCGATCCTGCTGTGCAACGACGCCGAGGTCTATCGCTCCGACGAGCGCTGGGTGATGGAGGGCGATCCGACCGAAGGGGCACTCGTCACAGCCGCCATCAAAGGCGGCCTCGACCACAAGGAACTGAACCAGCGCCTGTCACGGATCGACGTGATCCCCTTCGAGTCCAGCTACAAGTTCATGGCCACCCTGCACCGCGAGGACAAGGCCGACTCGGGCGTGATCTATCTGAAAGGCGCGCCGGAGCGGGTGCTGGCGGTCTGCGACAAGGAACGCACCCCCGACGGCGACCGGCCGCTGGAACGCGACCGCTGGGA
This sequence comes from Thioalkalivibrio sp., assembly GCA_007116035.1. Lineage (GTDB taxonomy): Bacteria > Pseudomonadota > Gammaproteobacteria > Ectothiorhodospirales > Ectothiorhodospiraceae > Thioalkalivibrio. The sequence continues at coordinate 8,425 of SKJG01000060.1, forward strand.
GGAATGGATGGAGCGCATCGCGGCCCGCGGCCAGCGCCTGCTCGCGGTGGCCGCGAAGGACGCCGGCGCGGACAAGTCCGAACTGGAGTTCCCCGACATCGAGGATGGCGGGCTGACCCTGCTGGCGGTGTGCGGGATCATCGACCCGCCCCGGGACGAGGCGATCAAGGCGGTCGCCGAGTGCCAGAAAGCGGGAATCCGCGTGAAAATGATCACCGGCGACCACGGCGTCACCGCGCGCGCAATCGCCGACGAGCTCGGCATCGAGACCGAGCCCGGCGTGGTGGTCGGGCACGAGCTCGAAGAGATCTCCGACGAAGAGTTGCAACGCAAGGTGCACGACGTCGACGTGTTCGCGCGCACCACGCCCGAACACAAGCTGCGGCTGGTGAAGGCGATCCAGGCCGACGGGCACGTGGTCGCGATGACCGGCGACGGCGTGAACGACGCTCCGGCGCTGAAGCGCGCGGACGTCGGCGTGGCGATGGGCATCAAGGGCACGGAGGCCACGAAGGAGGCCTCGGAGATGGTGCTCGCGGACGACAACTTTGCCTCCATCGCCGCCGCGGTGGAGGAAGGCCGCACGGTCTACGACAACCTCAAGAAGGCGATCCTCTTCATCCTGCCGACGAACGGTGGGCAGGCGTTCACCATCGTCGCGGCGATCCTGCTCGGGCTGACGCTGCCGTTGACCCCGGTGCAGGTCTTGTGGGTGAACATGGTCACCGCAGTGACGCTGGCACTGGCGCTGGCCTTCGAGCCGACTGAGCCGGGCGTGATGCGCCGCGCGCCACGGCCGCCGAACACGCCGATCCTGTCGCCGTTCCTGCTGTGGCGCATCGGCTTCGTGTCGCTGCTGCTGCTGACCGGCACCTTCGGGCACTTCCTGTGGATGCTGCAGCACACAGACAACATCGACCTCGCGCGTACGGTGGCGATCAACACGCTGGTGGTGGGCCAGGTCTTCTACCTGATCAACAGCCGCTACATGGTGCAGTCCGCGCTGAACTGGGAGGGCTTCTTCGGCAGCCGCGCGGTGCTGATCGCGATCGGCATCCTGGTGGTGCTGCAGGGACTGTTCACCTACGCGCCGCCGCTGCAGTTCCTGTTCGGCACCACCGGAATCGGCCTGGAGGAATGGGCCCGCATCCTGGTGTTCGGCGTGGCGCTGCTGCTGCTCGTGGAATTGGAAAAAACGGTCCTGCGCAGGAACGGGCTGGCACGCCACGGTTGAGGAGAGTCCCCTCCCCACCTGTTGTTCGCGTGAAAATTTGGCCACGGATGGACACGGATGAGCATGGAAAAAAGATGGAAGGACGGATCCATCGATCCATTGCTGATTCGGTCCGTGTGTTCTCGTGTTCTTCCGTGGCTCGTTTTCTCCGTGGCTCGCTTTCATGGTTCGGGGTGGCCCGTCAGAGGTCGCGGAAGAACTGGACGACCAGCAGCACGGCCAGCAGCCAGAGCAGGCCGCGCAGCCAGCCTCGGTAGGCGTCCGCGGAGAAGCGCTCGCGTAGCCACATCCCGCTGCGCAGGCCGATCAGCGCCATGGCTCCGAGCGGCAGCGACAGTAGCACCAGCGTCAGCGGCAGCAGTCCGAAGACGGCAAACGTCGCCGCCTGGGTGCTCTTGCCCAAGAGGAAGGCCAGGTTGATCGCCTGCACCAGCACCAACGGCGGCACGCGTATCTCGAGGAAGTAGATCATCAGCGCAGGGCCACCGACGTTCACGGTGCCGCCGAGCACGCCCCCGAGGAAACCGGCGCCGGCTCCGCTGCGCTGCGGGTGGCGCTGGATGAAGCTCCAGTCCAGCCGCTTCAGAAGTTCGCTGTTCAGGTAGAGCAGGATCACCGCGGCCAGCAGCAGACGGAAAGGATTGGGGTCCATCATCACCAGGATCACGGTGCCGACCGCGGAGCCGATCAGCATCCACACCGCGACCGGCCAGTAGCGGCCAACGCTCTCGGAGAGATGGCCCCCGCGCAGCATGCTCCAGAGGTTCACCGCGATGTTCGGCGCGAGCGTCAGCAGAATCGCCGTCTGCACGTCGGTCAACAGGGCCAGGACCGGCGTGGCCACCATCGGGAACCCAAGACCGAAGGTGCCATGAACCAGGCCGGCCAGCGTCACGATCAGCAACGCGATCAGGATCTCGTTCAGCAGGAAGGCGTCCAGGGCGTGAACCTCGGCGGCAGAGGTGCCCATGATACTGCGCCGACGGGTGGGGGGGACGCGTTACCCGCGGTTCGTGATGGGATCGGCGGCTTCGTTGCGTTGGGGCATCGAGACTGGAAATCGCTCCTACGAAGTTCCGGCGGTGCGGGGCTCTGTGTGGGGTCGGCCTCCGGCCGCGATGCGGCGGTCAGGTGGATGGCTTCTGTCTGGGGGAGCCTCGCGACTGGATGCCGCTTGCCCGTTCCTGTCGAGCTGTTATGCTTCGACGATGCGTGGCATGGTCCCCCCTGATCCGGAATACGGCGTATCGCAGCCGAGCTACGCTGTGGTCTACATGCCCGGACGCGCGCGCAAGCGGTTTCCGGCGGGCTGCGTGGAGGTGGTCGAGAGCGGCGAACAGGCCCTCGCACGGGCGGAGCCCGGGGCGCACCGTTTTGCCGCCCGAGTGCTCGGACCCTCGAAGTCGTCCGAGGGCCAGATCCTTTACTACCTGCTGGAGTGGCTGGATCCCCCGGGCGTGAATTCCTGAACCCGCGAATCTTTCGGCGCGTCAGTGGGAAATCTGACAAACGAAGGAACGGATTACACCGAGGGGAAATCGCATCCTGGCAGGCTGTCGGCCTTGGGTGACCGTAGCGCGCGGCATGGCCCACTGGCCGTTTCTTGTGCGGGCCGGGCACCGGCCACGGCGATCCGGGGCGATCAACTTCCGGTGTCGAGGCGATCGAGGTAGGTGCGGATACGTTTTGCATTGGTGCCGGCATCGCTGCGCCCGACCCGCGAGGCCGAACGCACATCGATCAGGCTGCCGTCGTCTCTCGGGGTCACACGCACCACCACGTCATCCTTGAAACCGTACCAGAAGGTCGTCGCCGTCGCCTCGATGCGTCCGTCGTCCGGATCGGCAGCAACGATTTCCCAGCGCATGGACCGCGCGGCCGTCAGCGCACGCTCGAAGGCCTCGGCGGGTGGTTGATCCAGATCATGACTGCGCACATCCGGGTAGGCCTCCTGCTGCTGACGGGCCACCTCTTCGCCGGGATATTCCACCGGATTCGGCGCATCAGTCCGCAGCGGCCGGATCGCGACAAACTCCGGCGGGTCCGCGGTGTCGGTGGTGATGTCGTGGATCGGTGGCACCTGGCGTGCCTGTTCCAGCGCCTGCCAGGGGACATAGACGCTGACCAAGCCCAGGACCAGCGCCCCAGCCCACCAGAACGCCCCCCGTCGGCGCAGGGTCGGCACCAGCGCAAGCACCAGCGTCAGTGCGATGGCTGCAAAACCCGTGAAGGTCGCCCAGCGCATCATCTGGAAGCCCGTCGTGAACTCCCAGAGTCCCAGCCGCGCGCCCGGTCCCGAGATCAGCAGCATCAGTGCACCCAGCAGGGCGATGAGAAAGACCGTACGTGGAAGTACCAGCATGGGTTCACCTGCCTCGCCGAACGATCCGTGGGGCCGCGACGGCCAATCCATTGCAGACCACAGATCGGCACTTGCGCGCCCCGTGCGTTCCGACTGCCCCGGGGCGATCCAGCACGGGGTAGATCGGCCGATCAACGCAGCGGCGGATATTCCGGCTGCTGGAAGTCGGGTGGCTGGTGGCGTCGGCCTTCGTGCTGCCGGCGCTCGAGTTCCTCGATGCGCTGCTCCAGCTCCCGAATACGCTGCTGCGCCCACTCGTCCATGCGTCGCGGCTCTTCAGACCGGCGACCGGGCGGTGCATAGGACGGTTCATCGTAGCCCCAGCCGGGGGTGGTGCCAAAGGGCTGCTGGCGGACCCCGTACTCGGGCACCATGCCGGGTTGGCCATACGGTTGCTGGCCGTACGGCGAAAAGCCGTAGGGCTGCTGACCAAACGGCTGGGGACGGAAGGGATCCTGGTCAAAGCGCTGCTGACCGTAAAGATCCTGGCCAAAGGGATCCTGACCAAAGCGCTGCTGGGCAAACGGATCCTGACCAAAGGGTTGCTGACCAAAGGGTTGCTGACCGAAGGGCTGCTGGCCAAAGGGGTCACCATAGGAGAAGGGCGGACCATGACGTTCGTCGACACGGTCACGATCCGCGCCACCGCCGAACCAACTGCCGGGGCTCATCATGTCGCCGAAACCCAGAGGCTGCGCGTGTCCCAGGCCGGCCAGACCAAAAGCCGCGACCGCCACCATGGCGGTTAGCCTGAGGAACCTGTTTCTCATCATCGCCTTTCTCCTTGGTGGGCAATAAGAACGGAGGACGCCGTCCCCTTTTAGGCCCTCGCAGCAGCCCCGGGGTTCCAAGAGTCGTCAACCACAGGTCGTGCATTTGAGGCGGCGCAAGCGGCGTCTAGCCATCAACGCGCGCTGAGAAGGCCAGGATGGAGCCAGTCCGCGTGTCCCTAGACTACTCCAACACCCGGCCGGGTGGATGGCCCGGACGGGCCCCCACCCACAAGCGCCCCGGTTCTGACCCGGTTTTGCCCCGATCAGCGCCGGATCAGATCCAGGAATTCCTCGCGTGTGCGCGGATCCTCGCGAAAGGCGCCGAGCATGACCGACGTCGTCATCGACGAATTCTGCTTCTCGATGCCGCGCATGGTCATGCACATGTGCTTGGCTTCGACGACCACGGCGACGCCGCGCGCCTCCGTGACCTTTAGAATCGCCTCAGCGATCTGTCGGGTCATGTTCTCCTGGATCTGCAGCCGGGCGGCGAACATGTCCACGATGCGCGCGATCTTGGACAGGCCGATCACCCGGCCATTGGGCAGATAGGCGACGTGCGCCTTGCCGATGACCGGCAGCACGTGATGCTCGCACAGGGAATAGAGTTCGATATCCTTGAGCAGCACCATCTCGTCGTTGTCGGACGCGAACATGGCGTTGTTCACGATCTCTTCGAGATCGAGGTGATAGCCGCGCGTCAGGTACTTCAGGGCCTTGACTGCGCGGGTGGGGGTATCCACGAGACCCTCGCGCTGGACGTCCTCGCCCAGACCGCTCAGCAGTTCGCGGTAGTGGGTGGCCATGGAGTCGACACTGGCCAGAGGGGCGGCGCCTTCGCCAGCCTTGTCGTTGTTGACGTTGATATTGATCGAGCGGGTTACAGCGGTCATCACGACCTCCTCGGTTGGCAGCAGCTAGTCGGCATGGGCCGTCACTACGCGGTCAGGCTGGCGAAGATGCCAGATAGTAGGGAAAGTGTTCCGCCCAAGGTCAAATACCCACGGAGCCGAATGTAGCCCGATGGCAGACGGAAGCGGCGCTGGCTGCCACGATCGACCCACAGCACCAGCGGGAACAACAGGAATAATACGGTCAGGCCGATGACCGTCGGCAGCAGCAGGGCGACCCAGGCTGCAACCGACGGGATCACCGCCCAAATGGGTGCAGGTTGCCCCAGCACCCGGTGGCCACGGTCGAGCAGAAACAGTCCCCAGTGCACCGCACCGAGGAAGGACAGGATCACCGCCCCGTAGACCCCCAGCGCATGCAGCGAGAAGGCCTGCCACTGCGTTGAGCCGAACCAGGCGGCCACGCCGAAAAAGAGGAACGGAATGAGGCCGGCGTAACCGAGGACATGCAGCAGCGGGGCAGGAGCGTCGCCGGGAGCGGGCGCGGGTACGCCGGAGCCATCGTCCGCCCGTGTCTGGAGGAACCCCCGCAGTTCGGTCAACCCACCGATGACGCCATCGCGACCGATGAACATCGGCAGCATGTGAAAACCCGACGCCTGCTGCAGGTCGTGGAACCGTTCCCGGTTCACGGCCGAACCCATCCCCCATTCGATCCGTTGCCAGCGTCCCGGCAGGCGTTCTTCGAGCAATGCTTCGGCCTCACGCAGGTCGGTGATGCCCGAGGTGATCGCAACCACCTCGTGGCGCTCCAGCGCCGACGCGACGTCCTCGGGCCAAGCTGACATCAAAGCGCCGCCTCGATGGCCTGCCGGATGCGCGGATCGTCCGGACGCACGCGGGTGCCAAAGGAAGCGAGCAATTCGCCGTCACGGCCGATCAGGTACTTGTGGAAGTTCCAGCTCGGAAACTCGCCAGCGGCATTGCCCAGATAGTGGTAGAGCGTGCCCGGCTGTGCGCCGCGGCGAGAGGCGTTAACCTTCTCGTACATCGGGAACTGCACGCCGTAATTCGAGCGGCAGAAATTGGCGATCTGTTCCTCGTCGGCGTATTCCTGGCCCAGAAAGTCGCCGGAGGGAAAGCCGAGGACCCGGAACCCCCGGTCCTGCAACTCGGAATCCAACTGCTCCAGCCCCTCGAACTGCCCCACGAAGCCGCACTTGCTGGCGGTGTTCACCACCAGGAGCACCTGGCCCTGGTGTTCGTCACACAGGCGGACGGACTCGGACCCGGCCAGGGGCCGCAATTCGAAATCGAGACTGCTCGGGCAGGATGCGGCCTGTGCGGATCCGGCGGAGAAGACGGTGAGGGCAAAGGTCAGGGTGAGCGCGCGAACGGTGGACACGGGATTGCTCCTTCGGCTGGCTATTTACAGGTATTGTACAACTCGTGTATAAATATTGGCAAGTGCACAGACCGGGCAGGGGAATCATGGAAAAGCAACAAAGGATCGCCGTGGTCGGCGGCGGAATCGCCGGGCTTTCTGCAGCCTGGCTGCTGCAACAGCGACACGAAATAAGACTGTTCGAGGCCGAAACGGTTCTTGGAGGCCACGCGCACACCGTCGAAATCCCCGACCCGCAGGGCCCGGTGCACATCGATACCGGTTTCGTCGTGTACAACGAGCGCAACTATCCGCTGCTGACACGCCTGTTCGCAGCGCTGCAGGTACCCACGCAGGCTACCGACATGTCATTCTCTTACTCGCTGCAGCCGGGCGGCATCGAGTACGCCGGCACCGACCTGAACACCCTTTTCGCGCAACGCCGCAATCTCATCCGCCCACGGTTTTTGAAGATGGTCAGCGACATCCTGCGGTTCAACCGACTGGGCAAACGCCTCCTCGCGGAAGACCGGGTCAGCGAAGCGACCCTGGGCGAGTTCCTGACCGAGCACCGTTTTGGCCGCGGCTTCACCGAGGACTATCTGCTGCCCATGGCCGCCGCCATCTGGTCCTGCCCGGCGGCCACCATGCGCGGCTTCCCCGTGCGCGGGTTCCTGGAATTCTTCCACAACCACGGCCTGCTCGACATCGAGGGGCGCCCACAATGGCGCACCGTCGTCGGGGGCAGCCGCGCCTACGTGGAGCGACTGGCGCAACGACTGCACCCCGGCACGGTGCGTCATGCAGGGGTGAACGAAGTCCGGCAGACCGGCGGTCGCTGGCGGGTCACCACAGCGGAAGGCACGGATCTCTTCGACTCGGTGGTCTTCGCCTGCCACGCCGACGACGCCCTGGCGATGCTGGCCACCCCGACGCCGGAACAGACCGCCCTGCTGGGCGCCTGCCGCTTCCAGGCCAACCGCGCGCTGCTGCACACGGATACGCGCCTGATGCCGGAGTCCCGGCGCGTCTGGGCATCCTGGAACTACCTGACCCAGCAGCAGGGCGTGGACGAACAGTGCGTCTCGGTCTCCTACCATATGAACAGTCTGCACCGGCTCGAGCGGCGCAAGGACTACATCATCAGCCTCAACCCCTGGCGCGAACCCCATCCCACCACCGTGCTGGGCGAATACCACTGGCGGCATCCGGTGCTGGATGCGGCGGCGGTGCAGGCCACCGCGCGTCTCAGCGACATCCAGGGGCTGAACGGCGTGTACGTCGCCGGAGCATGGACCGGATTCGGCTTCCACGAGGATGGCATCCGTTCGGCCGTGGACGTCGCCCGGTGGCTCGGTGTGTCGCCCCCCTGGGAGGAGGCAGGCCCCGATCGCGGCAACCCGACCACCGAGCTGGCCGAGGTCTCCAGGGCCGCCTGATGAATGCCGCGCAGATCTACCCCTGCCAGGTGATGCACCAGCGCCTGTTCCCGGTGCAATACCGTTTCCGCTACCGGATCGTCAGTGCCCTGTTCGACATCGACCGGCTCGAAGCACTGGCTCGCGAGCACCGGTGGTTTTCGCTGAATCGGTTCAACCTCTTCAGCCTGCGCACCCGCGACCACGGGCGCCGAGACGGCAGCCCCTGGCGGCCGTGGATCGAGGCTCGTCTGGCGGAGCACGGCGTGCACCTCGACGGAGGCCGCATCCGCCTACTGGCGATGCCGCGCATCCTCGGCTATGCCTTCAACCCGCTCAGCGTCTGGTACTGCGAACACCGCGACGGCCGGCCGCGGGCGGTGTTGCTCGAAGTGCGCAACACCTTTGGCGAACACCATCACTACCTGCTGCACGAGCACGGCGCACCAATCCGCTGGCCGGTGCGGGCGACGAAGCCGAAGCGGTTCCACGTGTCCCCGTTCATCGACATGACACCGGTGTATGCGTTCCGGCTCGGCGAACCGGGCGAGCGCCTGCGCATCGCCATCCAGGAATACCAGGACAACGCATTGATGCTGGTCGCAACCCAGTCCGGACAGGCCCGGGAGTTCAATGACCGCAACCTGCTCCGCACCTTCGCCGCCATGCCCTGGGCAACCGCGAAAATCATGGTCCTGATTCACTGGCAGGCATTGAAGATCTGGCTGCGCGGTGGACGATATCACCGCAAACCGAAACCACCCATACAGGAGATCAGCTGATGCCAGCCGAACCCGGTTCCTTCGTCGCCATCGAGACCGCTGCGGGCCAGGGCCGTCCGTCCCTGGCATTGCGCTGGCTCGCCCGTGCCCTCCGGTCGATGGAGCGGGGCAAGCTCACCCTGATCGACGCTGGCGGCAACCGTGTCGTTCTCCGCGGCGCCGGGACCGGTGCCGAGGCTGTATGGCACTTCCGGCGGCCCTGGCGCGCCCTGCTTCGCGTGCTGCGCCGCGGCGAGATCGGGTTTGCGGAGGGCTACATCGCCGGTGACTGGAACACCCCGGACCTGCAGGCCCTGATGCAGTTCACCGCGGACAACGAGGCACCGCTTGCGCAACTCGCCGAGCGACCGGCCTGGCAACGGCGGCTGGACCGCCTCCGGCACCGCCTGCGCCGCAACAGCCGACGTGGAAGCCGTGCCAATATCCGCTTCCACTACGACCTCGGCAACGAGTTCTACCGGCAGTGGCTGGACTCGACCATGTCCTACTCGTCAGCCCTGTTCAGCAAGGGTGACGAGGCGCTGGAGACCGCGCAGCAGCGAAAATACCTGCGCCTGCTCGAACGGCTGGATGCCGAGCCCGGCGCACACATCCTCGAGATCGGCTGCGGATGGGGCGGCTTCGCCGAGGCCGCCGCCCGCCAGGGCTACCGGGTCACGGGCATCACGCTGTCGCAGGAACAACTGGACTATGCGCGGGAACGGGTCGCCCGTGCAGGCCTGTCCGACCGCGTGGAGCTGCGTCTGCAGGATTACCGTGATCTTCGCGGGCAGTACGACCACATCGTCTCGATCGAGATGTTCGAGGCGGTGGGCGAGGAGTGGTGGCCCACGTATTTCGAAAAATTGTGCGAATGCCTGCGCCCCGGCGGTCGCGCGGCCCTGCAGGTGATCACCATCGACGAGAAGGTCTTCCCGCGGTATCGGGACAGCGCCGATTTCATCCAGCTCTATGTCTTCCCCGGGGGCATGTTGCCACCCGTACCCCGTTTCAACGCAATCGCCGACGCCGCCGGACTGAACCGACTGGAGCAGGACTTTTTCGGCATGGACTACGCCCTCACCCTGCGGCGCTGGTTCGAGGAGGTGCGCCGCTCCTCGGACATCATCCAGGCGCTGGGCTACGGCGAATCCTTCCTGCGCATGTGGCGCTACTATCTGGCCTATTGCGAAGTCGGTTTTCGAACCCGACGCGTCGACCTGATGCAGGCCATCCTGGAGCGCCCCGCCTGAGATGACCGCCATCACCCGCGGCCGCCTGGCCGCTTACGGGGTGCCGGGACTGCCCATGGCCATCCTCGGCCTGCCCCTGTTCGTGTTCCTGCCGACCTTCTACGCCGAATTCACGGGAATGGGGTTGGCGATGGTCGGTCTCATCCTGCTGGCCGCACGCCTGTTCGACGTCGTGACCGACCCGCTGGTGGGACATTTTTCGGACCGCATCCGCGGCCCCTTCCGGCGGCGCGCCCTGATCGTCCTTGGGACCCCGCTGCTGCTCTTGTCGGTCGAGATGCTGTTCCGGCCGGCCGAGGGTGTCGGCGCAGCCTACCTATTCGTGTTCAGCGCCCTCGTCTACCTCGGCTGGACCCTGTTCGCACTGCCCTACTTCGCCTGGGGCGCGGAATTGTCGACGGACTATCACGAGCGCTCTCGCATCAGCGCCTGGCGCGAGGGATTCGTCGTCGCCGGTACCGTCATCGCGGCATCCCTGCCCGCGGTACTTGGACTGGAAAACGACGCCGGCGCCAGCCTGAGCGCGCTCGCGACGCTTTTCTGGTGGCTGCTGCCCCTGGCGGTGCTGGCGCTGCTGCTGGTCGTGCCCGAACGACCGGGGCGGCTCGTGCCGGTCGCGTGGCGGCAAGGGCTGATCCTGCTGCGGCAGAACCGTCCGTTCCGGCGCCTGGTGCTGGCCTGGGTCCTCAACGGTACCGCCAATGCCATCCCCGCCACCCTGTTCCTGCTCTTCATCACGCATGTGCTGGAGGCTCCCGAACACGCCGGGCCGCTTCTGCTGGTGTACTTCGGCGTCGGGATCGCCGCCCTCCCCGGCTGGCTGTTCCTGGCGCGGCGACTGGGCAAGCACCGGGCCTGGACCCTCTCGATGCTGCTCGCCAGCGGCTTCTTCATCTGGGTTCCGTTCCTCGGCGCAGGCGATGTCGCCTGGTTTTACCTGATCACCGTGCTGACCGGCCTGAGCCTGGGCGTGGACCTGGCCCTGCCGGCCGCGATGCAGGCCGACGTGATCGACCAGGACACCGCGGAGGGCGGCGGCGAGCGCGCGGGGCTCTTCTTCGGGCTGTGGGGCATGGCCACCAAGCTGGCCCTCGCGCTCGCCGTCGGCATCACCTTCCCGCTGCTCGGCGCGGTGGGCTTCTCCACCGATGGCGGCAACGCCCCCGAGGCGCTGCTCGTCCTCGCACTCGCCTACGCCGGTCTTCCGGTGTTGTTCAAGCTGGCCGCGATGGGCCTGGTCTGGACGTTTCCGCTCGACGAACAAACCCAGCGCAGTCTGCGCGAGCGGATCGATGCCCGCGCCGAAACGACCGGCATTCCCCCCGCCCCTACAGGAGACATCTGATGAAATCTGCTTTCACCCACCGTGTGACGGCATCGCTCATCGCAGTCATCCTCGGTCTGCTCCTCAGCGTACCGGCGTCGGCGTCCGTGCGCGTCTCCGGAATCGAATTCGCGCCCACGGTCGCCATCGGTGACACCGAGATTCCGTTGCGCGGCGTCGGTCTCTTCCGTTACGCAGTGGTCTTCCGGGTCTACGCGGGTGTGCTCTATGCGCCAGCCGACGTGGCCGGCGCCGACATCCTCGAGGCCGATGTCCCCAAGCGGCTGGAACTGCATTATCTGCTGAACATCAGCGCCGATGACTTCCGCAGGAGCGGCACCGCCCTGATCGAGAAACAGCAGGGCCCGGAGGTCTTGACGGCCCTGGCGGAGCGCCTGGAGAGGTTCCATGCCGCCTATCAGGACGTCCAGGAGGGAGACCGCTATGCCCTGGAGTACCACCCCGAAAACGGCACCCGGCTACTGCTGAACGGGGAGGAACTGGTCCGGGTCCCGGGCCTGGACTTCGCCCGGGCCTATTTCGGCATCTGGCTCGACCCGCAGGAACCCCTGTCATCCAGATTTCGCGATGACCTGTTGGCCTGACCGTCGAGATCTCCGCGAACCCGGCACACCCCGTGCCGGGACGGGAGAACTGCAGATTTCTCCGGCAGGTACTACACTCGGGGGAAGCGACCTGAAAGGAGGCACGCCAAAGACCTGACCGGCCCCGCCAATATCGTTGCAGCGGCGTATCCCGCTGCCCCCCGCCAAGGAAAGACAGGAATGAGCCGAATCCGGATACGCGAGGCCAGTTGGCCCGCCGATAAAAAGGCCCTCGAGGCCGTACGCTGCGATGTCTTCATCAAGGAACAGAACGTACCGCGGCACCTGGAGTTCGATGGAATGGACTCCAGCGCGCTCCACTGGCTGGCACTCACGGAACTGGACGAGCCCGTGGGCACGCTGCGCCTGCTTCCCAGTGGACAGATCGGCCGTATGGCGGTCACCAAGGCGTATCGGAGACAGGGCATCGGCTCCCGGCTGCTGCACCATGCCATGGCCGCCGCGGAGGCCCATGGCTGGAACGAGGTCTGGCTCAATGCCCAGTTCGCGCGCCGCGGTTTCTACGCACCGCACGGATTCATCGTGATCAGTGACATCTTCGAGGACGCCGGTATCCCGCATCAGCGCATGCTTCGGCGTCTGAAGAAGAACATGGCCATGGCTGGCTGAAACCGTCGACAGGGGAGCCCCGGGTGTCGGAAGAGCGGATCGGCGACACGGTAGAGGACCCACTCGAGCGGGCCAGTGCACTCGTCAACGCCCTGCTCGAATCGGCGCGCCGGAGAATCTGGGTGCACACCCGCAGCCGGCTGCTCACGGCCCTGCCCGGAGTTGAACTGGGGCCCGCAATGTCGCGCGTGGTGCGCCGTACCCGGCATGCCGATCTGCGTCTGTTGATTGACGATGACCTGAGCCTGAAGAGCGAACATCCCCGGCTTACCCATACCGTCACCCGCCTCACCACGGCGATCGCGGTGCGCTGCCTCGCGCCCGCGCAGGACACCCCCGCGAGCCTGCTGCTCGTGGTGGACCGAACCGCCTGGCTCTACCTCGTACAACACAAGGGCCAGGTAGGCCTGAAGGCGGAACGGCGCGATCCCGCGGGTAACCGGGCCGCCGCCGAACGCTTCACCGAGGCCTGGGCGATCAGCTCCGAGTCGCTGGAACTTCGCAAGCTGATGCTGTAGACGCAACTTGGGCTACAATTCGCGCCCTAGTGAGCCAAGTGGGAGAGCCTAAGTAGCTCGGGTTAGCCCAAAGGGCGTAACCCGACGGGCCTCACACCCACCCATCGCCGCAAAGCAGCGGCGTCCCCTGCACCCCAGCACGTCGGGTTGCGCTACGCTAACCCGACCTACAGAACGATGGAGTGCGGCGGCTTGCTGCCGCTGTCCGAAGCTGGGTAATCCCCGGCGCCGAATAGTGGGAGCAAGCTCCCGCACTCCATGAACGGTGACCGACCGCCGGAGGCCCCGGGATCGAGTGCTGGTCCGCGCGGGCCTGCACGATGACGGATGCGATGCCGATGCAGTGATCCACCGGGCAAAGGCAAAAGCCCTGTTTTTGATGAAAAACTTTGACTTGCGGATACTTGACTCGGAGACTGGAGCGTAGTAGCCCGGCGATGGATGATCGCCCACCCCGCAAATCCGGATTGGATCCCGCGGGCCCAACAACAAGAACGGGGCTCTCTCACGACCGGGAGCAGCCGCCGGCAGCGACAGTACCGGCACCGTGGTCTGCCGGAGGAGGATGCCACATGAAGATTTCTGTCAGGACGCCGCCGCCTCGCGGGCCGTCCGGTGTGGCCAACTGGCTGATCCGGCCGGGAAAGGGCTGGCGTCACAAGGCCCGGGGCATGATGAAGAACCACATGTTCCTGCCGCTGGCGGTAATCGGCGTCGCCCTGCTGATCGGCTTGAGCATGAACGCCTGGATCATCCTCACCACCTGGTCGTCGATCCCCCACCTGGTGGTCCAGTCCTTTGTGCTGTGGATGGGTTTTCTGGCGACGCTGACCGTCCCCGTGGTGATCTATCACCACCTAGTCGCGCCGCTGTTTCACCTGCGCCACTGGGCCCAGCGCGTGCGCGGCGGCAACCTTGCCGCGCGTATCCCGGTGCCGGCCAGCGGGGAATTCGCCGAACTGGCGCGGGACGTGAACAGCCTCACCGAGCAACTGCAGCGTCTGACCCGCGAGATGCGCGATGAGGTCGGGATCCAGACACGGCGGCTGGAGGACAAGTCGCACACCCTGGAGGTGCTCTACGACGTGGCCGCAAGCATCAACATGTCACGCGATCTCGACGACCTCCTGACGCGCTTCCTGCAGAGCCTCAAGCGAACCCTGGGCGCACGCGCCGCGACCGCCAGGCTACTGACCCCGGACGGCCAGATGCGGCTGGTGGCCAACCTCGGGTTCGACGCGAACAACACCCACTGCCGCGACACCCTACCCATCGGACGCTGCGTTTGCGGCAAGGTGGTGGGTGGCAGCGAAATGCTCTGGAAGGCGGACGTACACGAATGCGGGCGGGTCTGCGGAGACGACAACGGTCACGAGCCGGCCATGCTCGCCGTTCCTCTGCAACACCAGGGACGCACCCTTGGCGTGTACAGCCTGTTCCTGGACGAGTGGCCGACGAACCTGAACGAGGACATGGACAATCTGCTCACCAGCATCGGCCGCCACCTCGGCATGGCCATCGAAAAGGCCCGGCTGGACGAGGAGGCGCAGCGGCTGACGATCATGGAGGAGCGTACGCACCTTGCGCACGAACTGCACGACTCGCTGGCGCAGACCCTGGCCAGCCTCGGTTTTCGCGTCGGGGCGCTCGAGGAGTCCCTCGACAGCAGCCGGCCCGGAACCCTGCGCCGCGATGTGGACCTGATCAAGGCGAATCTAAGCCGGGCCAATACCGAGCTACGGGAACTGATCGGCCAGTTTCGGGCACCCGTGCATCGCGAGGGCCTCGTCGCGGCGATGCAGAAGACCACCGGGGAGTTCCAAAACGAGACCGGGATCAGCGTCTACCTGCAGGAGGAGTGGCAGTCGCGCAAGCTGCCCATCGAGACGGAAACGGAGGTGCTCCGCATCGTGCAGGAGGCCCTGTGCAACATCCGCAAGCATGCCAACGCCCAATTCGTACGGGTCCTGCTGCGCGCCGAGGCGCAGGGTAAGTTCATGGTGATGGTCGAGGATGACGGCCGCGGCATCGAGGGCACGGCCAGTGGTGGCCCGGGCGAACACATCGGCCTGAACGTGATGCAGGAGCGGGCCGTACGGCTCGGTGGGGAGTTCCGCATCGAGAGCGAACCCGGCGAGGGCACGCGCGTCACGCTGAATTTCCAGTATCCCAAGTCCGAGACGGTGGAATTCCAGCCCCGCCTGCAGGCCACACGATGACCCAACGCGTCCTGCTGATCGACGATCACACCCTGTTCCGGGAGGGTCTGCAGGAATTGCTGAGCCGGCACGACATCGAAACCGTGGGCGCCGTCGGCGACGGCGAGACCGGAATCCGCCTGGCCCGCGAACTCCTGCCGGACGTGATCCTGCTGGACATGCGCATGCCGACGATGAACGGACTCGAGGTCCTGCGGCGCCTGCGCCAGAGCGGGCTGCGAATGCCCATCGTGATGCTGACCACCAGCACCGAGGAAAGCGACCTGATCGAGTGCCTGCGCAATGGCGCCCAAGGCTACCTGCTGAAGGAGATGGAACCCAGCGATCTCGTGGACGCCCTGGAGGAGATTATCGAAGGCAAGACCGTGGTCGCCCCGCACCTGGCGCAACTGCTGGTACGCGTGGTGCAGGGCCAGCCGGAACCGGCGCCTGATCAGGCCGGCCCCTTCGATGCGCTGACCCCGCGCGAGGGGGAGATCCTCAGCCTGTTGGCCGAGGGTCAGAGCAACAAGGTGATCGCGCGCAACCTCGGCATCTCCGACGGCACCGTGAAGCTGCACGTAAAGGCGATCCTGCGCAAGCTCGGGGTACACTCGCGAGTCGAGGCCGCCGTTCTCGCAGTGCAGCACAGCCTGAACGGGAACACTCCCCGGGGAACGGAGTCTTCCGGCGACGCGTCCTGACATCGTGACCCCGGACGCGCGGCACCCCTGACGATAACAAGCCGCAACTGTAGGTCGGGTTAGCGCAAAGGGCGCAACCCGGCGGGTCTCACACCCACCCACGGCCGCAAAACAGCGTCTTCCCCGGCAG
Organism: Thioalkalivibrio sp.; assembly: GCA_007116035.1. Lineage (GTDB taxonomy): Bacteria > Pseudomonadota > Gammaproteobacteria > Ectothiorhodospirales > Ectothiorhodospiraceae > Thioalkalivibrio. The sequence goes on from SKJG01000060.1 coordinate 24,570, forward strand.
CCCGGCTCCCCCGTAGGAGGCGAGCCTCTCGCCGATCTGGCGCCGGAAAACCCATGGGCCAGGGGCTGGTCTCCACCATCCGCGCCCCTTGAAACGACACGAATCAGACCACCAGCGGAGCTTTCGTGATCATCAGCTGCGGCGCTGCCTCAGTCGTAGTGCTTGTGCTGGGAGCGGCGACGGCCGGCTCGCTGGGTGACCACGCCGACGATCGCTTCCGGGCCGGGGATCTCCAGGCGCCGGTGATCCTCCTGCAGCGCGACGAGGTAATGCGACCCGTCCTCGATCAGCAACTGCCGGAACAGGTGCTCGCCATCGATCTGGGCGACCACATAGCTGCCGCTCTGCACCACGCCGGAGGGGTCGACGATGATGATCACTCCATGCTGGAACTCCGGCGCCATACTGTCGCCGAGCACCTGCAGCGCGAAGGGCTCGCTGCTGGAGCAACCACCCATGCTGGGCAGGTCGATACTCATGCCGGCTGCTGCTCTTCCACCGCAGCGGCAGCCGCTGCCGGGGCGGCGTGACCATGGCTGCTGAAGAGGCTGTGCGCCGTGTGGTCGGAACCGGGGCGGAACCACTTCAGGCGCTCGTGCAGTGCAACCACCTCACCGACGATGATCAGCGTCGGGGGCTTCACGTCGTGCTCTTTCACCAGTTCCGGCAGGGTGTCCAGCGTACCGACCAGCACCCGCTGGTTCTGGGTCGTACCCTGCTCCACCAGTGCCGCCGGCGTAGAAGCTGCCCGTCCGTGCGCCTTCAATTCGCGGCAGATGATCGGCAGTCCGAGCAGGCCCATATAGAAGACGACCGTCTGCGCGGGTTGCGCAAGCATGTTCCAGTTCAGGTCGATGGTGCCGTTCTTCAGGTGCCCGGTCGCAAAGATCAGTGACTGGGCGTAGTCGCGATGCGTCAGCGGGATACCGGCGAAGGAAGCGCAGCCGGCGGCGGCCGTGACCCCGGGCACCACCTGGAACGGGATGCCTTCCTGCATCAGGGAGTCGATCTCCTCGCCACCGCGACCGAAAATGAAGGGGTCGCCGCCCTTCAGGCGCAGGACACGGTTTCCCTCCTTCGCCAGCTTGACCAGTAGGCGGTTGATGTCCTCCTGCGGCAACGCATGGTCGTTGCGGCGCTTGCCCGCGTAGATCATCTCGGCATCGCGGCGAACCAGTTCCAGGATGCCTGGCGAGACCAGATTGTCATACACCACCACGTCCGCAAGCTGCATCAGACGCAGCGCCCGGAAGGTCAGCAGGTCTGGATCTCCGGGGCCGGCGCCCACGAGAAAGACTTCGCCGCCGCCATCGCGCCGGTCCAGGCCTTCCTCCAGCGCCTCGTCCACGATTTTGTGGGCGGCGTCGTCCCGGCCCGAGAGCACGAGTTCGGTCACCGGACCCTCGAGCAGCCGCTCCCAGAACCGGCGTCGGATCTCCGGGTTGGGCAGACGTGCCTTGGCGCGATCCCGAAACGCCTCGAGCATCGCGGCCAGGCGGCCGTAGCTTGCCGGGAGAAAGCTCTCGATCCGCGAGCGCAGCAGACGCGCAAGAACCGGCGAGGCACCGCCGGTGGAGATCGCGACCTGCAGCGGTGAGCGATCGATCATCGACGGGGTGATGAAGGTACAGAGCTCGGGCCGGTCGACCACGTTCACGGGAACGAAGCTGGCGGTCGCAAGTTCGGAGATGTGCCGGTTCACGGCCTCGTCGTCGGTCGAGGCGACCACCAGGACCCGCCGGGCGATATCACCATCGTCGAAGCGCCGCTCCAGGTGCTCGATCTCGCCGGAATCACGCAACTGCACCAGCTCGGGACACAGTTCCGGGGCGACGACCGTCACCCGCGCTCCCGCCTTGCGCAGCAGGGTCACCTTGCGCATGGCCACGTTCCCGCCACCAACCACCAGGCAGGGACGATCCGTCAGCTTCACGAAAAGGGGGTAGTAATCCATGATGTCAATTCCGTCGTCAGAGGGTTCGGACCGTTTCGAGCAATTCCTTCAACTCGCCGTCCATATCCAGTTCCACCAGATCGTCGAAGCCGCCGATGTGGCGATCGCCGATGAAGACCTGGGGCACGGTGCGCTGCCCGGTCAGCCGCGCCATCTCCGCAAAGCCCTTGCGGGAGTCGTCGATGCGGATGATGTCGAGCTGCTCGCCCACGCCCCTGCGCTGCAGCAGGGCCTCTGCCCGGTCGCAGTAGGGGCAGGTCTCGATACGGTAAAGACGTACCCGGGTCATCGTGGCCAGCGCTCGCGCATCGGGATCGCGCTCAGCGATGCAGGCTGTCGATCTCGGCAGGGTCGAAACCGGCGGAGATGTACCAGCGCCGCGCGGCGTCGAGGTCGCGCTCGACGCCGGAGCCCTGGGCATACATCAGGGCCAGCGTGGTCTTCGATCCGGCCAGGCCTTGCGCGGCGGCCTTCTCGAACCACTGCACGGCCTGCGCGGGCTCCTTGTCCACGCAGTCGCCCTCCAGGTACATGAACCCGAGGCCGTGCTGGGCCATGGCGGAACCCTGTTCGGCCGCGGCACGCATCCACTTGACCGCCTCCTCGGCCTTGCGCACCACGCCCAGACCGTTCTGGCACATGATGGCCACACGGTACTGGGCATCGGCATGGCCGGCCTCGGCCAGGGGATAGAGCGCCTGCATGGCTTGCGAGAAATGCTTGGACTCGAAAGCCGCGATACCGCTCTCCAGACTCATCAGGTCATCGTCAGAAAGTTGCATGGTCCATCCGGAACGTCATGGGTTGGCCAGACCGTGTCCACGCGAAGCCCTCCGCGCGGGCTCGGGTCTGGGACCATGCATGGTGCAGCAATGGGCCCGGTGCGTTAACCCTCTCGATAGGGATATACGGTACCTGCGCCCCGGGGCCTATACTTCAGCCCGTTTAGTGTGGGCCTGGCCCCCTGCGCCGGCGCCACGCCTGCCGGCCCTGATAGAGACCGACCGCACCCGGCATAGCGGAACGTGGACCAAGATCGGCGTTCCCCCTGCAACATTCAACGTTGGCATTGGAGGAGAGAGGCATGGATAAGAAGACCTTGTATGAAACATCGACCAAGATGGAAAGCGCCGGAGTCGACCCGGCCTACGTGCTCGGCTGGCAGAGCGGCTTCCTGCATAACCCGAAGCTCGAGGAGCAACGGGTGACGGAAGCCTATGATGCCGGCTACAACGATGGCCTCGAAGGGAAGACCGACGGCTACAGCGCCTGGACCCAGCAGTAAGCCCCAAACAAGTCCGGCGACATCGAGAGTCGAACCGCCCTCCGGGGCGGTTTTTTTTTGCTCACGCGGGCATGGCATCCCGCGCTGCGGCACCGCCCGCCAGGCATCCGCGTTGCGAAACCGGAGATTTTCCCGTCGGCAACCGACGGGCCTTATACTGTCGCCTTTTCCAAACTCGCGAAAAAGAGGAAAAGGACATGGATGGCGGCCCCCCCGGAAGAGAACAGGCCCTCAACGTGCTCGGCCACCCGCTCGCCCCGTGTTCGCACGGCGAGCCGGTCACCGGTTTCTATCGTGACGGCGATTGCAGCACGGGCCACGACGACCTCGGCCGGCATGTCGTCTGCGCCAGAGTCACGACCGAGTTCCTCGACTTCTCCAGGGCCCGCGGCAACGACCTCTCGACCCCGGTCCCGGAATTCGGTTTCCCCGGCCTGAAACCGGGCGACCGCTGGTGCCTGTGCGCGGCCCGCTGGAAGGAAGCGCTGGAGGCCGATGCCGCGCCGCGCGTGGTCCTCACCGCCACGCACCAGAAGGCGCTGGAGATCGTCAGCCTGGCGGACCTGAAACGGTACGCGATCGACCTGTCCTGAGCGACCCGGGGCGTTTCCGGACCACCGCAACGGGCAAGATCAGGGTCGCTGGATCCATCGGTAGTCGCGTGTGCCGTCGGCGTAGTC
>SKJG01000149.1 GCA_007116035.1 Thioalkalivibrio sp.
CCCCCCAGTCCGCGCGGCCCTGGGCGACGGCAGCGGCGACCGCGTTGTGGGAACGCGGTTGCACGCCATAGCCGGCAGGGCGTTTGTCGCCCAGCAATTCGTCGATCAGCACCCGGGTGCCACTGCCTGGATTCCGGTTGATCATCAGACTGTCGGGATCGCCCAATGCCGTCTGCAGCGGGGCCTCGGCGGATACGGCGGCAAACCGGGAATCCTCCTTGCGGTACACGATGCCCTGCATCCTGCGATAGCCGGGGAAGCAGAGGAGCCCGTCATCCAGCAGGTGGCGATTGTAGGTTCGCGTCTCGGGATCCATCAGGTGCATTCCGGCCACATCGCACTCGCCGCGGCGCGCAGCGGCCAATCCCCCCATGCTGCCGACATACAGGGCCTTGACCGCAAACCCGTCCTCCTGCAGTCGGCCCAGCAGGTAGTCGACGCCGGTGCAGTGGGAGCCGATGAAGACGATATCCGCCGGCTCCAGCCCCTGGCCAATGATCTGAACCTCGACCTCGGTGCCGGCGGCGAGTCCTTCGGCGTCGGCATCGATGGGCACGAAGCCGTCGGCCTGGCTGAAGGAAGTCACCGACCCGGAACCGCTGCCGCTGGGGTAGGCCACAAAGCCCGCGCCCGTGCGCAGCAACCCGACCATGACGAACTCGGTGCGGCCCAGTTCCGAACGCAGCGATACGGCCAGTGTTGCGCGGATGCCCTTGCGTGTGATCCGGCGCACATGGCCGGCGAGTGTGCGCAACACGGGCGCGACGAATTCATGGAAGGTGAAGATCGCGGACGTGGGGAAGCCCGGGAGGATCACGACCGGTCGCCCCGAGTGGGTCGCCAGGCACAGCGGCTTGCCCGGCTTCAGCGCGATGCCGTGCGCCGCGATGCCGGCGGCGCCGACGAGCCGTTCCACCGCCCGATAGGAGAGATCTCCGGCACCCTTTGAGGTGCCGCCCGAGAGCACCACCGCGTCGTAATCGAGCGCACGCGCAATCAGCGCCTGCATCGTCGCCGCCTCGTCGCCGACGATGCCGAGATGGTCCGCGTCGGCCCCGAGTTCGCGGATGGCCGCCACCAGGATCGCCCCGTTGGAATCGAAGACGCTACCCGCACGCACGGGCTCGCCGGGCGCGATGAGTTCATCGCCGGTGGAGATGACCGCCACCCGTGGGCGCCGGTACACCGGGACCTGATTCATGCCCAGTGCCGCCAGGATGCCGACTTCCCGCGAGGTGATCGGTGTTCCCTTGCGCAACGCCAGTTCGCCCCGCGCAATGTCCGATCCTGCTGTGGCCCAGGATTGCCCTGGTGCGGCCACCTGTTGCACGAGAACATGGTCGCCATCGGCGGCCGCCTGGAGTTCCGTCTGCTCCACCATCATCACCGCGTCCGCGCCGCGGGGCAGCATGCCGCCGGTGGCGATGGCGGTCGCGGTGCCGGGCCTGACCGTGATTCGGGGTGGGACGCCGGGCGGCAACAGTTCCTGGTTGAGTTTCAGCCGGGCGGGATTTTCCTCGGTGGCTCCGATGGTGTCCTCCGAGCGCAGCGCGAATCCGTCCATGCTGGCTCGGTCGAACCCTGGTACGTCGATGGCCGAGACCACGTCTTCCGAAAGGATGCGGCCCAGGCTGTTGGCCAGATGGACCCGTTCCGCGCCCAGGGGCTTCAGCGACAATGCCGACTCGAAGCGCGCACGGGCCTCGTCCGCGGACATCACGGTGAGGAACTGTCTCTGTTCCGACGCGTCGCGAATGCGCTCAGCGAGCGTTTGGGATTCTGGTTGGGTCATGTATAGCCAGTCGGTTGACGGGTTCGGTCAGGGATAAGCGTGGATGTCGATCATCGAGTCGGGGGCATGACCCTCGGATTCAGGAGCAATCAGAAAAAAGCCATCGGCCTGCGCGAGTTGCACCAGGGACGGAGGTCCCGACAAGGGTAGCGGCTCGACGGTCTCCGTATCCAGGAAACGAACCCGACACCAGTCGCTGACGCCCAGTGCGGACGAGATCTTGCGTGCCAACCGTACGCGACGCGGCGGGTTCGGCCAATCCGGTGCACGACCGGCAAGACGGCGAACGAGGCGTGCCGCCAGGCACTCATAGGCGCCCGCAGCCGCCACCGGATGCCCGGGCAAGAGGATCGCCGGTGCGAAGGGCAGGGATGCCGCCGCCACGGACTCTCCCGGCCGGAGGTTCACGCCATGGAACAGGAGCGATCCCCACTCCTTCGCGACGGCCACCGTGCAGTCGTTGAAGCCCATGCCCGTGCCGCCGACGGTGAGGATCAGGTCGGCTCCGGGTCGCTGGAGTTGGTCCCGTAATCCGGCGGCATCGCCGTTCAGACCGACACATTCTTCGACCAGCCCGCCATCGCGTGTGACCAGTGCGCGGATCATCGGGCCGGTGGCATCGGTGGGGTGCATGGCCGTTGCAGGCGTTGCATCACGAACGCCCGGTTGCATCGACATGATCAGCATGCGCACTCGCGGCTTGCAGCGAATACGCAGTTCCTGGAGCCCCTGTGCGGCCAGCAGGGCGAGATCAAAGGCTTGCAGGCGCCGGTGCGCCGGAAACAGCGGTGCATCGGACTCCGGTCGCCGGGCTGTGCCGGCATCGGTCCAGGTACCGGGCCCGGTAGCATCGAAGATGTCGATGCGGTCCCCGTGCTGCTGCGCAGCGTCCGGCGTTAAAACGGCGTCGGCTCCCGGAGGGAGCGTGGCACCCATCGCGATGCGAACGGCCGTGTTGGACGTCAGTGAGCCCGAAAAGGGTACGCCGGGAGCGGCGGATCCGAGCAGCCGGAAGCTCAGCGGGTTGTAGGGGCTCGCGCCAACCGTCTCGAGCCCGGCCAGGGCATAGCCGTCCGCCAGCGCGCGCCGCTCTTGAGCGAAGGGATGCGAGGGTTGGATCGCCGTTGCGGTGACGCGGCCGGCGCAGAACTCGAGCGCCACGGTTTCCTGTCCGGGCGGCGCGCAGGGGAGTCGGTCGATGACCGCGATGGCGTCTTTCAGGGGTGTGCGCCGGGCCACGGGCGGGTTGGTCTGTTCAGTCACCGCAACTCCTCTGCAATCTGCGCTCCATATGTGCATGCCCCGCTGGGGCCATCACTCCACACGTCCCGCTGCGCTCGTCCTCACTGGGAAGAATACCGGTTCCCCGTCGATCCGGTATTCGGCGATGGCCGCCTGGCCTTCCGGCGCGGAGAGCCAGTCGTGCCACTGTCGAGTCAGATCCGCCTTCACCCAGTTAAAGCGTTCGGGATTGACCGGAATGCTTCCGTACGGGTTGAACAAGGGCCCGTCGCCCTCGAATACGATCACAAGTTCCTGCCGATTGCGAAAGCTGAGCCACGTACCGCGATCGGCAAGCACATAGGCGTCCATCGCCGCGGCGGTGTTGAGCGTAGCACCCATGCCGCTTCCCAGCTGGCGGTACCAGCGGCCCGACGGCTCGATACGGGCTGTGCCCCACAGTTCCCGTTCCTTGCGGTGGGTGCCGCTGTCATCGCCCCGGGAAGTGAAGGCCGAGTTCGACTCGGCAATACGGACCAGGGCTTCCTGGATCGAGTCGGCCTGCGTGACGCCGGCCGGATCCGCTCGTGGACCGATGAGCACGAAATCGTTGTACATCACGTCGCGCCGTTCGGAGCCGTAGCCCTCAGCGACGAACTGTTCTTCTCCCGCGGGATGGTGCACCAGCAGCGCGTCGGCGTCCCCGCGGCGGCCGATCGCGAAGGCCTGCCCGGTGCCCACCGCGACCACGCGCACATCGATGCCTGTGCGCGCAGTAAATTGCGGGACGATGTGCTGGAAGAGACCCGACTGCTCAGTCGAGGTTGTCGAGGCCAGGACGATGAAGGGTGTACCCGCTGCGAGTGGTCCAGCCGCAGCGAGCAGCAGGGCCGACAGCACCGCCCATTTCGCGAGGAATATGCATCGCGACATGGCCACAGACATCATTGGGTTGAACAGCCGGGGGCGGGCACGTCCAGGACCAGTTCGCCGCGCAGAAACGTAGCGGCGGCGGCTGTCGCCGGGGCTTCGAAAAAGCGTGCTGCGGCCGTGTGTTCCATGACGCGGCCGCAGCACATGAACACCACGTCATCCGCGAGGCGACGCGCCTGGCCAAGATCGTGCGTGGTCATCACGATCTTGGTGCCGTTGGCGTGAAAGGCATTGACTGCATCTTCCACGGCTTTTGTGGCGGCCGGGTCCAGGGCGGCACTGGGCTCGTCGAGAAACAGGATGCCGGGTTCGATGGCCCAGGCGCGCGCAAGCGCCAGCCGCTGCTGCTCGCCGCCCGACAGGGTGCGGGCAGGGCGGTGTGAATGGTTCGCCAGGCCGAAACGTTCCAGAGACTGCTCCGCCAGGGGGCGGCGCAGCCGTCGTGGAACCCCGTTCAGGGCCAGCGCATGGGTCACGTTGGCGATCGTCGAGCGCCTGAGGAGCACGGGCCGTTGAAATACCATCGCCTGGCGCGGAAACGCCGAGCCATTGCCCCCGGCGACGATCCTGCCCTGGGAGGGCTGGAGCAACCCATGTGCCAGGCGCATCAGCAGGCTCTTCCCGGCGCCGTTGGGCCCCATGATCACGGTGCGTCCCCCGGATCCCAGCGTCAGGTTGGTGCGGGCAAGCAGTTCCTTCCCGGATCCCACGAACATGACGTCCTGCAACTCCAGCAGCGGATTCTTTACACCATTCGGGGGCATCTGGCTCACTGCATCCGACTCCTGCTCATCTGGCCCAGCAGATATGCGGTCGCGTTCACCGCCGCAACCAGCGTCAGCAGGACCAGGCCAAGGGCCAGCGCCAAAGCGAGGTCACCCTTGCTGGTCTCGAGAGCGATGGCCGTCGTCATCACGCGCGTGACTCCTTCAATGTTGCCACCCACGATCAGCACGGCGCCGACTTCGGCACTGGCCCTCCCGAAGCCCGCCAGAACGGCGGTGGTCAGCGTGATGCGTGCATCCCAAAGGAGCGTCGGGATCGCCCGCACCCGGCCCGAGCCCATCGACTGCAGTTGTTCGCGGTATTCCTCCCAAAGATCCTCGATGGCCTGCCGGGTCAGGGCTGCAATGATGGGCAGGACCAGCAGCGTCTGCGCGATGACCATGGCGGTGGGCGTGAACAGGAGGCCGAACTGGCCCAGGGGGCCGGCCCGCGACAGGCTCAAATAGACGAGCAGCCCGGCAACGACAGGCGGCAGTCCCATCAGCGCGTTCAACAACGTAATGACGAGGCCCCTTCCAGGGAACCGGAACAGGGCGATCGCTGCCCCGAGGGGTAAACCGATCAGGCTGGCGACGAAGACCGCGCTCAGGCTGACCTGAAGCGACAACTGAATGATCCCAAACAGCCCGGGATCCCCGGAGAGGATCAGTGACAGTGCGAGAGTGAAGGGGTCGTGGCTGTTCAAAGGGATCTCTGCGCTGCATGATTTTAGAAGAATAGCGGCTTATGCTGATGAGGGTGCCGCCAGACGAAAAAGGATCTGCAAAAGACATGAATATGCAGCCGCGCGAGGATCTGATGACCACCGCCGAGGTTGCCGAGTATCTTCGCCTGGGGGAACGCAAAGTCTACGAACTCGTGCGGGAGCGCGTCATTCCCTGCGTGCGGGTGACGGGCAAGCTGCTGTTCCCGCGTCAGGCCATCGATCTCTGGCTGATGAATCATCTCGAGAGCGACGAGCGGATCGTCCGCGATACGCCGGCAGTGCTGGCGGGGAGTCATGATCCGCTGCTGGAGTGGGCCGTGAGGGAGTCGGGGAGCGACCTGGCTCTGCTGCTGAACGGCAGTGGCGATGGTGTCCGGCGTTTACTGGCGAACGAAGCCCAGGTGATCGGATTCCACCTGATCCATGAAGACGGCACCTGGAATAACCCGGCACATTGCGGCCTGGGTGGGCTTCGGGATCTGGTCACGGTCGAGTGGGCGCGGCGGACGCAGGGGCTGATGGTCGCCTCGGGGAATCCCCTGGACATCCGCGATGTTCGCGCACTTGCCAACCCGAGGATCCGCGTCCTGCGTCGGCAGGAGGACGCCGGTGCCGACGTTCTGCTGAAAGAACTGCTCAGGCAGGCGGATCTGCAGCTGGGGGATGTGCATACGCTGGAGCATTGCGCGCTCACTCATGATGACCTGGCACTGGAGGTGCTGCGCGGCGGGGCGGATTGCGGGTTGGGCGTGGAGGCCGCGGCCCGGCGTCACGGGCTGGACTTCGTTCCAGTCTGTCAGGAGCGGTTCGACCTGGCGATGCGGCGGCGCGCCTATTTCCAGCCGCAGCTGCAGGCCCTGCTCGGGTTTTCGAAAGCGGAGCGTTTCCGCAGCCGGGCGGAGTCCCTGGGAGGTTACGACCTCACGGGGCACGGGCAAGTGCGTTACAACGCTTGAGTGCTCATCAATGCGGTGACGCAAAGCGTGGATCCCCGTATTTCGGCCGTCTCGGTATTCAGCGTGATCCGGCAGGCAGCGGCCCCCTGGGGGATCAGCGTTGCGGTCTCTTGGCCCAGACTGCCAGTGTAGGGGGGGCGGTGGCGATCGGGCCGACCCGAGTTCCACGTCGGGTACGGTGATAATGTCCGTCGACAGGTCTTTCGCGATAGGCTCAGGCGAATGGGGATTCCTGTCCCGCACATCGTGGGTGTTTTGCACCATGCCCGGAGCGGGTTGAACCATGACTGGAATCGATTCGTTCAGTGTTTCCCCGAGAGCCCGTCCATCGGAAGGATAGACCCTCCGCCGGACTACCCGGGCGAAGCCCGGGCCTCGAAGTCCTGAAACCCGCCTCAACAGCCTGTATCCGGAATGCGCGCGCTACCTCCACGTTTCCCCATTCCCCCCCCACGTTGCCTGTGCGGCGCCGGGGCCGTTCTACCGGGGCTGCTGGTGATCCTGGTTCTGTCCTCGCTGGCCGCCGCCAACCCGGCTGGTGCACAGAGTGGGCTGTGGCCCGGAGGCGCTCGTCTCCTTTGTACGGTGCCCGTCACCTATCGGATTGGTCACGTGGATCCGCGCTTCGGGCTCGATGAGGCGCAATTCGCGGCCACGGTGCGGGAGGCGGCGGCGCTCTGGGATCGGGAGATGGATGGTCCGGCCTTCGTCAAAGCTCGACGCGCTGAACTGTTGATCGAGCTCGAATTCGATGAACGTCAGGAACGGTGGCATGCACGCCAGGAGGCCGCGGAGTCGCTGAACGCAATGCGTGATCGTTACGACCAGTTGGTGGCAGAACTCGACGGTCAGCGTGCCGACTTGAGGGACGTCCGGCAGCGCTACGAACAGTTTGCAGCGGCATACCGGATCCGTCGCGACCACTACGAGGCACACTCGCGTTTTTGGCAACGTCAGGAAGACCAACGCCCCGGCGCTCCCCGGACCCGTGCCGCCGCCGTCCTGCAACAGCTCCTCGCGGAGCTGGAGCGACTGGCCGACGCGGAAGAGCAGGCGCGCGAACGGTTCAACGGCTCGTTGGCAGTCGTTCGTTCCGCCGCGGACGAACTTCACGACAAGATTTCCCGGGTCAACGAGCAGTTCAGCCAGCACCGGGAGTTCGACAAGGCGCTGTTCACCTTCGTGCATCGGGGTGGCGTCACGCGCCGCAGCATCACGGTGTTCCAATTCGATGACAAAGCCGACCTGCGCCAGGTCCTTGCGCACGAACTCGGACATGCACTGGGAATCAACCACGTAGCGGATCCCGCCGCCCTGATGTTCTATCTCGTGAGCAGCGAGAATCGGGGCCTTACCCGGCTTACCGAGGCCGATCGGGAGGCCCTCGTGAGCGCGTGCGGAATCACGAATGCGTCCCGTAGCGCGCCCGCGTTCGAGTCCGAACCCCGTGCCAGCGGTGCCGCCCGTTAGACGTTTCGAGGGCCGGGATGGCAGGCAATGCTCGTCTCGCTCTCGCTGCGGGCTCGTGCGACGTCACGGACATCTGTGCGGTCTCTGTGGCATGCGACGGACAGAAACCGGCCCGTGACGGGCACCCGGTCCGCATGAGTGAAGATCCCCCATCGACCGACGAAAACAGGCACATTTACCTTCCCACCCGGCATACCCGTCGCCTCTCCTCAACGAGGCACATGGGGGCGGCATTGGAGTCTTTCGCATAGAGTGGAAACCCGGCGTCGTCGGTGCGTTTCTCGCCACAGTTTTCCACCCGGACGGACGCATTGCACAGCGGTAGAAAAAGCCCTGCCGTGTCACCGATGGCATCTCTCATTTTTGCGATCATCGTTGTAAAGCATGGATTCTGTAGGAGTGATCGGAACTGTTTCACTCCCCTTCAACTGTAGTGACGGATGGTCCGGGTGGAAATAACAGACTATATCGTCTACCAGACCCCTGCCGTTTTTGGAATGGCAAAAATCGAAGCGTTTAAAGCGGCAGAGGCTCGACGCTTTGATCCGTCACAGGGAATGCGGCAGGGTGGATCACGGGGTGGCCTGCTCGGGGTCGAAGTGACGCCGCGACACTATGCGTGCCAGCGCACGGACCCAAACTGGCCTTTTCCGTACACTTTGTCGACCCGGCTGCAGGTTGCCGGGGCGTGGTGCGGTTGTACCGCGCATCGTCCTTGAGAGAAGTGGATGACCGATTGCGCCGCCGGCGCGTCCCCCCAGAATCGTCGTATGCTCTCTCTTTGAACCAAGGCTGCGCGCGACAGGAGTGCGAACATGAAGATCCGCATAGGCTATGAACTGATCTACAGCTGCCCACAGCCGACGCCTATGATCCTGACCCTGAACGTGCATTACACGCGGGCCTCGGACATGGTCGTTCCCGACTATCTGATGGCCGATCCGCCCGTCCCGATGTCGGCGTATCGGGATGGGTTCGGTAACTGGTGCACACGCATTGTTGCTCCCAGCGGTCTTTTGCGCCTGTCCGCCGATGCGGTGGTGCGCGACACCGGGCTACCCGATGCGGTCGTGCCGCAGGCGCGGCAGATTCCGGTGGCAGAACTGCCCGACGACACGCTGCAGTTTCTGCTCGGAAGCCGGTACTGCGAGACCGATCGCCTGTCGGACATTGCCTGGTCGCTGTTCGGCAATACGCCGGCGGGGTGGGCGCGGGTACAGGCGATCTGCGACTACGTGCATCGCCATATCGAGTTCGGCTATCAGTACGCACGACCGACCAAGTCGGCATTTGAGGTCTTTCAGGAGCGGGCGGGGGTCTGTCGCGACTACGCCCATCTGGCGATCGCCTTTTGTCGCTGCATGAACATTCCGGCACGCTATTGCACCGGCTACCTTGGGGACATTGGCATGCCGCCGCCCTATGCAGAGATGGATTTCGCGGGCTGGCTCGAGGCCTGGCTGGACGGTCAGTGGTACACCTTCGATCCGCGCAATAACACTCCCCGTATCGGGCGGGTTCTGATCGCGCGTGGTCGTGACGCCGCCGATGTACCGATCAGCACGACCTTTGGCCCCAACATGCTGCAGCACTTCAAGGTGCACACCGACGAGGTGGTCGAGACCCTGGATACCTGACCACCAGGGACTTGTCGATCGTGATTGGGTCGAGCAAAAGATGTGTCAGACAGGACAGCAGAAAGCAGCCGGTATCCGAGTCGCTGATCGAAAATCGTGCGGCAGCATCCTGTGCGCGCTGATCTTGTGCGGACTCTCGGCAGGCTCCGGATGAAGGGCCTGGGCTGGATTTCGCAGCGCTTGGATCCCGTTCATGACAAGTCTCTCGGACGTTGGCGCCCGGGAAACCCCTGAATAGCCGGTCTCAACTCCATGTTTTCCGATCCCGAGGGACGTGCCCTGGTGCGACCCAGCTGGAGCGCAGCCAGATCGCGTGCACCAGATGATAGGCCCCCGGGTCGGTGGCCGGGTTCAGGCAATCGGCGGTGGACGGCTCGGTCAGCAACCCCTTCGGACCCAACTTCCTATCGCGGTACCGCTGCGTATCGATGGGAGCAGCGAGACGCTGCCTTTCTGAGCCGCACCAATCCCGGCCTTACCGAAGTCCGAGGAACCCCAGGATGAAAAGGACGATAACGATGGCGCCAACGATGTAGATGATTTGATTCATGTGATTCTCTCCTCTGTATGGACCGGTCACGCGATGGAACCGCCTGACCCGGATGGTTCACGTACTAAGCTACGCGCGCCCGGATGCTGTGTCGGTACGGTGGCGCACAGATGATGATCCCGACTCGACGGCGCTGTTGACGACCGGAGGCGGTGATGGGTCTCGCCTTTCCGCCCGCTTATGTTGGGTAGCAGACAGACGTGCGGGCGGGGTCACCGTATTCTCAACCCAAGTCACCGGGTTGCTTCCAAGTCCGGAAACAACGGTGATCAGGAGAAAAACAATGACGAAACTTCAAACAACAGCGGGCACTGCCCTGGTGTTGGGTCTGCTGCTTGTCGCGCTATCCGGCTGCGAAAAGGGTCCGGCCGAGAAGGCCGGTGAGAGCATCGACGACGCCGCCGAGAAGGTGGGTGAGTCGTTCGAAGACGCCCGTGACTGACACGAACCGACCCGTTATGCCAAACGGGTTTCGTTTTTCGTCATACCTTATCAGGAGAACAGCATGAACAAGGACCAGGTCAAAGGCCGCGCCGAAGAGGCGAAGGGCCAAGTGAAGCAGGTGACCGGCAAGGCCATCGGCAACAGGGAACTGGAACACAAGGGAAGGATTCAGAAGGCCGTCGGGAAGGTTCAGGCGGGATATGGCGACCTGAAGAAAGACATCAAGGATGCCAGCTGAGTTGGGGCATCGCGGTGCCCTTCGGCTTGCCGGAACTCCAAGGAACGTCTGCGGTACTATCCGGCTACGGTCTGCGTGATCCGGCTTCGGGGCAGGCCACCGGAAGTGCGGTTTTCGCCGTGCAGACCAGGTGCTGCCGCGTAGACGTTTTGCCTGGAGGCTGACTGCGGTCTCAGGAGGGTGGTGGGAAATGGAGGCTGAAGTTCCCACAACTCGGCGGGGGCGACACGCACCGTGGGCATCGGTGCCTCCGCCGGTGGCCTGGTGGCATTGGAACAATTCCTGGGGCAGATACCGCGAAACAGCGGCTTCGCCTACGTGGTGGTACAGCATCTTGATCCGACGCAGAAGGCGCTGCTGCCCGAGCTGCTGCAGCGAGTGACCGCGATGCCGGTGCGCGAGGCCGAACAGGACACGCGTGTCGAACCTGACTGTGTGTACGTGATCCCGCCAAACACCGAACTGACGGTGATCGATGGTGCCCTGAAGCTCGCCAGACCCGCAGAGCCGCGGGGCCTGCGGTTGCCGATCAACGTCCTTTTCTCCTCCCTGGCCAGCGAACAGGGTGAGCGGGCCATCGCGGTCCTGCTCTCCGGTATGGGGACGGACGGCACGCTGGGCATGCAGGCCGTGAAGGCGGTGGGTGGTCTGACTGTCGTTCAGGAACCCGAGTCAGCGCAGTTCGATTCGATGCCCAAGAGCGCTATTGCCGCGGGGTGTAACGACATCGTCGCGCCGCCCGCGGAGTTGCCGGCCCGCATCCAGGCTTGCGTCGCCCGGGTTCGGGATCCGGATACCCTGGGCCTGGACGATGAGACGGCGCCCGCAGCCGGGACAACGCCGCTGTAGGAGGTCGTCCGGTTGCTGCGCCAACGCACTGGCCATGATTTCTCCCTTTACAAGCCCAGCACCTTGCACCGCCGGATGGAGCGGCGCATGGCGATTCACGGTATCCCTTCACTGGCGCTCTACGCGGATTTTCTGGAACGCAACGTACAGGAGGTCGATCTGCTGTTCACGGAGTTGCTGATCGGTGTGACCAGCTTCTTTCGTGATTCCGCGGTCTGGAAGCATCTGGAGGAAGTGGCCCTGCCCGAATTGCTGGCGCGCCGCAAGAAGGAGCCTGGTCTGCGTGCCTGGGTGATCGGCTGCTCCACGGGCGAAGAGGCCTATTCCCTGGCGATGATCTTCAGCGAGGTCGTGGAGCGGCTGCCGCAGCCGCACGATTTCACCCTGCAGATCTTCGCCTCGGACCTGAGCCCGGACGCCATTGCCACGGCACGCCGCGGCACGTACCCTCGTTCGATCAGCGCCCAGGTGGCTCCGGACAGGCTGACCCGTTTCTTTAGCGCACACGAAAGCCACTATCGGGTCAATCAAGGAATCCGTGACATGGTGCTGTTTGCGCAGCACGATGTG
Organism: Thioalkalivibrio sp.; assembly: GCA_007116035.1. Taxonomy (GTDB): domain Bacteria; phylum Pseudomonadota; class Gammaproteobacteria; order Ectothiorhodospirales; family Ectothiorhodospiraceae; genus Thioalkalivibrio. The sequence continues at coordinate 12,153 of SKJG01000149.1, forward strand.
GTGCTCGATCCCCCCTTCACCAAGCTCGACCTGATCAGCTGCCGCAACCTGCTGATCTACTTCGGGCGCGAGTTGCAGCACAGATTGGTGCCGCTGCTTCACTATAGCTTGCGCCCCGGAGGGCTGCTGTTGCTCGGGGGGCCGAGACGGTGGGGCAATTCCATTCCCTGTTTGTCCCCATCGAGCCCAGGCTGCGGCTCTATCAGCGCCAGGACGAGGCCCCAAAGGCCGGCACCGACTTCGTGTTGAAGTCGTTGCCTCCGCTGTCCAGCAAAAGCGAGGAGCACCGCGTGACCCCGACCAACGTTCCCCCCGCACTCGCCGACAACCTGCAAACGGCGGCGGACCAGGTATTGCTGCAGGTGTTCGCGCCAGCGGCGGTCGTACTCAATGGCGACGGAGATATCGTCTACATCAGCGGGCGCACGGGGAAGTATCTGGAGCCTGCGGCCGGCAAGGCCAGCTGGAACATCTTCGCGATGGCACGCGAGGGCCTGCGCGCACCATTGGTGGGCGCGCTGAAGCAGGCGGCCGCCAGGAGCGAACCGGTGCACCTGCACCATGTGGAAGTGGCGACGCCAGCCGGGGTGCAACTTGTCGACGTCTCGGTGCAGGCGTTTCATGAACCCGCCGTTTTGCGGGGAATGACGATGATCGTGTTCCGCGATCGCGCGCTGGCCCGGACTGGCGGGCGCCGGCGCAAAGCGAAAGGCGCGGGGGCCGAACGACAAGTGGCCGAGTTGCGGCAATACCAAGAGGAAGTCGAGGCCTTGCGCGAGGAGGCGTGGTCCTCCAGGGAGGAACTTCAGTCTGCCAACGAAGAACTGCAGTTCACCAATGAGGAATTGCAGTCGACGAACGAGGAGCTGATGACGTCCAAGGAAGAAATGCAGTCCATGAACGAGGAACTGCAGACCATCAATGCCGAGTTGCAGAGCAAGCTCGACGATCTGGCGCGGGCTCAGAGCGACATGCAAAATGTGCTCAACAGCATCGAGATCGCGATCCTTTTTCTGGACCAGAATCTAAACGTCCGACGCTACACCGCTCGGGCCGAGACGATCATCAACCTGCGGGAAAGAGATATCGGCCGGCCGCTCAGCGACCTGAACACGAGCCTGCGTTACCCCGACCTCCTTGACGATGCGCGCGCAACCCTGCGCACCCTCGCGTTTTCGGAGAAGCAGATCCTGGCCGATGATGGCCGGTGGTTCTCGGTCCGCATCATGCCCTATCGCAGGCTGGACAATGTGATCGACGGGGTGGTGATCACCCTGGTCGATATCACCGCGCCGAAGAAGCTGGAAGCGGCGTTGCGTCAGCAACCGAACCGGTGAAATTCAGGGCGTCGGCTGGAACGCCGCAGATACCGCTTGGCGTCGTTCCACCGATGAACATACCTTCCTGGTCGGGTGGCTCAGCGTTCGACGAGATCCGACCGAGCAACAGCAGCTTGCAGGAGGCGAGGGGAGAGTGCATGCGCATCACGTACCGCGCGGACTCCCGGGTCCGAACAGGCGCGCATAGTCGGCGCGCTCCGCCTCGTAGCACGGGCACGCGGCACGTTCCAGCGCGGCGCGGTCGAGGATGATGATCTCACCGCGCGAGTATGCGATCAACTCGCCGCGCTGCATCTCGGCCGCGGCCACGCTGACGCTGCTGCGGCGCACGCCGAGCATGTCGGCGAGAAACACATGCGTGAGATGGAAGTGATTGGCATGCGCGCGGTCGTGCGTCATCAGCAGCCAACGTGCGAGCCTGGGCGAGGTCTCGTGAAAATGCGTACACGCAGCCGATTTCGCCAACTGGGACATGAGCACGTACAGATAGCGCGCGAGCTGCTTGCGCAAGGCCGAACTCGCCTCGAGCGCACATTGAAAGTCCGCGTGCGACATACGCAATGCGCTGCCCGGGCCTTGCACCACGGCGCGCATCGGGGCGGTATCGACCCCCAGTATCAGCGTTGCGCCCAGCATGCCTTCGCTACCGATCAAGCCCAACTCCAGCGGTTGCTGAGCGTCCAGTGTCGCAACCAGCGAGATGAAACCGGATAGCGGGAAGTGCACGTGGCCGAACAGATCACCGGCTTCGCACAGGGTGTCGCCAAACACCAGGTTCACGGGTTCGCAGTGTCCCATCAGCCGCCTCGAATCCCTGCGCGGCAAGGCTGCCAGCAAGCTGTTTTCCACACGCATCGATGGATCGCTTGGCATTTGCCATCTGTCCTGCGGCACGGGGGAATGCCCGGGTTGGCGCGCGAGAGGTGCCGGACCATCTCAGAGTCGAGGTCGCAGTGTAGCCAGCACGTCAAGCGACAGTCTGTTCGGTGTCACACGCACAGAACGTGCGCTCAGGCGGAAAACCGGCGGCTGATCGGGCAAAGCCCTCTCAGAGAACCTTGCCGCTCGGCGCGAGCCACGGCAGCAGGCGGTCCGATTCCTGTTTCACAACGCTATAGCACTCGCAGCTCAGTTTCTTGAGCGCGGCGCGGTCCAGCACCGTGATGTGCCCGTGCCGGTAATGGATCACGCCCAGCTTGTGCAGTTTTACGGCGGCCTCGGTAACCCCTTCGCGGCGCGCGCCGAGCATGTTCGCGATCAGCTCCTGGGTCATCAACAGCTCGTTGCCAGGCAGGCGGTCCAGCGGCAGCAGCAGCCAGCGGCACAGTTGCTGGTCGATGGTGTGGTGGCGATTGCACACGGCCGTTTGCGCCATCTGCGTGATCAAGACCTGGCTGTAGCGCAGCATCAGGTGCAGCAGATCGCCATGGCGTGCGACCTCTTCATTTCGGACGGCTCTAGATCCGGCCCGCCAACAGCAGTACGAGCAGGACGATCAGCACGATCCCGATGACTCCGCTCGGGGCGTAACCCCAACCCCGGCTGTGCGGCCAGGAAGGGATTACGCCGATAAGCAGAAGGATGAGGACGATGAGCAGTATGGTTCCCAGTGTCATGGTGTTTCTCCCAGAGTGTCAGGTGGCGGCGGGCAAGCCTTCGCGATAGCTACCCATGCAGAGGTGTCGCGCAGGGGGAGATGCGTCGTCTGTACGATGCCGCACACGACCCGTGGCTTCACCGCCGAACGGGAAAGGGGGTTGCCAAGGACAAACGTTCCGTATGGCACCAGTTTCCACCGGCGGGATCTCGCACGGTTTCGATCCTGTTGCCGATGGCGAATGATCCCGGTACCCGGGCTTTCGCGACGGATCTTCGCCAACGACCGAGAATGCGCGTTCGTCGTCACGCTTCGCTATCGCGCGCCGGTCATGTCGGCGGTGAAAGCCCGATAGCAATTACGGCCGCGGGCCTTGGCATGCAACATCGCGGCATCCGCGTGATGTAGCAGATCCTCGACGCTATCATGATCATCGGGATAGATGCCGATGCCGATGCTCAGGCCGAGATGGAAAGTGTGCCCGTCGATGGCGAACGGCTCGACGAAGGCCGCGTGCAGCTTGTCTGCGGCGAAGGCCGTATCCCGCGCTCGCTTGATTTCGGTCAGCAGGATCACGAACTCGTCACCGCCGTAGCGGCAGACCGTGTCCGAAGCGCGTACGCAGCCGACCATGCGTTCCGCCGCCGACTGCAGCACCCGGTCGCCGATCGCATGTCCGAGCGAGTCGTTGATCTCCTTGAAACGATCCAGATCCAGAAACAGCAGCCCGACCTGGTTGCGGTTCCGCCGGGCCAGGGCGATCGCACGGGAGAACCTTTCTTTCAGCAACACCCGATTGGGCAAGCCGGTCAGCGCATCGTGCTGGGCCAAATGGGCCATCTTCTCGGTGACGTCGCGCGCTTGACTGCCGTCGTGGAACACGATGACCGCTCCGGTCACCCGGCCCTCGCGGTTGTGGATGGGCGCGGCGGAATCCTCGATCAGGGTCTCGGTCCCGTCGCGATGGATCAACACGCAATCCATCGCCAGCCCCACGGTCCGGTCCTCTTCGATGGCGCGTTGGGCCGGATTCGCGGCGAGGTCGCGGGTGGTGCCATCGATGATGTTGAACACCTCCGCCAGCGGTCGGCCCAGAGCTTGCGCCTGCGACCAGCCGGTCATCTGCTCGGCCATCGGGTTGAGATAGGTCACCTTGTACGCAAGATCGGTGGCCAATACAGCGTCGCCGATCGAGTCGAGGGTGACCCGACTGCGCTCCTTCTCCTCGAACAGTCTCTCTTCGGCCTGGCGCAACACCCGCTCGGTCGTCTTGCGTTCCGTGACGTAGCGCAGGGCACGCGGCAGCCAGTAGGCGTCGGCATGGCCCTTGGCGAGATCGTCGTGCGCGCCGCGCCGCAGCGCCCGGGGCGCGGTTTCCTCGTCGTCCGCCGCGCTCAGCACGAGAATCAGGGCGTCGGGTGCGGCCTGGAGCACTTGGTCGAATGCCTCGATGCCCTCACCGTCGGGCAGCGTCAGATTCAGCAGGACCACGTCGATCCGTCCCTGCGCCAGTCGACCCAGCGCATCGGCGAGACACGTGACCCATTCGACCTGAAACGAACCGTCTTCCGGGTCCGCGAGTGCCTTCAGGATCAATCCAGCGTCGCTGCGATCATCCTCTACTGGTTCGAAAAAGTCAGGCGAGCGCCGGCCTGTTCCCGTCTAGGATTCACGATCTGCCAGGGTCCGAGATGATGATCTCGACGCGGCGGTTCTGTTGACGGCCCGAGGCAGTATCGTTCTCGGCAACCGGATAGTCCTGGCCCCGCCCGGTTGCGCGGAGGCGGTTGGCGTCTACACCTTGGCGGATCAGATATTGCTCCACCGAATCGGCGCGGCGTTGGGACAGTGCGAGGTTTGCACTCGCGCTCCCGACGCTGTCGGTGTGGCCCTCGATGATCGCAGTGCGCTCGGGATACTGCCTGAGAAACGCAGCAAGCTGGTCGAGGTTGCGAACCGCGCCGCCCCTCAGTTCGGAACGACCCGTCGCAAAGAGTACGTCACCCAAGGTCAGAACCAGACCCCGGTCTGCCGCCTTGGCGCTCATCGCTTCGATCTGTCGCTGCAGTTCGGCGGTCTCACGCCGAGCCAGGTCCACCTCCTGCGTGCGGGAATCCAGGCGCGCTGTCGCGGCCTGCTCGGTCAACGCCGTGCGCTGATCTTCCAGCAGGCGGGTTTGCGCCCAGGCCATCGCGATGTCGACCTTGCGATCAGCCATACGCACCCGGTGGCGGGCCACTTCTGGGTCTGCCTGGGGTTCCTCGGCCGCAAGCACTGTGACCTCCGCATCCTTGATCTCCACCGGCGCGCGGCTGGCGAGTTGCGGATCCGCCTGCAGTTGCATCAGCTTATTACGGGTGCTGTCGACACCCTGCGGCACGGTCATCGGCGCCGCGCAAGCCGCAAGGAGAAGGCTGGCGGCGGTGACTGCGACCAGTCGGGCAAGCGAGGACTGTGGCATTTTCATGGTCGTGCTCCCGGTCCGCGTTGCATTTCCTGCTTCAGTACGTCGATGCTCGTCTGCATCTCTTCGTTGATCATCCGGGCCCTGGTCAACCCGGCATTGGCGGATGCGAGTTCCGCGTTTACGCGGGCTTGTTCGGCAAGACGCTGGGCTTGGTCCATGTCCTTGTCCTGCACGGCTTTGCGGGCCGCCGAGAGATTCTGGCGGGCTTCATTGAGTTCGATGGACGCGTAATCCGCGACGCGCGCCTGTTCGGCGTTGGTGATCGCGGTCTCGGCGGCCTGCAGGGCGTGGGTGGGCGCCGGCGGCGCGGATGCGCATGCCATCAGCGTGAACACTCCCGCTGCTGCCGCCAAGAGACGTAGGGATGGAACCGCCCGGTTTTTGATGGACCGGATACGAATCTGATTCATGTGCGACCTCCAGAAGGGCATCACCGATGCTCGTTAGCACCAGGCTCTCCAGCAGTGTCGCCGGTGCCGGACCTGGGGTCGGTGCGCTGGCACACGTAGCGGGGCGCGGGCCGATTGGGCGGTGCACGCGCCGGGACGGTCTCAAGGGCGGTCGCGTGGCTGTTGCATGCTGCCCGCTGGCGGCATCGCGATGCGGCTTATGTAGCCCGGCTAAACTTCGCTGGCCACGCATGGTCAGCATGCAAAATCGGCTCGAGTGCGTGCGTGCGATGCGCGCAGAGATTCCCTAAACAACCGGAGCGAACATGACGCAATCCCTGAACCTGGATCTGGACCAGTCTGTGGTCGTGGAGACGGCGGCACTGCCCTGGAGTGACAGCCGTGCCGACGGCGTGGTGCGCAAGGCACTGGAGCGCGAGCAGGCCGAGTCCGGCCGTGCCACCAGCATCGTCCAGTTCGAACCCGGTAGCCGTTTCCCGCCGCACACACATGCGCTGGGCGAGGAGATCCTGGTACTCGACGGCGTGTTCTCCGATGACACCGGCGACTATCCTGCCGGGACCTACCTGCGCAACCCGCCCGGTTCCCGCCACGCGCCACACTCGGACCCTGGCTGCACGTTGTTCGTGAAGCTCGAACAGTTTGCGCCCGACGACCGCGAGAGGGTGGTGGTGGATACCCGCTTGGCATCCTTCCAGCCGGGCATCGGCGGTCTGCGCGTGCTGCATTTGCACAGCTTCGGGAGCCAACATATGGCGCTGGTGCATTGGCCGGCCCGAGAGCGTTTTCAGCCCCACCGGCACTGGGGAGGTGAGGAGATCCTGGTGTTGTCGGGTGAGTTCATCGACGAACACGGGCGCTATCCCACCGGGACGTGGATTCGCAGTCCGCACCATAGCCAGCACAGCCCCTGGGTCGAGCAGGAGACCCTGATCTACGTGAAGACCGGTCACTTGTGATTTCGGGTGCCTCGATCTACGCTGCAGGCGTGGACCGATGTGGGAACCGATCCGATTCTGGAAGTCGGCCTCTCGACCAGGCTGGCGATTCCAGCGGCGCGTCCGCAGTAACGAGTGGCCGCGTTGCGCCCCAGGAACTTTGGCCGGGCGGCGTGTTCACCTTATATGGTTTTGAATCCAATCGCTGCAGGCCCTGCAGCGGCTAACCGTCCCGAGGACCCTCGCCGATGCCGAAACTGACGCTCGTCTTTGCCGCGCTGCTGATCGCCCTCGGCGTCGTCGCGTTCCTCTCCTCCGGCAGCCGGACCGCGCTGATGCCGGCTTACCCTGGCCTCGTGCTCGCGATCCTCGGAGGGCTTGCGATCGCCTTCGAGAGTGGGCGGCGGCATCTGATGCACGTCGCCGCCGTCGTCGCGCTGCTCGGCGCGCTGGCCCCGGCTGCAGCGCTCGGTATCCGGGCGGCGCAGATGAGCCCGCTCGCGCTCACGGTCAACATCGGCATGCTCTTGCTCTGCGGGGGGCTGCTGGTACTGATGGTGCGGTCGTTCGTCGCTGCGCGCCGGGCGGCCTGACGCCTGGCGGGTGGGTCGACCGCCAGGCGGGATAGGGTGGCCTGTCCGATCGGGTGGTTCATCGGGCCACCGGTTTCGTGCGTTGTCAGCAGGCGTTCGCTGCATCGCGCTGCAACAGGTCCCACCACCCCCCTTGGCCGCCCCCTACCGGCCTGTTCGGTTACCGTTTCCCGTGGCCATTGATTTGGCGTTGACCAGCGGGAAAAAGGGTGTTTATGCTGTTTCGGCTCGTCGCGGACCATGCGTTTTCATGACCCGTTTGGCTCAGTCAAACGGACGGGCTGGTCTCAGCCCACATGGGCGTGCCGTTGGCAGGTCTCAAGCGCTCGCGCCCCACCTCTGCCCCTGCCTGATCGACCAGCGCACGGTAGGGTCTCACAGCCAAGGATGCAGGTGAAACCGTTCACGCGCTATGCCCTATTGCAGATTTTCGGCTGGGCCATGGTCCTGCTGGTTGTGCTGGTGTTGCTGCGCTGGGGGTGGATCAACACGACTGCGGCCGGAGTCGTGATTGTGCTCTGGCTCGCTAAGGATGTTCTGCTCTATCCGCTCTATCGCCCGGCGCTGGCAGTGGAGTCCGCCGTCGCTCCGGGTGTGGAAGCCATGGTGGGGCGCAGCGGCAACTGTCGTACCGAAGTCAATGGCCGCGGTATGATCGAAGTGCAGGGCGAACGCTGGCTGGCACGCTCGGCCGATGGCACCCGGATTGCGCCGGGCTTGCGCGTTCAGGTGGTCGGTCACGACGGCCTGATTCTGCAGGTTCGCGTTGTCGAACAGGCCACGGCCACCAAGGCGTGAATCGCCTCATGATTGGGGGACCGCCGCCGCTCCTGAGGAATCGTCGACATGGGTTTCATCCGCTTGTTTCCGCTTGAAGAGATTCACCCGACAGAACCGGCCCGGTTCGGCTACGGCGATCCCGCGCGGGTACGGGCGATCGAACGCTTCGCCGCACCGGAATGGGTGGTCTGGATTGGCGAAATCCGGCGTTTCGAGGACTGTCCGCTGTATATCGTCTCGCGCGACGATCCGAATGCCCTCGTGGACGGAATCCGCATGGAACTGAAGTCGGGGAGCTGGCTGGTCGTGGCGAATGACGCGGAGGAGGCGTCGGAGCGTTTCGATGCACGGATCGAGAGTGCAATGACAGGTCGTGTGGTCACCTTGCCGTTCTCGCAGTACTTGACCGCGCGCGAGCGCGACCTGCGGCGCTTAGGGATTCGTCCGGCAATGGATTGACATCGTATTCGCCGAGTGGATTTGCAAGGATCTTCGGAAGAATCTGCAGGCCGTCACGCCGTGTTCACCCAAGGCAGGCGTCGGACCACGGTTTTTTCCAGCTCCACGAGGAGGAAGACCGCGAGCCCGAACAGCAGGATGCGTCCCCAGTCGTGCAGCCCGATCGGCGTGGTTCCGAAGAGCGTGTTCATGACCGGTGCATAGGTGAAGGAGATTTGCAGCAGGATCAGGATGCCAATGGCGATCCACATGGCACGGGAATGGAAGATGGCCCAGCCGCGTAGCACCGGCTGGTAGATCAGGCGCAGGTTGAGCAGGTAGAACGCCTGTCCGGCGACCAGTGTATTGATGGCCACTGTACGCGCGAGGTCGTCGGTACTGCCCACCACTTGCTCCATCCAGACGAAATGCCCGAAGGTGCCCGCCCAGAGAAGCACCGCAACGAAGGGGATGCGCCACAGCAGAAAGCCCGAGAGCAGCGGTGCGTTGGGATTGCGAGGTGGTCGTCTCATCACCCCGGGTTCGCCCGACTCGAAGGCCAGCGCCATGGCCAGAGTTACCGAGGTGACCATGTTGACCCAAAGCACCTGTACCGGCGTGAGTGGCAGCGCCAGGCCCATCAGGATCGCCATCATGATCGTCAGCGACTGCCCGGCATTGGTGGGCAGCATGTGCAGAATGGCCTTGCGAATGTTGTCATAGACAACCCGGCCTTCCTCGACCGCGTGGGCGATGGAGGCAAAGTTGTCATCGGTCAGCACCATCTCCGAGGCCTCCTTGGCGGCCTCCGTCCCTTTTTGGCCCATGGCGACTCCGACGTCGGCCCGTTTGAGCGCCGGGGCGTCGTTGACGCCGTCACCGGTCATGGCCACGATGCTGCCGCCGTATTGCAGGGCTTCGACGAGGCGCAGTTTGTGCTCCGGGGTGGTGCGGGCAAAGATCGCCGTGTCCGCGGCTGTGCGGCGCAACGCCTCGGGGCTCATGGCATTCAGTTCGTGGCCGGCGGTCGCGGTGCGGGAATCCTCGCTGCCGATGCCCAGCATCTGGCCCACGGCCCGCGCGGTCGCCAGGTGGTCACCCGTGATCATCTTCACCCGGATGCCCGCCTCGTGGCACTGCGCCACTGCGCGGATGGCTTCTTCCCGCGGCGGATCGATGATGCCGACGATGGCCAGCAGCGAGAAGCCACCGGCCTCCACGTGGTTGTAATTGAGCTCGACCTGTTGCGGCTTCCCATCCCGGGCGGCCAGGGCCAACAGACGCTCACCCTTCTGCGCCACCGCGTCCAGGGCTTCTTCCCACCAGTCGCGGTCCAGTGGCTCGGCGCCTGCGGCAGTTTGCTGATGCGCGCACAGGTCCAGAATCCGCTCCGGCGCACCCTTGAGGTAGATCACGCTGCCGCCCTGATGGTCCCGGTGCAGGGTGGCCATGAATTTGTGTTCCGACTCGAAGGGAATGACGTCGATGCGGGACATGCGGGTTCGTTCGGTCGCGGGATCCAGCCCCGCCTTTTGCCCAAGCACGACCAGGGCCCCTTCGGTGGGATCTCCTTCCATCCTCCATTCGCCGCCGCGCTCGAACACCCGAGCGTCGTTGCACAGAAGCGCGACGCGCAGAGCCTGTGTCAGCACGGGGTCTTCGTCCGGGGTGAAGTTTCGGCCTGCCACCGAAAAGCCGCCGTGGGGCGCATAACCCACACCTTCAATCTCGACGGTATGCTCGCGGCTTTTCAGGGTCGAGACGGTCATCTCGTTGCGGGTCAGGGTACCCGTCTTGTCCGAGCAGATGGTCGATACCGAACCCAGGGTCTCCACCGCGGGGAGGCGACGAATGATCGCGTGCCGCTTCGCCATCTTCTGTACGCCGATGGCCAGGGCGATGGTCAGAATCGCGGGCAGCCCCTCGGGAATGGTGGACACCGCCAGGCTGACTGCGGCAAGGAACATCTCGTTCAGTGGGTAGCCGCGGACCCAGTAGCCGAAGGCGAACGTTGCTGCGGCAATCACGATGATCACGCCGGCAAGCCAGCGGCCGAACTGTTCGACTTGTCGTACCAGGGGCGTCTGAAGGCTGTGCACTTCGCCGAGCATGCCGGAGATGCGGCCCACTTCGGTGTGTTCTCCCGTCGCCACGACGATGCCCAGGCCGCGGCCGAAAGTGACCAGGGTGCCGGAGTAGGCCATGGAAAAGCGGTCACCCAGGGATGCATCCTCGCTGACCGGTTGCACGGCCTTTTCTGCCGGAACGGACTCTCCGGTCAGTACCGCCTCATCCACCCGAAGGTTCTTCGTGTCAAGCAGACGCAGGTCCGCGGGCACCTTGTCGCCTGCCTGCAGGACAACCACGTCACCGGGTACAACGGACTTCGCGTCCACCTCGATGCGGTGGCCTTCCCGCACGACCACTGCGTGGGGAGAAAGCATCTGGCGGATGGCATCCAGCGCCTTTTCCGCCTTCCCTTCCTGGACGAAGCCGATGAAGGTGTTGATCAACACCACGGCGAGGATCACCCCGGTATCCACCCAGTGCCCGAGGAGCGCTGTGCCCAGGGCTGCCACGATCAGGATGTAGATCAGGATGTTGTGGAAATGGCGCAGGAAGCGGATCAAGGCCCCGGCCTTCGGCGGTGGCTTGAGCTGGTTGAGTCCGTATCGTTCGATCCGTCGCTCGGCCAGCTGCTCACTGAGGCCCTCGCGATCGGACTCCCAGCGCGCGATTACTTCTTCGGTATCAAGCGCATGCCAAGGCGTCGGGTCTCGGGTCTCTGCCTCGTTGGGGTTTGGGTCCATGGGCCAGTTTCCGCTTCGGTAGGCTGTCGGAGATTCTCTCTGCTTCGCGCGGAGACCTCGATCAACCGGTACCGGTGGTGCCGTCGAGACGATCCGCGGGAGGGTGCGCTTCGATATGGCGTTGCAGCGCCTCGATGTCGATACCGCCGGTGCCGTCCACGGGTAGGCAGAAAGCCAGGCCCTTGAAGGGTTCGAGTAATTGGAGTTCGACGTTGAGGCGTTCTGCGATCCGGACTGCGGCCGCCTCATCAAGGAGCGCAAGCAGCATCGTCTCGGCCCCCAGATAGGTGAGCCCGAAAAAGGTGATGTATTCGGGGAAGTTCATCCCGCGCGCGGACAGAAGCGTCATGCCGCGCGCGCCTTCCTGCCGGGCGATCTCCCGCGCCGCCTCCTCCATGTCATCGGCCACGATGGCGACCAGCAGTTTTGCTTTCAAGGCTTCCTCCCAAAAGAATCCGCCGCCCCTTCGAGATTAGCAAAAAATCGCGCGAGGGTTTGGATGCCCGAGTCCCGCTCCGAAGGCGAACGCGTCCGTCTCACCCGGGATGTCGCCGAGATTCAGGAAGGACTGCATCGCTGTCGCGATGAGGACAGTCTCTGGGCCCAACGCTGAAAACCTGTCAGATTTGGGCGTCGGAACGGAGGGGCGTGGGTGAGAATCCATATCACAGCTGTCTGCTCAGGTAGAGCAAGCCGAGTCGTTTGCGGACTGAAGGGTATGAACAGCAGTCAGGAGATGGTGATGAAAAGTGTCAAGGTGTTTGGCTTCAGCTGTGCAAGCTGCAAGCGGGCCTACAAGCTGATCGAAGATACCGCGCGCGCGAAGGGTCTGGAAATCCATCTGGAGAAGGTCGAGGATGCCGTCGAAATCGCGCAGCATGGGATCATGACGACCCCCGGCATCGTCGTCGATGGACAGGTGGTTTACATGGGCGGCGTACCCTCGCGCTCGTTGGTCGAGAAGTGGCTGGTGTAGGCGTCATCGGCCCACACCTGTGGGGACGGCCAGTCCCTGGTCCCCTTTCAGAGCAGGGCTTGATTAGCGGGGCAGTTCCGGAGAGGGAGTGTTCGCGCGCAAGGCGCGCTCCTGCAAGGACAAGACCCTGTAGGAGCGCGCCTTGCGCGCGAAGATTCTGGCGGTTCCTCTGCAGTCAATGCGATTTTCCCTGGCTGCAGAGGATTCGTGCCAATCAGCAAAGAGGGTAGCGGGCCGACAGACCCGCCACACGGCGTGCTTCAAAGGGCGTGTGCGGCATCCCAGGGTTCGGAACCCATGACCACCGGCAGCGAGAGTTCGTTGCCCCAGTGGGCCCAGCCGCCGTTATAGAGGCGCACGTCCTCGTACCCCAGCGCCTTGAGCTGGATGTAGGCCATAGTGTTGCGGAAGCCGTCATGGCAGTACGCGTAGATCGTCTTGTCCTTGGGGATGTCCGCGTACATTTCGGCCAGGTGTTCCCGCGAACGCCACTTCTGGCCATCCGTGCCCTGCAGGCCTTCGACATTGACCGCGCCCGGGATGTGGCCGGCACGCACGGCGCCGTTCATCACCTCACCGGTGTACTGATCCTCGGGACGGGCGTCCAGCAGTACGATGTTCTCGTCCCGCAGCGAGTAGACATCGCGATAGATGTCGGTCCATTCAATGATCAACCCTTCGCGTGCCGGCTTCAGGGTCACGGTCCCGGGTGTTACCTCGGGCGCCTCACTGGAGAGATCGTTGAACGCCTCCCATTCTCCCGTGCCGCCATCCATGATCCGGACCCGATCCATGTCGAAGCCGTACACGTCCAGCAGGAAATAGACGCGCGACGCGAGCGCGGTGCGCGAGTCGTCGTAGATCACCACCAGCGAGTCGTCGTTCACGCCCCAGCCGCGAAGGGTTTCCTGGAAGGCGTCCATGGCGGGGTAGCGCATCACCGGAACGGCATGATTGTCGCCGAGATCGGAGAAGCGCTGGACCTGCCTCGCGCCGGGGATATGGCCGACGGTGAAGTAGCGGTTTGGATAATAGCGGACCTCGAGCAAAACCAGCGCGGGATCATCGATGTGATCCTCCAGCCAGGTGGAGTCCACCAGGAAGTCGGGCCGGTCGGCCTTGGCGGCAGAGGCGAAAAGGAGCAGGCCAGCGAGAAGCGCAGCCCAGCGAAAGGTGGTCGTGGTGCGTAGAAACATCGTTCTTGATCCTCTTTGGTTCTTGGATGTTGCGAGGATCCCCGCATCGCAGCCGCCTCAATGTTCTGCAATGGCGGCACTGAATCGATGCAGGGCCTTGTCATTCATCGTACCGGGCAAGAGCCCCGAGGGCCCACCCGGATGTAGGCGCGTTGTTAAGGACGACGGGGTGGGGAGGTGTATTCCCCGGCCTTTATTCCCTGGTCCGGTCGGGGCCGTGTATTTCGAATGGGTGGGCATCGTGATGACGACTGGGTGAGCCCTCAAGGGCCGGACGCCTCGCGTTCCCGGGAAATGAACGCGCCCAACGGTTCCCGCGGCATCGCACCCTGAATCAGGCGCTCACCGACCACGAAGGCCGGTGTGCCCTGAATACCGAGTTCCCGTGCCAGGGCGAGATTGCGTTCAAGCATTGCCTCGAATGCCGGGTTCTCCATGTCGCTCTGTAATCGGTCGACATCCAGCAGCAGTTCCATCGCGATGTTCTGGATGGCATCGAAGCTGGTGTAGCCCTGGCTGGCCATCAAGGCGTGGTGGAACTCCACGTAGGCACCCTGCCTCGCCGCGGCCAGCGCCGCGCGCGCAGCGAGTGTCGAGCGTTCGCCGAGGATGGGTAATTCCAGGTAGACGATGCGCAAGCCGCGATCGGCGTCTGCAACGGCGACCAGTTCCCGGGCAACGCCGCGGCAACAGCCGCAGTTGTAGTCGAAGAAACTTACCAGGGTGACATCGCCGTCGGGATTGCCCCCAATCGGCGCCTGCGGATTCCGGAAGAGGTCATCCGCGTGTTCACCGACCGTCTCCGGCATCACCCGAACCGAGGCCTCCGAGCGCTCCACCGCGCTTGCACTGGAGCACCCAAGCCACGCAACGAGGAACAGGATCAGACTGGCCATCGGTGTGTGACCGCCTGACATTATCGTACCTGCGCCGCCCACTCATGTTGCGCCGGCGGTGGCCACATCCGTGCGTCGCCGGTGGCCCGACTCCGTGCCGGCGCCTGCTCCAGCAGCTTGCGCAACTGAATCCGGCCTCGGCTCAGCCGGCTCATCACCGTGCCAATCGGAACATCCACCACGCGGCTCGCTTCCATGTAGGTGAAACCTTCGAGATCGACCAGTTCGATCATCTGGCGATGCGGGGAACTGATCTGACCCAGGGCCCAGTGGATCTGATACGTCGTCTGGTCACGATCCGCTTGCGCTTCGGGACAATCATGACAGGGGAGGTCCAGGTCATCGACGTCCATGTGTTCCTTGTGCGCCCGCCCCCAATCGAGATAGCAGTTGTTCAGAATCCGGAGGAGCCAGGCCTGCAGCGCGTCTTCGTCCTTGAGGCTGTCGACCCGTGACAGGGCCTTGATGATGGCCTCCTGGGTGAGATCGTCCGCCAGAGCGCCATTGCGACACCACGCGAGCGCCGAGCGGTAAAGCCGCTGGCGCATCGCACAGATTCGTTGCCGAAGCCGTTTCCCCCGATGTCGATCGCTTGCCAAGGTGTCTGCCTTTGCCGTGAATTCGTCGGAACGGACCGGTGCCACGGGTTGCGCGAACACGGGAATTCCAGATCCCGCAACCGGATGGGGCAGGATTGTCCATGACCCTCTCCCGCGGCAGGCCAGCCAGACTCGCTCAGCGCGGGTGCCCGAGGGCGTTCGCTCCAAGGTCAAACGACCCAGTCGCCCGGAGGAAACTAGACCCTTGACGTCCTGGTTACAAAGTATGGAACGAGTCTCTCTACCCGGTGGCCGCTGGCGTAAGCAGCATCAAGACTCCAAAAAAGGATGCAGGCGGTCCGGTGTGGCGGCGATGCAAGCATTGAAGTGCGAACAGCAGAATATCCCGAGGTAGTAAAAGATCCACGATGGTCGGGATTGTCCCATTCCTCCAAACCTGATCAGGCGTAACGGCGTTCTCTGTCGAGCGCCAAACCGAGAGAAAGGTCCGCCGGCGGTAAGATTCGTCCTGTTTCAAGCGGTGCGGAGGTAGGCTGCCGTCTGCCCGATGGGAATTCCGGCGCCCGATCGTTGTAGCGGGGCAGGCCCATTGCAATCCTTCAAAGAATCTTGTATCGTTGCTCCATGGACCAGATTCGCGCAATCGTCGTTCTTGAATCGCTGGCCTCCGGGCTGCGCCTGGAGGTTTTCCGCCTGCTGGTACGCCAGGGTGCGCAGGGGATGGTGGCCGGAGAGATCTCCTCCACGCTGGATATCCCCCCGACCAACCTTTCCTTCCACCTGAAGAACCTGAACCACGCGGGCCTGGTAACGGTCGAGCAGGAGGGGCGGTTTCAACGGTACCGGGCGAACATGGCCCTGATGCTCGATCTGGTCGCCTACCTCACCGAGGAGTGCTGTGCCGGTGACGCCGAACAATGCGAGAGCCTGCGCGGGGCCTCCTCGGTTCCGCCGGGCATCCTGCCCGCGCTGCGTCCGCACGCCGAGGCCGATTCCTGAATAGACGCCCGTCCTCAGCGCATCCGACACGCATCCAATAATTCAATCATGCATGGAGTCTCACAATGA
>SKJG01000054.1 GCA_007116035.1 Thioalkalivibrio sp.
CTGGTCGCGGGTCGCGGAGTCGTTCCGCCGGTGCCGGGCCGCGGGGTCTTGCCGCCCGAACCCGGGCCGCCACGCCGGGGCCCTGCCCCTGGGCCACCCCTGCGCGGGTCGTCGTCAGGGCCGTCTCCGTCAGCATCGTCGTCAAGCCCCTCGGCGGCCCTTCGCTCGGCCTTGCGCTTCTGCATGATCTTGGACAGGATCAGCCCGATCTCGAACAGGATCCACATCGGCAACGCCAGCAGCGTCTGGGAGATGATGTCGGGGGGCGTCAGGATCATGCCGATCACGAAGGTGCCGACGATCACGTAGGGGCGCTTGCTGGCCAGCTTCTCCGGGGTGGTCGCGCCCATCTGCACGAGCAGGATGGTCGCGATCGGTACCTCGAAGGCGATGCCGAAGGCGATGAACAGCATGATCACGAAGTCGAGGTAGCGTGAGATGTCGGTCATCACCGCCACGCCTTCGGGCGCCGTTGCGGTGAAGAACGCGAAGATCAGGGGGAATACGACGAAATAGGCGAACGCCATGCCGAGGTAGAAAAGGATGGTGGACGATGCCACGAGCGGCGCGGCCATCTTCTTCTCGTGCTTGTACAAGCCGGGCGCGATGAAGGCCCAGAGCTGGTAAAGGGTGTACGGGATCGTCAGCACGACCGCCAGCAGCAGGACCAGCTTGAACGGGATCAGGAAGGGCGCCGCGACCTCGATCGCGATCATGCTGGTGCCCTCGGGGAGGTGGACCATCAGCGGGGTCGCAAGGAAGGTGTAGATCTGGTTCGCGAACGGGAACAACATCAGGAACACGACCAGGATCGCCAGGAACATGCGCAGGATCCGGTCGCGCAGTTCGATCAGGTGACTGAGTAGGGTCTCGGTGGCCTCGATGGTGGGCTCGCCGGTGGTCTTGCCGTTGCTCATGCCTTGTTCGCGGTCCCGTCGCCGTCGGTGCCCGCATCCTCAGCCGGCTTGCGCTCCACGGGCTGCGGTGGCGGCGCGTCGGTCAGTAGATCGCCATCGAGCTTGCCTGCGACCGGCACGCGCCGGATGCGCGGGCGACCATCGACCTTTTTCTCGGGTTTGTCCGATTTCTTTGTCGGGTCTGCGGACGCCGAAGTCGCGGGACGGCCCTCGGGGTCCAGTTTCTTCTTCTTCGCCTTGTCGTCCGCCACGTCGTCGAGGTT
Organism: Thioalkalivibrio sp.; assembly: GCA_007116035.1. Lineage (GTDB taxonomy): Bacteria > Pseudomonadota > Gammaproteobacteria > Ectothiorhodospirales > Ectothiorhodospiraceae > Thioalkalivibrio. The sequence continues at coordinate 1,181 of SKJG01000054.1, forward strand.
TTCGCGCAGGGTCTCCTCGGTCTCCTTGAGATCCTCGCGCAGGGTCTCCTCGGTTTCCTGCATCATGCTCTTCAGTTCCTGGATCTCCTGCTCCTGGCCCTTGAGCATCTTGCGCAGCTCCTCGGTCTGCAGCTCCTGTTCGATGTCCGAGCGCACGCTGTTCACGAAGCGCCGCGCCTTGCCGACGAAGCGCCCGATCTCGCGCGCGAGCCCGGGCAGGCGCTCCGGCCCGACCACCAGCAGCGCAACCAGGGTGATGATCAGGATTTCCCAGAAGCCGATATCGAACATGGTTTACCCGCTGGGTTCCGCCGAGCCTCGCAGGACCCCGCTCAGGGCTGGCTGCCGCCGCTCTGGCCGCCCGACTGGGATTCCTTCTTCGGTTCCGCATCGATCACGCGGCCCTTTTTGTGGTCCTCGACCTTCGGGATCTCCTCGCCTTCGCGGCGCTGGGTGTCGTCGTCCTTGTCCGTTCCTTCCTCTTCGCCGTCGGGGTTCTTCACCGATTGGCGGAAGTTCTTGATGGCGGAACCGAGGTCACCGCCCATGTTGCGCAACTTCTTGGTGCCGAACAGGAGCACCACGATGAGCAGGATGATGAGAAGCTGCCAGATGCTGATACCGCCGATCCCCATGGGATGCCTCCAAAGACGATGAAAACGTGAACCTGAATACTGGTAGACCCTGAATCAACCCGAGCGTTTGCCCGCCGCACCGCGATTCGCCTTTTCGGTGATGCCGGAGAGGCCGAAGCGGCGGCCGAGCTCGCCCAGTACGTCATCCGGGTGCAGTCCGCGCGCAGACAATACCACGAGTGCGTGGAACCAGAGGTCCGCCATCTCCGAGACCAGGGCTGCGTCGTCCGGGTTCTTGGCGGCGATGACGGTCTCGGTGGCCTCCTCGCCGAGCTTCTTCAGCATCACGTCAAGACCGCGGTGGTGCAGCGAGGCCACGTAGGACGTCTCGGGATCCGCCTGCCGCCGTTGCTCGATGACCTCGGCGAGCCGCTGCAGGATCTCGCCACTCATGCATCGGTCCCGCGCGGAGGGCGCACCGGCACACCGGCGGCGGCCATGGCCGTCTTGACCTCCGCCACCGTGTGCTGGCCGAAGTGGAAGATGCTGGCGGCGAGGACCGCGTCGGCGTGGCCGTCGACCACCCCCTCGACCAGGTGCGCGAGTTCGCCGACCCCGCCCGAGGCGATGACCGGGATGCTCACGGCGTCGCTCACCGTGCGCGTGAGGTCGAGATCGAAACCGATCCGGGTGCCGTCGCGATCCATGCTGGTCAGCAGGATCTCGCCGGCGCCCAGCTGCACCATCTTCTGCGCCCAGGCCACCGCGTCGATGCCGGTGCCGCGGCGCCCGCCGTGGGTGAAGACCTCCCAATGCGGAAATTCGGCGTCGTCCTGCACCCGCTTGGCGTCGATCGCCACGACGATGCACTGGCTGCCGACCCGGGCCGCCGCCTCGGCCACCAGTTCCGGCCGCTGTACCGCGGCGGTGTTGATCGAGACCTTGTCGGCGCCCGCGTTCAGCAGGCGCCGGATGTCGGCGACCTCGCGGATGCCGCCGCCGACCGTCAGCGGGATGAATACCTGTTCCGCGACCTGTTCGACCACGTGCACGATGGTCTCGCGCTCGTCGCTGCTCGCGGTGATGTCCAGAAAGGTGATCTCGTCGGCGCCCTGTGCGTCATAGCGGCGGGCCACTTCGACCGGATCCCCGGCGTCGCGGATACCTACGAAGTTGACGCCCTTGACCACGCGGCCGGCGTCGACGTCGAGGCAGGGGATGATGCGGCGCGCGAGCATGGGTCAGGCACGCCCCCCGGCCAGCGCGATCGCTTCCTGCAGGGTGAACGTCTCCTCGTACAGGGCCCGGCCGACGATCACGCCGTCGATGCCCTCGTCCTCGTGTTCGAGCAGGCGCCGGATGTCGTCCAGCGAGCTGACGCCGCCGGAGGCGATCACGGGAATCCGGACCCCGCGGGCCAGCCGCGCGGTGGCCTCGACGTTCACGCCCTGCATCATGCCGTCGCGGCTGATGTCGGTGTACACGAGCGCCATCACGCCGTCGTTCTCGAAGTGTTGTGCGAGGTCGATCACGTCGTGGTGCGAGAGCTTGGACCAGCCGTCGACCGCCAGTTTGCCGTCGCGGGCGTCGAGCCCCACGATGATGCGGCCCGGGAATTCCAGGCACAGGTCGTTGACGAAGTGGGGCGCGCTGACGGCCTTGGTGCCGATGATCACGAACTCGACCCCGGCCTCCAGGTACGCCTGCACCGTGTCGTCATCCCGAATGCCGCCGCCGACCTGGATACGCAGGTCCGGGTAAGCCTCGGCAATGGCGTGGATGACGTCGGCGTTCTTCGGGACACCGGCGAAGGCGCCGTCGAGGTCGACGATGTGCAGGCGCTCGGCACCGGCGTCGACCCAACGCCCCGCCATGGCGACCGGATCCTCGCCGAATACCGTGGATTCCTCCATGCGTCCCTGGCGCAGGCGGACGCACTTGCCTTCCTTGAGATCAATCGCGGGTATGACCAGCATCATCGACTCCAACATGGAAACGCTGAAAAAGTCCGTCATCGCGAGGCGCGACGCGCCGTGGCGACCCATAACATCTCTTTTGCTATCGTCAAGACTGCATGGATTACTCGTTGCGCTCAACCTGCGGGCGAGCCTGCGGCTGTTCAACCCGCGTTTTTCTGCCCTTCGATGGCAAAAATGCCTCGATCCGAATGACTCCCCGGCGGCGGGCGCAGCCTCATCGCCAGGCGCCGTCCCAGCGCAGGAAATTGTTGAGCAGCCGCAGACCGTCGGCCGCGCTCTTTTCCGGATGGCATTGCATCGCGAACATCGATCCGCGCGCGATCACCGACGCGAACGGGTCACCGTAGTCGGTCTCGCCGACGACGTCCTCGGCCCGCGTCGGCAGCACCCGGTAGCTGTGCACGAAATAGAACCAGGATTCGCGCGGCAGGCCCTGCCACAGGGGATGGTCCTGTACCTGGCGCACGACGTTCCAGCCCATGTGCGGGATTTTCAGCCGCCGACCCTCGCGGTCGATCGCGTGCCCCGGGAAGCGCTCGACCTTGCCGGGAATCACGCCCAGCAGATCGACTCCGCCGTTCTCGGCGCTCCAGTCGAGCAGGATCTGCTGGCCGAGGCACATGCCCAGGAAGGGCCGGGTGGCCGCAAGTTCGGGTAGAACCCTGTCCAGCCCGAGGACACGCAGGGCCTGCATCGCATCCGCCGCCGCACCCTGTCCGGGAAAGACCAGGCGATCGGCCTCGCGGATCACGGCCAGATCGTCGGTCAGTACGATCTGCATGCCGGGCGGCGCCTCGTGCCGAAGCGCGCGCTCCACCGAGTGCAGGTTGCCCATGCCGTAGTCGATCACGGCGACGCTTTGCATCGTTGACGCCCTCTTGCGCGGTTCGCCTTACAGGGCGCCCTTGGTGGATGGCGTGACGTCGGTCATGCGCGGATCCGGTTCGGCCGCCATGCGCAGGGCGCGGCCGAAGGCCTTGAAGATCGTCTCCGCGACATGATGGGCATTGTGGCCCCGGATGCTGTCGATATGCAGGGTCATCCGGGCATGGTTCACGAGTCCCTGGAAGAATTCCTGAAACAGATCGACGTCGAACTGGCCGATGTGGGAACGCCGGAACTCGGCGTGCATCTCGAGACCCGGACGCCCGGAGAAGTCGATCACCACCCGCGCCAGCGCCTCGTCCAGCGGCACGTAGGCATGGCCGTAGCGGCGGATGCCCTTCTTCTCACCCAGGGCCTGGGTGAGCGCCTGTCCGAGGGTGATGCCGATGTCTTCCACGGTGTGGTGGGCGTCGATGTGCAGGTCGCCCTCGGCCTGGATGTCGAGGTCGATCACGCCATGGCGCGCGACCTGGTCGAGCATGTGATCGAGGAACGGCAACCCGGTGGCGAACCGGCCGGTGCCGTTGCCGTCGAGGTTCAGCTCGACCCGAATCCGGGTTTCCAGGGTGTCGCGTTGAACAATCGCAGTGCGCGCTTTCATGGCTGCCGATGCTATAGCAAAACCCCAGTTTAGCAAGCCAAAGGCCTTGCGGCACGGGGGAGGGGTGTGGGCGAGCCCCCTCGGCGATTTGGGGTGGATGCCGAGACCCGTCGCGCGGGCGGCTCGTGCACATCGCCCCTTGTAGGAGCGACCTCTGGTCGCGATCCGCCGGTCGCACGGATTCTGGTGCCAGCGCCTATCGCGACCGGAGGCTGCTCCTACCGGTCGGGGCGTTGGCCGATCAGGAGGGCTTCGGGAACCGCGGACTGGATCGCCAGGGGGATCTCCAGGCATAGGCCCGGGCGCGCCTGCACGGAGACCCACAGGGTGTTGATCCTGAGATTCATCTCGACGAAGGCGATCACCCCTTGGTAGCCCTCCAGGACCTGGTGGATGGCCTGCAGACGCTGCCGGATCTCGAAGTCGCTGCGCCGCTTCAGTCCCGGGATGAACATCATGAAATCGGCCAGACGTTGGCCGCTGGCGTCGCGGGTGGGCAAGCGCTGCCAAAGGGGCTCGATGGGTTCGAAGGAGCAGGCCCGGCGGAGTCCCGGTTCCGCCCGTGCGGGCAGGGGGCTTTCCAACGGTTCGACCTGCCGGCTGGCGGGCACCGGTACGGGGATTCTGGGCTTCTGCGCCATGCGCGCCTCCTCCTGATCATCCGGCAACTGCCAGGCTCGGCTCGTGACTCGCGCGCATGCTCTTCGGTGGCATGCCTCCATGCGTTGCGCGTGCTCCCGCGGGACGCAGGGCCCGCTGGCTTGGCGGGTCAGGGCCTTTTCGGCCTGCCCCCATGGACCGCCCCGTGGAGCTTTTTCCCAGCGAGACACAATGTAGGCTCAGGCAGTCCCGGAAGGAAAACAGGCACAAAAAAGCCGGGGACGAGCCCCGGCTTCTGGCTTGCGCCCGATCGAAACTACCCGATGGTGGCTTCGACGCTGTCGCTGCCGCCCTGGTTATCCGTCCAGGCCAGCTTCAGGGTGTCGCCCTTGCTGCCTTCGAACTGGAACTGGAAGAACGGGTTGCGGGAGATGGTGACTCCCCAGTAGGCGGTCATCACGTTGGTATCGCCGACATCGGCGGTGACTACGTCGATGTGGTGGGGCGGAATCAGGTTGCCGGCGGCGTCCTTGCTGGTGCCGGTTTCCATGGGATGGGTCATCAGGGCACGAACGGTGACGATACCGTCGCTTTCCTGGGCGCGAACACGAATGGTGGACATTGTTATACCTCCAGAAATTGGGAAAGTCGGTGTGAAAGTGCCGGCCGCTTAGCCGCCGCAGCCACCGATGGTGACCTTCACTTCACGCGTCGCGCTGTACCAGGTGTCACCCGATTTCACAGCAGCAACGACGTCGGACGACTGTCCCATCTTGATACGGGTTGCAAACATCGGCACGGCGCCTGCGCCGAGCACGTACTTGGAGGTCAGCGGCGAGCCGTTCTCGACCACGAACAGGGCCATTTCGCTGACGTCGGACATGCCGGTTTCCACGGTCACGGGAACGACCATGCCGTTTTCCGCGATTTCCGGGGCACTGATTTCGATATCGCCTTCGGGCATGTCGGTAGTGCCGAGTGCGGCCTGAAGGGTGTCTTCAAAGCCGCGGGCCTTGAAGGCCTCTTCCGGCCATGCGGCCAACAGCTTGCTGGGGGCCAGCAGGCCCGCCCCAACGGCTACACCGACGGTGCCGGCAGCCAGGGTGCCTTTCAGAAAGACACGGCGCTTATTACTAGTCATGGAGATCTCCTCTCATCTTTGGGTCGGTCCGGAACGTCTTGGGCGTTGGTCTGGAAAAACGCCTGGGATACGGACGAAGGGTAAGACTATTCTATTCCCATTGGGGTTCCACCAAATGTGCACAGGACGCGTTCCGCAAAGCCGGCTATCGTTGCCGGTGTCCCCCGGGTGCGCCCAGCGGCCGCCCGTCGGCGGCGTGGAATCATTGAGTGTAGACCATTCTTCGGGCATGGGGCGAAATGCAGCGCGGGGCCCGCCGTTCTACACTAGTGTCCTGTCCCACGCCCGGTGGCGCCATCAGGCGTGGGACAGGACACTACGCCATCTCCCTCGGAACCCCGCCATGATGCCCTGCAAAGCCCAACTGGCGTTCATCGCCCTCGTCGTCGTACTCGGATCCATGCAGATGCTCGCCAGTTGCGGGCAGAAGGGCGATCTGTACCTGCCGGAGGACGCGCCGGAGGAGCGCCGCTGATGGATCACTTCGGGCTTCGCGGCGGCGTGCTGCACGGTGAGGACGTGTCCCTGGAGGATCTGGCCGAGGCGGTGGGCACACCGGCCTATGTCTATTCCCGGGCCACACTGACCCGGCATTACCAAGCCTTCACCAGCGCCCTGGAAGGGGTGTCTCACCAGGTCTGTTTTGCGGTGAAGGCCAATTCCAGCCTGGCCGTACTGGACGTGCTCGCGCGCCTCGGTGCCGGCTTCGACATCGTCTCCGGCGGTGAACTGGAGCGCGTGCTGCGTGCCGGCGGAGACCCAGGCCGGGTCGTTTTCTCGGGGGTGGGCAAGACCCCGGCGGAGTTGCGCCGCGCCCTGCAGGTCGGAATCCACTGCTTCAACGTCGAGTCGCAGCCGGAACTCGCGCTGCTGGATCGGGTGGCCGGAGAGATGGGCCTGCGCGCGCCGATCTCCATCCGGGTGAACCCGGATGTCGATGCCGAGACCCATCCCTATATCGCCACCGGCCTGCGCGAGAACAAGTTCGGCGTGGACATCGACGCAGCGCCCGCGCTCTACCGCGAGGCCGCGGCGCTGGCGCACGTCGACATCCGCGGCGTGGGCTTCCACATCGGCTCCCAGCTGACCCGGCTGGCGCCGTTCACCGACGCGCTGCAGCGCGTGCTTGCGCTGGTGGATGTCCTGGAGGCGGAGGGGGTGAAGCTGGAGCACATCGACGTCGGTGGCGGCCTGGGCGTGCGTTACCGGGACGAGACGCCCCCGGAGCCGGCCGCCTATGCCGCCGCGCTGCGCGGCGTGCTGGCAGGGCGGGATCTGAAGGTGATGCTCGAGCCCGGCCGGGCGATCGCGGCCAACGCCGGGGTCTTTCTGACCCGGGTGGCCTTTCTGAAACACACCGAGCACAAAGACTTCGCGATCGTCGATGGCGCGATGAACGACTTGATCCGGCCCGCGCTGTACGGTGCCTGGCAGGAGATCGTGCCGGTGCGCCCGCGCGGCGGCGCGGCGCGGGTCTATGACGTGGTCGGCCCGGTTTGCGAGACCGGCGATTTCCTGGGCCGCGAACGCGATCTGGCGCTGGCCGAGGGCGATCTGCTGGCGGTTCGCTCCGCCGGTGCCTACGGTTTCGTCATGGCCGGCAACTACAATAGCCGGCCCCGGCCGCCCGAGGTGATGGTCGACGGCGGGCGTTTCTTCATCGTGAACCGGCGCGAGCAGGTCGACCACCTGATGATGCGCGAGAGCCTGCTGCCCGAGGACGATCGACCCGGAGACGAATGATGGAGCGCCGCCCCGAACCGGAACTGATGCTCGATGACGAGCAGGCGCGTGCTTATGCCGAGGCCGACTTCAGCGAACCGCACGAACACTTCGTGGACCTGTTCGCCGAGCGCTTTCCTGGGCCGGTCGACGGGCTGGTGCTGGATCTCGGCTGCGGTCCGGGAGACGTCAGCCTGCGCTTTGCCGCACGCCACCCCGCCTGCGCGGTGCATGGCATCGACGGTGCGCCGGCGATGCTCGCCGCCGGGGCGGAACTGCGCCGCCGCCACCCGGCCGGACCGCGGGTGAGCCTGTCGCTGGGCCTGTTGCCCGAGGCTGTCGGCCCCGGGGCTCCCTACGACACGATCCTCTCCAACAGCCTGCTGCATCACCTGCACGACCCGCGGGTCATGTGGGCCGTGGTTAACCGCGACGGGGCGCCGGGTGCAGCCGTCTTCGTGATGGACCTCTGTCGCCCGGATTCGCAGGAACAAGTCCGGGCGTTGGTGGCGGAGCATGCCGCCGATGCTCCCGAGGTGCTGCGCCGCGATTTCGAGAACTCCCTGTATGCGGCCTTCACCCCGAACGAAGTGCGCGCCCAGATGGAAGCGGCGGGCCTGGGTGGGTTTCGGGTCGAGCAGGTCAGTGACCGCCATCTGGTCGCTTGGGGACGTCTGTAGATGGCACCGCGGATGCCGGGAGAACCGCGACCATGACGCTCGCGTTCACCAAGATGCACGGGCTGGGCAACGACTTCGTCGTGATCGACGGGGTGCGACAGTCGATCGAGCTGAGCCCCGAAGACGTGCGCCGCCTGGCGGACCGGCATTTCGGCGTCGGCTGCGACCAGGTGCTGCTGGTGGAGCCCCCCGAAGATCCTGCGCGGGCGCTGTTCCGCTACCGCATCTTCAATGCCGACGGTGGCGAGGTCGAGCAGTGCGGCAACGGCGCCCGCTGCTTCGCGGTCTTCGTGCGCGAACAGGGGCTGACACAGGCCGCAACCATCCCCGTGGAAACGCTGGCCGGACCGATCGTGCTGCAGGTGGAGGCGGACGGACAGGTCCGGGTCGACATGGGCCGCCCGCGCTTCCTGCCCGCAGAGATCCCGTTCCTGGCCGCGACCGAGGCGGATTCCTATGAACTGGAGGTCGGCGGAACGACGGTGGCGATCGGCGCGGTTTCGATGGGCAACCCGCACGCGGTGCTGCTGGTCGAGGATGTCGCCACGGCGCCGGTGGCCCGGCTCGGACCGCTGATCGAGCATCACCCCCGTTTCCCGGCACGGGTCAACGTGGGTTTCGCCGCGGTGACCGGGCGTGACCGCATCGACCTGCGGGTGCACGAACGCGGCGCCGGCGAGACCCTGGCCTGTGGAACCGGCGCCTGCGCGGCGATGGCCGTGGCGCGCCGGCGGGGCCTGGTCGATGCACGGGCCAGAGTCCATCTGCCCGGCGGAAGCCTTGTGCTAAGCTGGAGTGGACGAGCCGAGGATCCGGTTTTCATGACCGGGCCTGCCACCACTGTCTTCCATGGTCGAATCGAGCGATGACTGCCAGTTCCCCGAAAACCGAACCGGATTACCTTACTGAAGGCGCAGTCGAGGCCTTTCTCCGGGATCACCCGGACTTCTTCGAGCGCCACTTGCCCCTGCTCGACGTGCTGCGCGTGCCGCATCACAGCGGCGGCTCCGTGTCACTGATCGAGCGGCAGGTCACGCTGCTGCGGGACAAGCACCGCTATCTGGAGCAACGGCTGGCCGAACTGGTCGAGCGCGCTCGGGATAACGAACGCGTCGGGCTGCACCTGCACCGGCTGGCCTGCACGCTGATGCACGCCGAGGGGCTGGATGCGGCGCTGGCGCTGACCCAGGAGGCTCTGCGCAACGAGCTGAAGGCCGAACTGGTCAGCATCCGCCTGGCCGGTGTCAGGAAGGACGACCTGCACCGCCTGCCTGCCGAGGATCTCGAGTATTTCGAGGAACTCTTCGCGCGCGGTCGGCCACAGTGCGGGCGGTTGCCGAAACCTGCCCTGCAGGCCATGTTCGGCGATGACGCCGGTGCCATCGGCTCCGCCATCCTGATGCCGCTGTCGGTCGACGGACAGAAGACCGGGGTGCTGGCTCTGGGCAGCCGCTCCCCCGAAAGGTTCGTCCCGGACATGGGCACCTATTTCATCACCCATCTGGGCGAGTTGCTGGCCGAGGCCATCCGTTGTCATGACGTGCGCTCCTGCGCCAACGGGTAGTGGGCGCGACAGGGTCCCGGACGCGGGTCCGGACCCCGCCGCCGATGCAAGCATCGCGGCGTTTCTCGACCACCTGCGCCACGAGCGTGGCCTGTCTCCGCACACCGTGCTCGCCTACGGGCGTGACCTGACCCGCCTGCGCGCGGGCTTCGCCGGCGATTGGCCGGAACTGGATCCGACCACCCTCCGCCGTATCGCGGCCGGTCTGGCGCGGTGCGGCAGCAACCCGCGCACCATCCAGCGCTTCCTGTCCGCAGTGCGCAGCTTCGGCGAATGGGCGGTGCGCGAGGGCCTGCTGGAGTCCAATCCGGCTGCATCCCTGCGCGGCCCGAAGCTCGGGCGGCCGCTGCCGCGCGGCCTCGACGTCGATCAGGCGGGCCGGGCCATGGCGCAGCCGGGCGGGGATGCCCTGGAACTGCGAGATCGGGCGATGCTGGAGCTGTTCTACTCCTCGGGACTGCGGTTATCGGAGCTGACCGGGCTGGACCTGGGCAGCCTGGATCTCGAGGCCGGCCTGGTGCGGGTGCTGGGCAAGGGGCGGCGCGAGCGAACGGTGCCGGTGGGACGCCTGGCGCGCGAGGCCCTGCGGGCGTGGCTGGCGCTGCGGCCCGGTTGGGCGGCGCCCCAGGAGGGCGCGCTCTTCGTCTCCCGGCGCGGAGGGCGGCTGGGCAATCGCGCGGTGCAGAGCCGGCTGGCGCTGGCGGGTCTGCGGGCCGGCCTCGGCGAGCGGCTGCATCCGCACCGGCTGCGGCACGCCTTCGCCAGCCACATGCTGGAATCGAGCGGCGACCTGCGCGCCGTGCAGGAACTTCTTGGGCACGCGGATCTGGCGACGACGCAGATCTACACCCACCTCGATTTCCAGCACTTGGCGCAGGTCTACGACAAGGCACATCCGCGGGCGCGACGCAAGGACAACACGACGGTTCGCCTGCAAGGGATGCCCATTCCCGGGGACGAATCCGCATAGGACAGCGCAGCGCACGAAGGCGCGTGGCGCTGCGCGCCAACCATGGGATCCGTCCGCATAGGAGCGCGCCTTGCGCGCGAATGGGTATGCTAGAGGGTCGTATGAGAAGTCCGGTGCCGGACCGCTGCGCCACACGCGGCGGCGCTGCATTCGGGCCCGTTTGCAAGAGGCCCAACAAGGGGTTGGCAAGGCGGGGATCAGCCCGCGCTATGACGCACGATGTGCGCGCAGAGGAGGTCGTCTTTGGAGCAGTTTCGTGGAACCACCATCGTCAGCGTCCGTCGCAACGGCGAGGTCACGCTGGGCGGCGACGGCCAGGTGTCGCTGGGCAACATGGTGATGAAGGGCAACGCGCGCAAGGTCCGGCGGGTCTATCACGATCGGATTCTGGCCGGATTCGCCGGTGGAACCGCCGATGCCTTCACCCTGTTCGAACGCTTCGAGGGGATGCTCGAGAAGCACTCGGGGAACATGATGCGCTCGGCAGTGGAGTTGGCGAAGGACTGGCGCACCGACCGCGCGCTGCGCCGGCTGGAGGCCCTGCTGGCGGTGGCCGATCAGGAGCGCTCGTTCGTGATCTCCGGAAACGGTGACGTGATCGAGCCCGAGCACAGCCTGATCGCGATCGGTTCGGGCGGCCCCTACGCCCAGGCAGCGGCGCGGGCTTTGTTGGAGAACACCGATCTTCCGTCGCGCGAGATCGTCGAGCGCAGCCTGCACATCGCCGCCGATATCTGCATCTACACCAATCACTACATCACGCTGGAACACCTCGGGCCGGACACGAGCCGGGCCTGAGGCAAGGACTCCCTTCATGACTGATATGACACCGCGCGAGATCGTCCAGGAACTGGACCGCTACATCATCGGCCAGGAGGACGCCAAGCGAGCCGTGGCCGTGGCTTTGCGCAACCGCTGGCGCCGGCAGCAGTTGCCGGAGGCGCTGCGTCAGGAGGTCACGCCGAAGAACATCCTGATGATCGGTCCCACCGGCGTTGGCAAGACCGAGATCGCACGCCGGCTGGCGCGGCTGGCCAAGGCCCCGTTCCTGAAGATCGAGGCCACCAAGTTCACCGAGGTGGGCTACGTCGGGCGCGACGTCGAGTCGATCATCCGCGACCTTGCCGACGCCGCGATCAAGCAGCTGCGCGAGGAGGAAATGGTCCAACACCGGGGCCGCGCCGAAGATGCCGCTGAGGAACGCGTCCTCGACGCATTGTTGCCGCGGCCCCGCGCCGCCGGATTCAACGAACCGGAGCCCCCGGCGGCGGACAGTGAAACCCGGCAGAAGCTGCGCAAGCGGCTGCGCGAGGGCACGCTGGACGATCGCGAGATCGACATCGAAGTCCGCGCGGTGCAGTCGAGCATGGAGATCATGACCCCGCCCGGCATGGAGGAGATGGCCAGCCAGCTGCAGTCGATGTTCCAGAATATCGGTGGACAACGCACGCGCAGCCGGCGCCTGAAAATCCGCGACGCGATGCGCCTGCTGGTCGACGAGGAGGCCGCGCGGCTGGTCAACGAGGACGAGCTGAAACTGAAGGCGGTCGAACGCGTCGAGCAGAGCGGGATCGTCTTCATCGACGAGATCGACAAGGTCGCCAAGCGCAGCGAGCACGGCGGCACCGATGTCTCCCGCGAGGGCGTGCAGCGTGACCTGCTGCCGCTGGTCGAGGGCACGACCGTGAACACCAAGCTGGGGATGGTTCGCACCGATCACATCCTTTTCATCGCCTCAGGGGCCTTCCACCTGGCCAAGCCCTCCGACCTGATCCCCGAACTGCAGGGCCGCCTGCCGATCCGGGTGGAGCTCGGGGCGTTGTCCGTGGAGCACTTCGTGCAGATCCTGACCGAACCCACCGCCTCGCTGACCGAGCAGTACACGGCCCTGCTCGGCACCGAGGGGGTGACCGTGGAATTCCGGCCGGACGGCGTGCGCCGGATCGCCGAGATCGCCTTCGACGTGAACGCGCGCACCGAGAACATCGGCGCTCGACGCCTGCATACGGTGCTCGAGCACCTGCTGCAGCAGGTGGCCTTCGATGCCCCGGACGTATCCGGCCCGGTGATCGTCGACGCGGGCATGGTCGACGAGCGGCTCGGCGAACTGGTGCAGGACGAGGATCTATCGCGCTACATTCTTTGAGATGGAGTTTTTCAGCGACCCGGAGTGGAATTGGTACTCTGACCCCAAAAAACGCAGCATGCCCGCCCTGCACAACCTACGCCCAGGAGCACTTTGATGAGCAGCAAGCACCGCCCCACGGACATCCAGTTGCACCAGAAGTCGCGCGTCCTCGAACTCGGCTACGCGGACGGCACCAACCTTCGCCTGCCCTGCGAGTTCCTGCGCGTGTACTCCCCGTCGGCGGAGGTTCGCGGCCACGGCCCCGGCCAGGACACGCTGCAGCTGGGCAAGGAGGATGTGAACATCACCGAAGTGGAGCCGGTCGGGAACTACGCGGTGAAGTTGGTCTTCTCCGACGGCCACGACACCGGCATCTACGACTGGGACTATCTCTACAATCTCGGCATGGAGCAGGACCGGCTCTGGCAGGAATACATCGACAAGCTCGCTGCCGCCGGGCACGCGCGCAAGACGCATTGATGCCGCCATGAGCGACGAAGACGAGCGCGGCAAGACGCATTTCGGGTACGAAACCGTCGCGGAAGAGGAAAAGGCGGCGCGGGTTGGCCAGGTCTTTTCCTCGGTCGCGCGGAAATACGACCTGATGAACGACGTGATGTCGATGGGCATCCACCGCCTGTGGAAACGACACACGGTGCAGCGGGCCGCGGTGCGCCCGGGCATGCACGTGCTCGACCTTGCGGGCGGCACCGGCGATCTGGCCGCGGCCTTCGCGCCACGGGTCGGCGAGCGCGGACATGTGGCGATCTGCGACATCAACGCCTCGATGCTGATCGCGGGGCGTGACCGTCTGCTCGACGAGGGGTGGGTGGGCAACATCGACTTCGTGCAGGGCGATGCGGAGGCCCTGCCATTTCCCGACGAGCACTTCGACCGTCTCACCATCGCCTTTGGCCTGCGCAACGTGACCCGCAAGGAACGGGCACTGGCGGAGATGCGACGGGTACTGAAGGCCGGCGGCCGGCTGCTCGTGCTGGAGTTCTCGCAGCCCGTCGCCCCGTTGCGGCCCTTCTACGATGCGTACTCCTTCAAGGTGATGCCGTTGATGGGGCGCCTGATTGCCGGGGATGCCGACAGCTACCGCTATCTCGCCGAAAGCATCCGCGTGCACCCGAACCAGGAGGCGCTCGCGGAGATGATGCGCGAGGCGGGTCTGGAACAGGTGGAGTACGAAAATCTGACCGGCGGTGTGGTCGCGCTGCACCGGGCCACGAGGTTCTGAACCGATGACGACGAGCCAGGCCGTCCGGCCCCTGCCTACCGCATTGACCGCATTCCTGGAGCTGGCATTGAACCGCTGGCTGGATGCCGCGGAAGAGCCTGCCGTCGCGCGTCTGGCGGGGCAATCGATTGCAGTGGAGGTCCGGCCGCCCGGACTGGGGCTGGTCTTCCTCGGCGCCGCGGACCGGCTGCAGGTATTGGGCAGCCTGGAGGACGAGGAAGCCGACGTGACGCTGAGCGGATCGCCCGTGGCCTTGGCGGCGGCGCTCTCGGGCGGGGATCGCTCCGGGATCTCGGTGCGGGGCGATGCCGCCGTGCTGACCGATCTGCAGCGGGCGTTGTCGGGGGTCTCTTTCGACTGGGCCGGTTGGCTCGAGTCGTTGACGGGTGCGGGCACAGCCGGTCCTTTGCTGCAGGCGGGCGAGGCTCTGCGCAGCCATGTCCGCCGCTTCGTCCAGCGTGGCCTGGACGATTCGGTCGACTACGCCCGCGAGGAGGCACGGTGGCTGCCGCCCTCCGGCGAATTCGAGGCCTGGGCCGGGGATCTGGCTGAACTGCGCGATGCCACCGCCCGCCTGGAGGCGCGGATTGCACGCCTCGAGGCCGCATCTCCAACGACGGGTTCATCCACCCACGGCCCCGGACTGCCCAGACCCGGATGATCCGGACCTTCAAACAGGGCCTGCGCTTGTGGACCATTGGCCGCGTGCTGGTGCGCTACCGGCTCGACGCCATCCTGTTTACGCTCAAGCCGCTGCGGCCGTTGAGCTTTCTGCTGCGCCTCCTGCCGTGGAACTGGTTCCGGCGCGAGGAGGGTACCCGCGGCGAGCGTATCCGGCGCTCGCTGGAGGATCTCGGGCCGATTTTCATCAAGTTCGGGCAGATGCTGTCCACCCGGCGCGACCTGCTGCCGGACGACATTGCGCTGGAACTCGCGCGGCTGCAGGATCAGGTACCGCCCTTCCCCAGCGACCAGGCCCGGATGGCGATCGAGAAGGCCCTGGAGCGCCCCATCGAACTGATCTTCGCCGAGTTCGAGGACCTCCCGCTGGCCTCGGCGTCGATCGCGCAGGTGCATTCGGCCCGCCTCCGTGACGGCCGCTCGGTGGTGGTCAAGGTGGTGCGGCCCGGCATCGACCGCACCATCCGCGCCGACCTGGAGATCCTGCACCTGATCGCCTACCTGGCGGATCGATACTGGGCCGACGGCCGCCGCATGCGGCCGCGCGAGGTGGTGTCGGAATACGAGAAGACGGTGCTCGACGAACTCGACCTGGTGCGCGAGGGCGCGAACGCGATCACCATCCGCCGCAATTTCGAGGGCAATCCGTTGCTGTATGTGCCCGAGGTCATCTGGGACTACACCCGGACCAACGTGATGGTGATGGAGCGCATCAGCGGCATCCCGGTCGCGCAAATCGAGGAACTGCGCACGCGTGGCGTCGACCTGAAGCTGCTGGCAGAGCGCGGGGTGGAGATCTTCTTCACCCAAGTCTTCAAGCACAACTTCTTTCATGCGGACATGCATCCGGGGAACATCTTCATCGATGCGACCGACCCGGCCGATCCGAGTTACATGGCGGTCGATTTCGGCATCGTCGGCAGCCTGCTGCAGTCCGACCAGCACTATCTCGCGGAGAACTTCCACGCCTTTTTCAGCCGCGATTACCGGCGTGTGGCCGAGCTCTACGTCGAGTCCGGGTGGGTGCCCGAGGGAACCCGCGTCGATGAGTTCGAGGCGGCGATCCGCTCGGTCTGCGAGCCCATCTTCCAGAAGCCACTGGACCAGATCTCCTTCGGCCATGTGCTGCTGCGGCTGTTCCAGACCGCGCGGCGCTTCGACATGGAGGTGCAGCCGCAGCTGGTGCTGTTGCAGAAGACGCTGCTGAACATCGAGGGGCTGGGCCGCCAGATGTACCCGCAGCTCGACCTCTGGACGACGGCCAAGCCCTTCCTGGAGCGCTGGATGTCGGAGCAGGTGGGGCTGCGTGCCTTTCTGCGCAGCGCCGAGCGTCACCTGCCACGGATTCTGGTGCAGCTGCCGGAACTGCCGGTCCGGCTGCAGGAGGCGCTGGACGCCGAACGCCACCGCGCCCAGCGGGATGCCGCCCTGCGCGCCGAGGTGCGCGACCTGCGGACCCTGCTCCAGCGTGACGCCCGACGGCGGCTTGAGTCGCTGGTCGGCTTCGGGTTGCTGCTCGGTGCCGGTATCCTCACGCAGATGGAGAGCGTGCCGCAGTGGTTCGGGCTGGCCTGGCCAGCCTGGCCGGTGGGCCTCATCGGGCTGGGGCTGTTACTGTTCAGCCTGCGCCGCGGCGATGGGGCGCTGAAGAGCATGCGGACCATACCCCGCCGGCTGAATTGAGGAGACGGGGGACGTGCTGAACCGCCCTCGAAGGCTTGGGAGCGAATGGGCGCGCGGATCGATCGCGTGCGCCTGCCACGAGGCCGGGGCGCTACTGCGCCGGGTCGGACGAGGGGGACTGGACGATGTTCGAAGCAGCGGAGTTGGGCCGTACTCTCGACAAGGACGCCTATAAGGAAATGGTTCCGGACCTGCGGGCCGGGCTCCTGAACCTGCAGCAGGACCTTCGCGACTGCGACTTCCCGGTGATCCTGCTGATCTCGGGTGCCGATGGTGCAGGCAAGAGCGAGACGGTCAATATGCTGCACCAGTGGATGGACCCTCGCGGGATCGACACTGCGGCCTTCGACGAACCCACCGACGAGGAACGCGAGCGTCCGGCCTTCTGGCGTTACTGGCGCGCGCTGCCCCCCAAGGGGCGCGTGGGCGTGTTGTTCGGATCCTGGTACAGCGATCCGATCGCGCAACGGGTTGAGGGCCGGATCGACGAAGACGGTCTCGCCGTGATGCTCAAGCGCATCAACACCTTCGAGAAGATGCTGGTGGACGGCGGCGCGCTGCTGATCAAGCTGTGGTTTCATCTGGGCAAGGAGATGCAGGTCGAGCGCATCCGGAAACTGCGCAAGAACCCGAAGACCAAGTGGCGGGTCGACGAGCGCGATCTCGCCGCGCTGAAGTCCTACGACACCTTCCGCGCGGTGGCGGAACAGACCCTGCGCCTGACCAGCACCGGCGAGGCGCCGTGGATGATCATCGAGGGGTACGACGAACGCCATCGCAACGCGACCACCGCAAACCACATTCTCGAGGTCGTGCGCAAGCGGATGGAAATGGATCCGAAGACGCTGCGCGGCGCGACGACGGCCTGGAAGACGCCGCGGCAGGGGGACAAGACGATCCTCGATTTCGTCGACCTTGAGAAACGACTGGAGAAGAAGGACTATCGCAAGGAGTTGGCGAGGCTGCAGGGTCGTCTCAGCGTGCTCGCGCGCGCCGCAAGGGAACGCAAGGTCAGCAGCATCGTGGTGCTGGAGGGCTGGGATGCGGCGGGCAAGGGCGGCATCATTCGGAGGGTGACGCGGGCGATCGATGCGCGCAGCTACCGGGTGATCACGATCGCCGCGCCGACCGACGAGGAGCGTGCCCACCACTATCTCTGGCGTTTCTGGCGGCACATTCCGCGCGGCGGGCGCTTCACCATCTACGACCGTTCCTGGTACGGGCGGGTACTGGTCGAGCGGGTCGAGGGCTTCGCAGCCGAGGACGAGTGGATCCGGGCCTACCGCGAGATCAACGAGTTCGAGGAGGAACTGACCGACCACGGCATCGTGCTGGTGAAGTTCTGGGTGCACATCGACCCGGACGAGCAGCTGGCCCGCTTCAAGGCGCGCGAGGAGACGAGCTTCAAGCAGCACAAGCTCACCGAGGAGGACTGGCGCAACCGCGAGAAATGGGACGAATACGCGCACGCGGTGAACGACATGGTCGAGCGCACGAGTACCGAGTTCGCCCCCTGGAACCTGATCGAGGGCAACGACAAGCGCTGGGCACGCGTCCGCGCGCTGCAGATTCTCTGCGAGCGCCTGGAACAGGCGCTGTAGCGCCGCGGGTCGAACGGGTGGATGACGGCCGTTGACCTTTCCGCCCTACCAGCGGCTGAGCCGTAGGGCGGAAGAGCGCCGTGTCATCCGCCGTTGCCGCGGGTTGGCGTGTGCCGATGGAAGCGAATTGCACCGGCAGGTGCCGGACATGCGTTGAGGCGGGGGTGGCTGCTCTACGCGATGCGGATGCCGATCAGGGCCACCACCGCGAGGAGTAGCGCGAACAGCAGGGAGGCGTCGCGGCGCCAGAGTTGCTCGGTGAAGCGGCCCAGCCGGTGATCGGCGCGCCGGTAGCGGTCCAGCGCCTTCGCCTCCAGGTGCCGCAGCCCGCGGCGGACGGCCGGCCCGGTCACGCCCAGGGCCTGGCCCGCGCGCAGGGCGAGACCGGGCAGCGGGGTCAGAAGCATCAGCGCGTCTGCGGGCGGGATCGGCAGGGGCCGCAGCCAGCGCCACGCAAATGCGGCCAGTACGAGCCCCGCTGCCACCGGCCACAGCGCATCGATCAGGCCGCCGGCGGCTGCCATCCACGGGACTTCGATCCCCCACAGGGGCAGCAGCAGGATACCCAGCACGGTCGCGGCGGTGATCAGGGCCCAGCCGTGCCAGGCCGTGGGTTGGGCCTCGTCACGACCGGCCTCCAGGCGCAGCAGCCAGAGGTGCCGCGCCATCAGCGCGGTGGTGCCGATCGCCGCCAGTCCCAGCAGCAACGGCAGGTAGGACCAGGCCTCGGGAACCGGGGCGTTGGCCAGCAGGCCGTACTTCAGGCTCGCCTTGGCGACGAGGCCGCTGGGCATCAGTCCGGCCAGCGCCAGCGCGGGGATGCCGAGGCCGACCCAGAGCCAGAGCGCCGGGCGCCGCGTGCGGTGGCGGACGACCTCGGTACCCAGGAACAGCGCCGCCTTGGCCAGCGAGTGATGCAGCGCAAAGACGGTGATCGCGACGGCCAGCAGCGGGCCCAGTTCCGGTGCAACCATCCAGGCCCCGATCCCAACCGAGATCAGCCCCATCTGGCTGATGCTGGAATAGGCGAGTACGACGCGCGGCTGTTTCTGGTTCACCCCGATCAAGGCCGCTGCGAAGGCCGCGAACAGACCGGTCAGGATGATGATCGTTCCCCAGTGTTGCAGCCCCACGAAGCCCAGCGGCAGGGTCACCAGCCAGCCGAGCAGCCCCGCCTTGATCATCGCGCCGGCCAGCGCGGCGGCCACCGGCACCGGTGCCGCGCCGTAGGCCAGCGGCAGGCTGAAATGCAGCAGCGGCAGGCCGGCCTTGACCCCGAAACCAAGCCAGAGACTGGCGATGATCAGGTCGCGCTCCGGGGCGCCCGCGATCGCCTGTGGCAATTCGGCGAGCATGGGCAGCAGCGGTGCCGCGGTGGCCCGAGCCGCGAGCAGCAGGCCCATCAGGATCAGCGCCTCGCCGAGCACCGCCAGTACCAGGTAGACGCGGCCTGCGCGCTGGGCGATTTCGTTCTGGTCGTGCACGATCAGCCCGTACGCGGCGAAGGTCATCAGCGCGAAGCTGGTGTAGAACAGCGCCACGTCCAGCGCCACGATCAGGCCGATGTTGCCGGCCAGCGTGAATAGCCAGAACACGCAGAAGCGTTCGCAGTGATCGCCCTCGGCCAGGTGTCCCCGCCCGTGGATGCCGGCGGCGAACCAGATCAGTGCGGTGAAGAACAGGAAGACCCGCGTGGTGTCGGTCAGGCCGAGATAGCCGCCGAACAGCAGCCAGCTCAGTTCGACCGTCTCACCGGGTATACCGAACAGTGCGAGCAGCAGCGCCGGGATGGCGGCCCAGGGCGCGATCGGGCCGATGTGCCGTCGCAGTCGCGGAAACCCCCAAAGCACGCCGAGCGCCAGTGGCACCCCAGGTGCGAGGATCAGTGCGGTCGTACCCACGAGACCGCTCATGGCAGGTACTCACGGCTCACGATCAGGTCCGCCCAGTACAGCGGGCTGAACGGCATTCCGGCGAGCACGCCCGCGATCAGCGCGAACGCGGCAGTGGCCAGCGTCGGGAGCAGCAGCCAGCCCGAGGTTTCGAAGCGGCCGAGAACCTTCCCCTCGCACCACAGCCGTTCCCGGCGACGGAACCAGATCCGGTACAGAATGGGAAGGAAGTAGGCCGCGTTCAGCAGGCTGCTCAGGATCAGTACCCCGAGCACCCAGTTCATCCCTGCCTCCAGCGCCCCGATGCCCAGGTACCACTTGCTGATGAACCCGGCCATCGGCGGGATGCCGATCATGCCGAAAGCGCCGAGCGTGAAGGCGACGCTGGTCGCCGGCATGCGCTGACCGGCGCCGTCGAGTTCGCTGATCTTGTGCACGCCCAGGGTCTCGGCATAGTTGCCCGCGCAGAAGAACAGGGTGATTTTCATCAGCCCCTGGTGCAGCAGGTGCACCAGGCCGCCCAGGGTACCCACCGGTCCGAACAGACTGATGCCCAGAATGATGTAGGACACCTGGCTGACCGTGGAGAAGGCCAGGCGTTTTTTCAGGTCGTCCTGGGCCAGCGCGCGCAGCGATCCGTAGATGATGGTGATCGACGCGGCGACCGCCAGCGGGCCGAGCAGACCGAGCGAGAAGGCGAACTCGATGCCGTAGACGTCGTAGACCAGCCGGGCGATGCCGAAGGCTCCGGCCTTGACCACGGCCACCGCGTGCAGCAGCGCGCTGACCGGGGCCGGTGCGACCATGGCCATCGGCAGCCAGGCATGCAGGGGGAACAGCGCCGCCTTGACCCCCAGCCCGATGATCATCATCAGGAAGATGCCGATCAGCAGCGGGTGCAGCGAGGGATCGAGCCCGGACAGCACGCCGCCGGGTACGAACTCGGTGTCGCCGACCAGCACGTGCAGCGCGACGACGCCGAACAGGAGCAGGGCCCCGCCGCCGAGCGTGTAGTAGAGGTAGACCTGGCCGGCGCGCAGGGACTCGCGGGTGCCCCGGTGCACCACCAGCGGATAGGTGGAGAGCGTCAGCAACTCGTAGAACAGCAGGAAGGTGAACAGGTTGCCGGCCAGCGCGATGCCGACGGTACTGGCCACGCAGAGGCTGAAGAACCCGAAGAATCGGCTGCGGTTGGGTGCCTTCTCGAGGTAGCCGATCGCGTAGATGGTCGTGAACAGCCAGAGCAGCGAGGACAGGCCGACGAACATCATCCCCAGGGCGTCGGCGCGCAGGATGAAGTCGACGCCCTCGATGATGGTGAAGCGAAACTCGTAATCGATGTTCTGGTAGACGCCCCAGACGATCCATCCGACCAGCAGCAGCTTCAGGACCGCGGCGGCGAGGTTGAACACGCTGCGCGTGGTGTGGCGCGATTCCGCGAGCAGGAAGATCACGGCCGACGCCACCAGCGAGGTGGCCAGTACGCCGAACAGGATCAGTGCGTTCCAGGTCATCAGCCGGCTCCGAAGGCGCTGCCGAGACGCAGCCAGAACAGCGGCAGATGGGCGGTCAGGCCGATTAGGATCGCGGCCGACGCGAGGATCAATGCGGTGACGTCCAGCGTCAGCGGCGGCGTGACCGAGCGGTCGATCTGCGGCCCCTCACGGAAGGACATGCGGAAGACCTTGAAGATGTAGGCCGCGCTCAGCAGTCCGCCCAGGAACAGCACGATCAGCCACCACCACTGGCCGCTGAGGATCGCGCTGTGCAGCAGCAGCCACTTGCCGGTGAAACCGCCGCTGGGCGGAAGCCCCATCAGGCTGACGCCGGCCAGGCCGAAACTGAACAGCGACATCGGCCGGAAGCGGCTGATCCCGACCAGATGGCTGATCTGTGTGCTGCCGACGGCGAGGATCAGGTTGCCCGCGCTGAGGAACAGCGCCGCTTTCGCCAGGGCATGGGCCACCAGCATCATCAGCGTACCGTCCCAGGCGAGGCGGGCGGCCTCCGGGCCGGTGCCGGTGACCAGCGGAAAGAACAGGAACAGGTAGCCGATCTGGGCCACGGTGGAGTAGGCGACCAGCTGTTTCAGGTGGTGCTGGCGCCAGGCCATCCAGCCGCCGTAGAAAACGGCGCCGGCGCCGAGCACCCCCAGCACCTGCGCGGTGAAGATCGGCGTGACCTCCGGCCCGAGGACCAGCCAGATGCGCATCAGGATGTAGAACGAAGCTTTGATCACCAGCGCCGAAAGCAGCGCGCTGACCGGTGTCAGCGCGCCCCCGTGCGCTGGCGGCAGCCAGGCATGCAGCGGGAACAGCGCGGTCTTCAGGAGCAGGCCCAGGATGATCAGCGCCAGCGCCACGTGGGTGGTGACGTTTGGCGCGGCCGCTTCGTGCAGCCCCGCCATCGACAGCGTGCCGTAGGTGGCGTAGAGCAGCGCGACGCCGAGCAGGTACGCCAGCGAACCCAGCAGCGCTGCGAGCAGGTAGCGCATCGCGGCGGCCAGCGCCTGCGGCGTCGCGCGCAGTGCGACCATGCCCACCGCGGCCAGGCCCATCACCTCCAGGCCCACGTAGAGGTTGAAGATGTCCTCGGCCAGCCAGATCCCGTTCATTCCGGCCCAGAGAAGCCACAGCAGGGGCCAGAAGAAGCTGGACGACGGCGGGTAGTCGCGCAGGTAGACCCGCGCATACAGGGCGCAGAGACTGGCCACCAGCGTGGTCATCAGGATCATGCCCACCGCGAGGCCGTCGACCACGAGGTTGATGCCGAGCGGCGCCTGCCAGCCACCGAGTTCGTAGATCCGCGGCCCTTCGACCACCAGGCGCGCCAGGACATCGAAGCTGGCCACGGCAAGCAGCGGCAGGCCGACGAAGATCAGGCGCGGACGCCAGGCAGGCGTCACCAGCAGGCTCAGGATTCCCAGGGCCAGCGGCAGCGCGAACAGCAGAGGCACGGACCACAGGCCGATCACGTGTCCTCCGGCAGATCGGTGCGTCCGCTGGCGCGGTACCAGCGTCGAAACACCACCAGCGCCAAAGCGGTGGAGGCCACCGCGACCACGATGCCGGTAATCACCATGGCGTGGGGTACGTGATCGACCCCCCGGCCATCCTGGGCCAGTCCGATCAGCACCAGGAAGGATCCGCTGCCCATGATGTTGAAGGCCAGCAATCGTCGCAGAAGATGCCTGTGGGCGATGAACCCGAACAGCCCCAGGCCGAATAGCAGCACGCCCGACCAGGCGAAGACGAGGGCGCTGCTCATGGGGTCTTCCCTTGCTGCTCGCGGGCCTCGTCCGGGTCGTCCGCGTAGGGCGGTGTCAGCCGGAACAGGCTGATCAGCGTCAGGCCGATGGACAGCGTCAGGGTCAGTTCGATCAACAGGATCAGGGTGCCGGCGTATTCCAGGGGATACGTGAGGAACGGCACGCCGGGGATCATGACCAGCAGACCAACGCCCAGGAAGGTCAGCAGGCCCAGTGCCAAGCCGGCACGCATCAGGGTGGCGTTGTCCAGCCAGGCGGTGGTCACGCCGGCCAGACGCAGCAGGACCCCGGCCGCGGCCAGTACCGATCCGGCCTGGAAGGCGCCCCCGGGTTGGTACGAGCCGGCCCAGAGCAGGAAGCCGGCGACGATCAGGATCAGCGGCAGCAGCCAGGCCATGACTGCGCGCAGCAGGGGGTTCTCCAGGCCCATCTGTTCCGGGCGGTCCGGCTGCGCCTCGCGCAGGGCCAGCGCCACGACCACGGCGAGCAGCAGCACCGCGATCTCGAGCAGGGTGTCGTAGCTGCGGAAGTTCAGCAGCACCGCGGTGACCGGATGGTCGACCCCGCTCTCCGGCATCGCCGCCGCCACCCGTTCCGGCAGGTTTTCTTCCGGCAGCGGTCGGTCCAGCACCGCCCAGGCCAGGGCGCCGGTGACTGCGAGGCACAGCAGCGCGGCCGACACGATGCGCAGACTCACTCGCGTTCCTCCGGGTTATCGACACGGCTGCCGAAGGGCCGGCGCAGGTAGCCCAGCGTATCCAGCAGCAGGACCCCGGTCAGGCCGGCACCGATGGCCGCCTCGGCCAGCGCGATGTCCGGCGCCTGCAGGCGGACCCAGGCTAGCGCCACCAGCAGGCCGAACACGATGAACATGACCACCGCCCGGAACATGTCGCGGGCGGCCAGCGCCATTCCCGCGGTCACCACCAGGGTCAGGCCCAGCAACAGGTCCAGCCAGGGCATCAGGCTTCTCCTCCGGACCCTGCCTTCCAGGGCTTGACGCCGCGCCGGCGGGCCGCGCGCGCGACCAGGTATCCGGCGGTGGCGCTGGCGACCAATGCCAGGCCCCAGATCAGCAGCAGCTTCAGGGCCACCGGCACGGATTCCGCGCCGAGGAGCAGGCCGAAGACGATCAGGCCCAGGCCGAGATTGTCGGCCTTGGTGAGCGCATGCACGCGGGTGTAGACGTCGGGAAAACGCAGAATGCCGATGGTTCCCACCAGGAAGAAACCGACGCCGGCGAGAAGGAGCACGCCCTGAAGCAGGTCGATCAGGATCATGACGGCCCTTCGTGATGGTTGTTGGGATCCTGCCGCCAGACACGGGCGACGAAGGCGAGCACCGCCATCACCGCCAGGAGTGCAAGCACCAGGGCGACGTCGCGCAGCGCCGGTATCCGCTGCAGTTCCGCGAGCACCAGGAGCAGCCCGACGCCCGTGGTGCCGAAGAGCTGGGCCGCCAGCATGCGATCGGCGACGGTCGGGCCGCGCCAGATGCGGATCAGTCCCAGCACCAGGGTGACCAGGAGCAGCAGGGCAACGAACTCGAGCAGCCAGGTCATGAACGCTGCCCGCCGTCGGCAGCGCGGGTCCGGAGTCCGAACAGCCGAGCGATCTGCAACTCGGTCTCGCGCACGCTGCCGGACACATCGAGCCGGGAGTCCAGGCAGTGGACCTCCAGAGTGCGATCCTCGTCCAGACGCACGCTGAGCGTTCCCGGCAGCAGGCTGATCACCAGCATCAGCCACCAGGTCGGAGCGCCCTCGGGCAGGACGAGGGGCAGATGCAGGATCTCGGGGCGCAGGGGAAGAGCGGGGCTCAGCGTGCGCCTTGCCACGTCCCATCCGGCCAGCAGGGACTGCCAGAGGAAGAAGCCGGCGAAGATGGGCATGCGGTGCAGGCGCAGCCGGAAGCGCCCGGGCGGCGTCAGCCACAGGCTGACTGCAGCAGCGAAGACGGCCAGCGGCAGACCGAACCACCAGTCCTCGTTGCTGCCGCTCAGGATCCACCAGATGACCAGCAGGAGCCCGAGGCGCAATGCGTAGGCGCTGATCCAGGACAGGCGGTCCACTGCATGTCGTCGTTCTGCCATAACGCTCCACCGTGGCCAGTCCGCCTGCGCATTATCCAACACGGCAGGTTGTCGGCATAGGATACCGGTCTGGACCATAATCTTCAGCCTGTCGTGCGGGACCGCATTGTCCCCAGGCCCGGCACCCGGCCGGAGCATGGGTTTCCACCCAATGAGGGTACGGCATGCGGTGGATCATGGATTCTCCGGGGGGACTCCCACACACTGCCATCTCCCTGCTCTGAAAACCGCCCCTTCCCGAGGAGTCCACCATGCGCACCGCGATCATCGGCGCCGGCATCAGCGGCCTGACAACGGCCTTCTATCTCAAGCAGGCCCAGCCCGATCGGGAAGTCCACGTCTTCGACGCCGAGCCGATTCCCGGCGGCACCATGCGCACGGATACGCTGAGCGGGTTTCATTTCGAGGCCGGGGGCAACGGCTTTCTGACCAGCAAGCCCGACAGCATGCAACTGGTGAAGGATTCCGGAGCGGAGGACCTGTTGCTGCCGAGTTCCGACGCGGCGCGCAAGCGCTACATCTTTACCGACCGGTTGCATCGGCTGCCGGAGTCACCGGGGCCGTTCCTGCGCACCAGCCTGATCGGCTGGGGCGCGAAGCTGCGCCTCGCGGGCGAACTCTTCGTGCCCAAACGCAAGGAACCGGGCGAGGAGACGCTGCAGGCGTTCGGCTATCGGCGGATCGGCAAGGAGTTCACCGACGTCTTTCTGGATGCGATGACCGCCGGCATCTACGCGACCACGCCGGACAAGGTCTCGGTGAACGCGGCCTTCCCGCTGGTGGTGCGGCTGGAACAGGAACACGGGGGCCTGTTCCGGGGGATGCTCGCGCGGCGGAAGAAGCAGGCGGGGCCGGGCGGAATACTCATGAGCTTCAAGGGTGGCGTCGGCAGCTTCATCGAGCACCTGCGTCGGGTCATACCCGCCGAGTGGCACCTGGGTGCACCGGTGGAGGAGATCGTTCCCGACGGTTCCGGTTACCGCGTGCGCGCCGGTGATTTCGAGGAGGTCTTCGACCAGGTGGTGGTGAGCACCCAGGCCCATGCCGCCGCCGGCATGTTGCGGTCGCTGGACGGGGACCTCGCGGGCCGTCTCGAGTCGATCAAATATTCGCCCGTCGCGGTCATCGGGCTGGGCTGGAAGGACCTGGACCACCCGCTGGACGGCTTCGGGCTGTTGACCACCACCAGCGCCCGGTTGCCGGTCCTGGGCGTGCTCTGGGACAGCAGCATCTTCCCCGACCGCGCGCCCGAAGGGGCCCGGAGTGTCCGGGTGATGATCGGCGGTCAGCGCAATCCGGAGCTGGTGCAGCAGGACGAGGCGGGCCTGATCGCGACGGCCCGCGAGGGCCTGCGGCTGACCATGGGCGTCGACAAGGAGCCCGATGTGACCTTCGTCCAGCGCTGGGACAACGGCATCCCCTCGTATCGAGTCGGGCACATCCAAGCGGTGGACGAACTATTCGCCCATGTCGAGCGGTATCCGGGCCTGCACCTGGGTGGCAACGCCTACCGCGGCATCGCCATGAACGACTGCGTGCGCAACGCACGGCAGTTGGCGGAGGAATTGGCGAAGGCAGAGGGCTAGTGGGCCATGCGGGAAATTCGGTATCAGATCGCGTCGCCAGACGCGCCGGCGCTGCGTTGGGCAAGTTTGAAATAGAGTGGCTATTCCTGCACTTGCCCGCCTTGCTCCGGCGCGTC
>SKJG01000014.1 GCA_007116035.1 Thioalkalivibrio sp.
TCGGCCACTTGGACCCGGACCGCGCCTGGTTCTCCGGTGAGCCCTTTCACGGTCGAGCCGAGATGGCGCACGATGCCCTGTTCGTCCATGTGCCGTTCGAGCACGTGGCTGATCATCGGGTCGAACATCTCCAGAACCCGCTCCTCCATCGCGATCACCGTGACCTCCACGCCGAAGGCGCGCAACATGCCGGCCATTTCCAGGCCGATGTAACCGGCCCCGATGATCGCGATGGACTTGGGCAGGTCCTCCCACTGAAAGAAATCATCCGAGGTGGCGCCGAGCTCGTGGCCGGGCATCCGTGGCACGATGGGTTCGCCGCCGGTAGCGATGACCACGCGATCGCCCCGGTAGGTCTTGCCGCCAGCCGACACGGTGTTCGCATCGACCAGGTGCGCGCGCTCGGGCACGTAGTGCACCCCCAGGCGTTCCAGGTAGCCGGACCAGTAGTCGTTCAGCATCCGCAGGAAGTCGTGGCGGCGTTTTACCAAGTCACCGTACCGGATGCCCGAGACCGCGACATCGACGCTGAACTCGTGCGCGTGGCGGGCCTGACTGAGGTGATGGGCTGCGTACCAGGTCAATTTCTTGGGCACGCAGCCCTCGTTGACGCAGGTGCCGCCCAGCGGCTGGGGGTCGAAGACGACTGCACGGGCGCCGTGGCCTGCCGCCCTCTCAGCAACCGCGAGGCCGCCACTGCCCCCGCCGATCACGAGGATGTCGTAGTGTTCCATGTTGGCTCCCGTGGTGGTTTCTAAGGAATATGCCCCGGGTGTCGGGGCACGGCGGGAAATCGAATATCAGGATTTTAACGTATTCCCGTACTAATGGCTCAAACGCCGATCAGGCGCGCCGGAAACGAGGTTTCCGGCGCGGTCTTCGTCAGGCGGCCTGATCGCGAGTCAGCCACGCCTTCAGATCTTCGGAGCCGCCGATGCGGTGGCCGCCAACGAATACCTGGGGCACGGTCATGGCGCCGGTGGCGGCGCGCAGGCCGCGCAGCGTGGTATCACGTCCCAGCACGATTTCCTCGAACTCCATCTCCGCGTTCTGCAGGTCGTCCTTCGCGGCCTTGCAGTAGGGGCAGCCCGGCTTGGTGAAAAGCACCACGTCATGCGGCCGCGCCACCTTCGGGGCGATGTGCTCCAGCATGGTGTCCGCATCGGAAACCACGAAGGGGTCGCCCGGCTCGTCGGGTTCGACGAATTGCTTCTCGATCACGCCATTGCGCACCAGCATGGAATAGCGCCAGGACCGCTTACCGAAACCGAGGTCGGACTTGTCGACGAGCATGCCCATGCCGTCGGTGAACGCACCGTTGCCATCGGCCAGGAAGGTGACGCGGTCGGCTTTCTGGTCTGCCTGCCAGGCCTCCATCACGAAGCCGTCGTTGACCGAGATGCAGACGATTTCATCAATGCCCTGCGCCTTGAACACCGGCGCCAGCTCGTTGTAGCGGGGCAGGTGGGCGGACGAGCAGGTGGGGGTGAAGGCGCCCGGAAGGGCGAAGACCACCACATTGCGGCCCTTGAAGATGTCCTGGGAACGGATGTCGTTCCAGTCGTTGTCCTTGCGGCAGCGGAACGTGATCTCGGGTACGCGCTGCCCTTCTCGTGCTTTCAATTCCATGAAGTTCTCCTCGTTGCGTGATTGGGTTTCAAAGTTTTTCCATCCAGTCCGTGCTGGAACGGACTGCACGATATCGCTTGCTTGGTGATTAATCTAGGAAATATCAAATATCGCATCGATAGATTTAGACTAACCTAGAACGTCTCGGGGTCGAATCGAGCCGGGCGACGGGCGACGCCTTCGGGCGCCGTGGTTGACGGGCGTCCCGGAAAACCGGAAGCTTTCGGGTTCGCCTGGTGAACCAGGCACCGCGTTATGGTGGTCCGTGTCGGTCCCCCCGCGACGATAGGTTGTGAACCCCGCCAGGCCCGGAAG
Source organism: Thioalkalivibrio sp. (assembly GCA_007116035.1). Taxonomy (GTDB): domain Bacteria; phylum Pseudomonadota; class Gammaproteobacteria; order Ectothiorhodospirales; family Ectothiorhodospiraceae; genus Thioalkalivibrio. The sequence continues at coordinate 1,945 of SKJG01000014.1, forward strand.
GGAGCAACGGTAGCAGCCGACTCGGGCGCCGGGGTGTGGCGGGCGCGGGCCGCCACCCCTTCAGCCGTCTCCCTGCGGGGCAGACCGAGGACAACAAGCCGATGAGCCATCAGGTGTTGGCCCGAAAATGGCGTCCCGGCCGGTTCGAGGACCTGATCGGTCAGCCGCACGTCGTGCGCGCTCTGGTGAATGCCCTGACCAATGACCGCCTGCACCATGCCTACCTTTTTTCCGGCACCCGTGGTGTGGGCAAGACCACGGTGGCGCGAATCCTGGCCCGCTGCCTGAACTGCGAGACCGGCGTCACTGCGACCCCCTGCGGCGAGTGCCGCTCGTGCATGGAGATCGCCGACGGCCGTCATCTCGACCTGATCGAGGTCGACGCCGCCTCGCGCACCCGCGTCGACGACACCCGGGAGCTCCTGGACAACGTCTCGTATGCCCCCGTCTCCGGACGTTTCAAGGTGTACCTGATCGACGAGGTGCACATGCTCTCCGAGAAGAGCTTCAACGCTCTTTTGAAGACCCTCGAAGAGCCCCCGCCACACGTGAAGTTTCTGCTCGCGACCACCGATCCCCAAAAGCTTCCGATGACGGTGCTGTCGCGGTGCCTGCAGTTCAATATGAAGCCGATGTCGACCGCCCTGATTGCAGAACACCTGGACCGCGTCCTCGCGGCCGAGGGGATCGCCGCCGAGCCGGGGGCATTGCTGCGTTTGGCCGAGGCCGCAGAGGGCAGCATGCGCGACGCGCTCAGCCTGACCGACCAGGCGATCGCCTATGGCGGCTCCGGTCTGACGGAAGCAGACATCTGCGACATGATCGGTCTGCTGCCGCGAAGCCGTCTGAGCGAGCTCCTGGATAACGCGTGGTCCGGACAGGGGACGCTTCTGCTGCAGACGCTCAATGAACTCGATGCCCTCGCGCCGGATTGGTCGCGTCTTTTGGACGAGCTGGCGGCCCTTGTGCACGGCGTTGCGGTGGAGCAGGCGATGGCGCTCGATTCCGCGGCGGTCGAGGCCGTACCGGTGTCGGATTCCCTCTTGGCATGGCAGCGCGAGACCGCGCGGCAACAGGCTCCCGAGGAGGTGCAGCTGGCCTACCAGATCCTGCTGCATGGTCGGCGTGACCTTCCGCATGCGCCGGATCCGCGGATTGGTGTCGAGATGACCTTGCTGCGCATCCTGGCGTTTCGCCCGGAGCCACCGCCGTGCGAGCCGGTGGGGGGGAGCGCCGCGGGTTCCGAAAAACGGGGCGCGGACCGGGCTCGCGGTACGGCCATTCCCGCGGGTGTCCCGGCCTCGCGCCGGGGCGCGAAACCGTCTGACGGGCGGGGAGGCCGCGCAGGGCCGATCGAGCCGGCGAGCCCGCTGCCCGAACCGGTTGCGGCGCCCGAGCCGGTCCCCATGTCCACGTCGACGAGCCGACCTGTGCATGGCGTCGCGGAGCCGAGGCCGCTGGACTGGCACGTCTTCGCGAACTCACTGCAGCCGGGGCCGGTGCGCGAGCTCGCCCTGCACGCGGATCTGCTGGAATACGACGCGGAACGGGTGGTGATCGCGGTGCAATCCGCGCACCGTATGCTCTGCACCGACAGAAGTCGCGGCCGGCTCGCGGAGGCCCTGGGAAAGATCCTCGGCGGCCCGGTTCGACTGGAGCTGCGGGATCAGGCCACCGTGTCGAAGAATACTCCGGCGGCGCGGCTTGCGGCGGACGCGGCGGACCGTCAGGCTAGGGCCGAGTCGGAGGTGCGTGCAGATCCGGTGATCGCCGCACTGCGCGAAACCTTCGGCGCCGAGGTGTCCAGGGTGCATCTTCGGGATGAGGCCGATTCCGCCGGAGAGGGCAGTCGCTCCCGGCCTTGAACGACGGCAGGATTTCAGCAACAGCCAGGCGATTGATCAGGAGCGTACGGACATGATGAAGGGTGGTTTGGGTGGCCTGATGAAGCAGGCCCAGAAAATGCAGGAAGACATGCAGAAGGTGCAGGCCGAGTTGGCCAGCATGGAGATCGAGGGTCAGGCCGGCGGTGGCCTCGTGAAGGTGATCATGACTGGCAAGCACGAAGTGCGCAGGGTCAGCATCGATCCAAGCCTGTTCGAGGACGACCGCGACATGATCGAGGATCTCGTGGCCGCGGCGGTGAATGACGCGGTGCACAAGGCAGACGCCGCAGCCCAGGAACGGATGGCCGGGCTGACCGCGGGAATGGGTTTGCCCGCGGGCATGAAGCTGCCGTTCTGATCCGCGGCGACGTTGCTGCGGGAAGCGGCCGATGGAGGCAGCCCTCGACGAGTTGATCGCAGCCCTGCGCTGCCTGCCCGGCGTGGGCAACAAGTCCGCACGGCGCATGGCGCTGCATCTGCTGGAGCGCGACCGCGCGGGGGCCAGGCGCCTTGCGCGGGCGTTGGAGGGGGCGGCGGAGACGATCGGTCACTGCTCGGTGTGCCGGACCCTGACCGCGTCGACCACCTGTTCGCGTTGCCTGGATCCGGACCGCGACGCCGGGGTGGTCTGCGTGGTCGAGACACCGGGGGACGTGCTGGCGATCGAGGCTGCGACCGATTTCCGCGGGCAGTTCCACGTACTGCTGGGCCGCCTCTCACCGCTCGACGGCATCGGGCCCGAAGAGCTGGGGCTTGACCGACTGGAGGCCAGGCTGCGGGATGCCGCGGTCCATGAGCTGATCCTGGCGACCAATGCCTCGGTCGAGGGCGAGGTCACTGCCCACTACATCGCCGAAATGGCGGCCCGCCATGGTGTTCGGGCGACGCGTATCGCCCAGGGTGTGCCGGCTGGCGGTGAGTTGGAGTATCTCGACGCGGGTACCCTGACCCACGCCCTCTCCGGGCGTCGCGATTATTGAGGCCCTGGGGCCTTCGCCGTGGCGCCCGTCACCCATCTGAAGGAGGAATGACATGACGGATTGCATATTCTGCCGCATCGTTGCCGGGGAAATCCCCGCAAAGCGCATCCTGGAAACGGAGAATGTCGTGGCCTTCCATGATCTGAACCCGGCGGCCCCGCAGCACGCACTGGTGATTCCGCGCCGGCACATCGCCACGCTCGACGCTGCCACGGAAGACGACCGTGGACTGCTCGGGGACCTGATGCTCGCGGGCGCGGAGGTTGCCCGTATGCTGGGTTGCGCGGAAAAGGGCTACCGGACCGTGATGAACTGCAACGAGGACGGTGGTCAATCGGTGTATCATATCCACTTGCACGTGCTTGGCGGACGCTCGCTTTCCTGGCCGCCAGGCTGAGAAAAGTACTATACTTTTGCAAGTCGAAGTAGAGATTCTGATCAGCTCCCGAGAGGGTGGGGACAACGGCGATGAACGCGTGTGCAGGTACGATTCGGAATGTTGGCCGCCTGGTCCTGGTGGCGTTTCCGCTTGCCGTTCTTGCGTTCCCGGTACACGCCGATACCCGTTCCATCTACGAACTCTCCTACACCCCCGGACAGGACGCGCTGTCCACACTGGATGCATTCTCTGGGGCCGACCGCCTGCGTCCGGGCTTCCGCAACGATATGCACCGAAGTCGGGAATTCAATCTTGGTGTGCGCTCCACGCATCTGCCATCGCTGGTCGAGCCCGGTTCGGCGGAGCATGCACTCGAGACCAGTGGCGGTTTCATTCAGCGGTTCGGCAGCAGCGGCTTTGGCTACGGGATCGACTTCGGCCTTGGGTTGCATTCGTCCGGCGTCGGCCAGCTCGTGGGTCCGGACGAGGATTCGATGCGCAGCAGCTTCATGATCACCGATTTCAGTACCGGCCCGACCTTCGAATCCGGCAATCTTCGCAGCCGGGTGCGTGTGGGCGTTCGTTACCCGGTACTGGGTGATGCCGATGCAGGATCCGCATTCTATGGTCATCGGGGCGATACGGCCCGCAGCGCCGGCTACCTGAGTCTGGACAGCCGGCTGCGTTTCAGCAACCAGACCGAGGTGTCGGTCAGTCTCTTCTACGACGATTACGGCGTCAGCGCGTCGCGCGACTGGCTGAGCGAAGGCCTCGACTTTCAGGGCGGCACTGGCGCCAGTCAATCCGTGGTCGGTTTCGAGATGGGGCTGAACTTCTGATCCCGCGCTCCGCAGGGCTGGCCGGCTAGGATTCTCGCCGGCCGCTGGAGCCACCGCTCAAGCCTTGCAGCAACTCGAGCCAGGCGTTCAGGCGCGCTTCCGGCAACAGGCCCTGTTTCACCACTTGGCGTACCGCACAGCCGGGTTCGGATCGATGCGTGCAGTTGCGGAAGCGGCATCCGTCCGCAACGTCGCCGAGGTCCGGAAAGCCCCGGAGCAGCTCGTCGATGCTGGTGATCTCGGGGGTGAAGTCGCGCACGCCCGGTGAGTCGATCCAGGCGCCCCCGCCCGCGAAAGGGTACCAGCGTGCGGTCGTTGTGGTATGCCGGCCCTCGCCACTGTGTCCCACCGCGCCGACCCTGAGACTCTGCTCCGGGAGCATGGCCTGGATCAGGGAGGATTTCCCGACCCCCGACTGTCCGACCAGGATGTTGCTGCCGCCTGCAGCGGCGTTCCGGAACGACTCCATGCCGAATCCCGTGTGTGCGCTCACCGGCAACACCGGCAGGTCGAGATGCCGATAGCGGGTAAGGCTTGCCTCCAGTGATTTGGCGGTAACCGCATCCACCAGGTCGTATTTGTTGATGACGACCGCGGCGCGGGCCGGCAGGTTGAAGATCCCCACCAGAAAGCGATCGATCAGCAGATGCGGAATTTCCGGTCGGGGCGCGACCACGATCCACACGCGGTCGATGTTGGCGGCGATGGTTCTGTGGCGGTTGAAGCCGTCCTGGCGGCCGAGGTGGTTGACCCGCAGCTCCCGCCCGGTGACGATCCGCTCTTCGGGTTCGACCAGCACCACGTCTCCACAGACCACGTCGTCGAACTTGCGCCGAAGATGCGCGCGCAGGATTCCACCTGTGGGCGGCAGCACGTCGATTTCGCTGCCAAAGCGTGCAACCACCCGGCAGCGCAAGGTGACGATCATCCTCGCAACGTCCCTGCCAGGAGTGGGAGGGCCGGGCAGGCTTCGGCGGCCCTCATCCTCCGTGCACCCGCCGGGCGGACTGGCTTCCCCGATGCATGTCCCGGTGCGATCCGATCCCGCTCAGCACGAACGGTGCCCGCCGCCGCTATGGAGCCGGTCAGTCGAACAGGGCATCAACGCGCGCGGCGCAGATGAAATCGTTCGGGCTGAGTCCGCCAACCGCGTGGGTCGAGAACCGGACGATGCAGTGGCCGTAGGAGACCTCCATGTCGGGGTGATGGTCCTCCCGGTTCGCGACCCATGCCACGGCGTTGACGAAAGACATGGTTTCGTGGAAGTTCGCGAACTCCAGACGCCGCGAGATCTGGTGTGCTTCGGCGTCCAGATTCCAGTCGGCATCGAGCTGTTTCAGGGTTTCCTCGCACTCGGCCCGAGACATGGGTCCCGGAAAGGCTTCTGGTGCCTGGCAGTGCAGGTTCTTCAGGTCGCTCATGGCCGGCCCTCCTGCGGTCAGAATTTGTAGTAGTTCTCGTTCAGGTATTCGGCGACCGATTCGACCTCGTCGTCGAACCAGCCGGTGCCGAGGCTGACGTTGCAGCGGTTCACCTGGGTGATCAGCGAGTCCATCGAGTGGATCATCCGGTCGTCGCGCGTGTAGACCTCAGTCCCGTGGCAGCTGAGGCAGTTGTACTCGTGCAGCGTCTGGCCCGCGGCGGCATCGCCGGCCTGAGCCGCACTGCCGAAGGTGGCGACGAAGAGCAGGGTACCGATGGCTGTTCCGATCTGACGCATGATTCTCTCCTGTCCTGTGGTGATGCCGAGTCCAGTCGCGGATCCGGCTCTGGATGATAGACTGTTGCCGAGCGCAAGGAGACCGCATGGGCCAGAATGCCGACAACCTGATCTGGATCGATCTTGAGATGACCGGCCTGGACCCCCAGTCGGACCTCATTATCGAGGTCGCCACCATTGTGACCGACAAAGACCTCAATGCGCTCGCGGAGGGGCCGGTGATCGCGGTGCGGCAGGCGGAATCGGTGCTGGCCCGTCTCGACGACTGGAACCGCCGGACGCATGGCGCCTCCGGGCTACTCCAGCGTGTACGCCAGAGCGTACACGACGAGATCGCCGCTGAGCAGGCCACGCTGGATTTCCTGAAACGGTGGGTGCCACGTAGCGCGTCTCCCATGTGTGGCAACTCGATCTGCCAGGATCGGCGTTTCCTGGCCCGCTGCATGCCGGATCTGGAATCTTACTTCCATTACCGCAACCTCGACGTCAGTACGCTCAAGGAACTGGCCAGGCGGTGGGCGCCGGGCGTGCTCGCGTCGTCGAAGAAGGACGCCACCCATCAGGCGCTGCAGGACATCCGGGATTCCATCGAAGAGCTGCGTCATTACCGCGAGCACTTCATCCGCATGCCGGCCGCCAAGGCCGGGTGAGACCCGCACCGGGACGTCGTTGACGGATCGCGGTCATGCACCCGGCTGCGGCGGAGGGGGTGTCAGGATCGTCGGTCGCCCGTCCAGCGCTGCATCGCGTTCCGGGAAGTCACGAATGAAGTGAAGGCCGCGGCTCTCGCGCCGTTCCAGCGCGCTCTGCACGATGATGTCGGCCACCACCACCAGATTGCGCAGTTCGATCAGGTCCGGTGTGATGCGGTAGTGGGCGTAGTGCTCATGGACCTCTTCCTTCAACACCCGGATGCGCCGCTGGGCGCGCAGCAGGCGGTCGCGGGTGCGCACGATGCCCACGTAGTCCCACATCAGGCGGCGCAGTTCGTCCCAGTTGTGCGAGACGACCACCTCCTCGTCAGAGTCGGTCACCCTCGACTCGTCCCAGTTGGGGGGGCGCGGCAGGTCCGCGGGCGCCAGCGGGTTGGGATCGGCAAGGATGTGATCGGCCGCCGAGCGTGCGTACACAAGGCATTCCAGCAACGAGTTGCTCGCCATCCGGTTGGCGCCGTGCAGGCCGGTGTAGGAGACCTCGCCCGCCGCATACAGCCCCGGCAGGTCGGTCTGTCCGTCGGCGTTGACCATGATGCCGCCGCAGGTGTAGTGGGCCGCGGGGACGACCGGCAGCGGTTCCCGGGTCATGTCGAAGCCGTACTCCAGGCAGCGCTGGTGGATCATGGGGAAGTGTTCGCGCACGAACTCCGGGCTTCTGTGGCTGATGTCGAGGAAGACGCAATCGAGGCCCAGGCGCTTCATCTCGTGGTCGATCGCCCGAGCGACGATGTCTCTCGGAGCCAGTTCGCCGCGGCGATCGAAGTGCTGCATGAACCGGCTGCCGTCGGGCAGCAGCAGCCGGCCGCCCTCGCCACGCA
>SKJG01000018.1 GCA_007116035.1 Thioalkalivibrio sp.
TACGCCGAACTGGAATGGCCCATCGCCATCCTGATCGCCCTGGTCTGGGTCGCCTACGCCCTGGTGTTCTTCGGTACCATCCTGAAGCGCAAGGTCAAGCACATCTACGTGGCGAACTGGTTCTTCGGGGCCTTCATCATCGTCATCGCGGTGCTGCACATCGTCAACAACATGGCGATGCCGGTGACCCTGTTCAAGTCGTATTCCGCCTATCCGGGCACCATGGACGCGATGATCCAGTGGTGGTACGGCCACAACGCGGTGGGCTTCTTCCTCACGGCCGCGTTCCTGGGAATGATGTACTACTTCGTCCCGAAGCAGGCCGGACGCCCGATCTACTCCTACCGCCTGTCGGTGGTCCACTTCTGGGCGCTGGTCTCGCTGTACATGTGGGCAGGCCCGCACCATCTCCACTACACCGCCCTGCCCGACTGGGTGCAGTCTCTCGGCATGGTGTTCTCGCTGATCCTGCTGGCTCCTTCCTGGGGTGGCATGATCAACGGCATCATGACCCTGTCCGGGGCCTGGCATAAGCTGCGCACGGATCCGATCCTGCGCTTCCTGATCGTCGCGCTCTCGTTCTACGGCCTGGCGACGTTCGAAGGCCCGATGATGTCGATCAAGACGGTCAACGCACTCTCCCACTACACCGACTGGACCATCGGTCACGTCCATGGCGGAGCACTGGGCTGGGTCGCAATGATCACCATCGGCTCGCTGTACGCGCTGATTCCCGCGCTGTGGGGCAAGGAGAAGATGTACTCGATCAAGGCGATCGAGTGGCACTTCTGGCTATCGACCATCGGTACCGTGATGTACATCGTCTCCATGTGGATCGCCGGCGTCATGCAGGGCTTGATGTGGCGCGCGGTGAACGAGGACGGAACCCTGACCTACAACTTCGTGGAGAGCCTGGTACAGATGTATCCGTACTACTTCCTCCGCTTCGTGGGTGGTTTCGTGTTCTTCGTGGGCATGTTCATCATGGTCTGGAACGTCTGGAAGACGATCGCCGGCACCAAGCCCGTCACGCACGCCGTGCCGCAGACCGCACATTGATCCGGGGGAGATGAAACCATGAGTCATGAAGTCGTCGAGAAAAACATAGGCCTGATGGTGGTGCTCATCGTCCTCGTCATCAGTGTCGCGGGGCTGGTGCAGATCGTGCCGCTGTTCTTCCTGACCAGTACCACGCAGCCCATCGAAGGAATGGAACCTCGTTCGGCACTGGAACTGGAAGGGCGTGATATCTACATTCGGGAAGGCTGCTACACCTGCCACTCCCAGATGATCCGGCCCTTCCGTGCCGAGACCGAGCGTTACGGTCACTATTCGGTGGCCGGCGAGTCGGTCTGGGATCACCCCTTCCAGTGGGGCTCGAAGCGCACGGGTCCGGACCTGGCTCGGGTGGGAGGCCGGTACAGCGATGACTGGCATCGCCTGCACCTGATCGATCCGCGGGCGGTGGTGCCGGAGTCCAACATGCCGGCCTATGCCTTCCTGGAACGTCGCGAGATCAACGCGGACCTCACGCCCCGAAAGATGCGTGCGCTGCAGCGACTGGGGGTTCCCTATACCGACGAGCAGATCGAGGCAGCCGCCGATGAGGTCAGGGGCATGACCGAAATGGACGCGATGATCGCCTATCTGCAGGGATTGGGTACCGACCTTGCGCATTGGAGATAGGAAATGAGCTTCGGACTGATACATGGCCTCCTGACGGTGCTGCTGATCATTCTCTTCGGCGGAATCGTCTGGTGGGCCTTCAGTAGCAGACAGAAAGAGCGCTTTGACGAAGCCGCCAACCTTCCCTTTGTGGAAGACGATGACCAGTCGGCCCCCAAGCGGTCACAGAAAGGAGACAAGCAATGAATGAGCATGACATGAGCGCCTTCTGGCATTGGTGGGTCGTGATCCTGACGCTCGCCAATATCGCCGGAATCTACTGGCTGATCCGCTGGACCAGCAAGAAACGGCCCGGCGAGGCCGCCGAGGGGGCGGAGACCGGGCACAGCTGGGATGGCCTGACGGAGTTCAACAATCCGTTGCCGCGCTGGTGGCTGTGGATGTTCTACATCACCATCGTTTTTGCGCTGGTCTACCTGGTGCTGTACCCCGGCCTGGGACGCTTCGCGGGCTTGCTCGGCTGGCATTCGGGCAACATGCTGAACGTCGAGGACAGCCAGTACCAGCGGGAGATGCAACGGGCCGAGGAACGTTACCAGCCAATCTTCGCGGCGATGGCCGACCAGGACATCTCCTCGCTGGCACGGGACGCCAGCGCCTTGACGACCGGCCGCAGGCTGTATCTCAACTACTGCTCGACCTGCCACGGTTCGGACGCCGGCGGTGCCCGCGGGTTCCCGAGCCTGACCAACGGCGTATGGCAATGGGGCGGGACCCCGGACGCCATCCGGACCAGCATCGCGCAAGGGCGCCAAGCCAACATGCCCGGATTCGGCGCTTCGCTGGGGGAAGAAGGCGTCGAGCAGGTCGCGCATTACGTGCTGCAGATGTCCGGCCGCGCGGATGCCGACAGCGCACTGGCGGAGGAAGGACAGCAGAAGTACAACATGTTCTGCTCCGGCTGCCACGGCGCCGACGGCGCCGGCATGGCGATGCTGGGCGCACCCCCGCTCACCGAAAACGCCTGGGTCTATGGTGGCTCGCTCGCCGCCATCAAGGAGACGATCGAGCAGGGGCGTGCGGGCGTGATGCCTGCGTTCCAGGAATTGCTCGGCGAGGAGCGCGTACACGTACTCTCGGCATATGTCTATAGCTTAGATTCCCAGTAACTTTTCGGAGGGTTTGCCAGGGCGGGCTACATTTCACGTAGCCCGCCCTTTTTTCTTCTCCCCAGATACCGAGCACAGTCATGTCTGAATCGCAGTCCCGCAAGAAGAAGGCCCAGGTAGCTCCCGCAGAAGGCCTGGAAACGGAAATCTATGCCAAGCACCAGAAGATCTATCCACGCGAGGTCCACGGCCTCTTCGCCAAGCTTCGCGTCACCGCGATGCTCGCCTTGCTCGGCATCTATTACGGCCTGCCCTGGGTACAATGGGAGGGGCGCCAGGCGGTGCTGTTCGACCTGCCCGAGCGCAAGTTCCACGTCTTCGGCCTGACCTTCTGGCCCCAGGACTTCTTCCTGCTCGCGGTGCTGCTCGTGATCGCCGCGCTGACGCTGTTCTTTTTCACGGCGTTGGCCGGTCGGCTCTGGTGTGGCTACGCCTGCCCCCAGACGGTCTGGACCGAGGCCTTCCTGCGCATAGAGCGCTGGTTCGAGGGTGACCGCCCCAAGCAGATGAAATTGGACAAGGCGCCTTGGACGGGAGAAAAGATCCTGCGCAAAACGGGTAAGCATACGGCATGGGCCCTGTTTGCCTTGTTCACCGGGCTCACTTTCGTCGGCTATTTCAGCCCGATCGCCGAACTCATTCCCCGCTTCTTCACCTTCGACACCGGCGCTTGGGAAACCTTCTGGATCCTGTTCTACGGCTTCGCGACCTGGGGGAACGCCGGGTTCATGCGCGAACAGGTCTGCATCTACATGTGCCCGTATGCGCGCTTCCAAAGCGCGATGTTCGACAAGGACACGCTGATCATCTCCTACGATGAGGAGCGCGGCGAACCGCGTGGTCCACGCAAGCGGGGAACCGACACCAAGGCCAAGGGGCTGGGCGACTGCATCGAGTGCACGCTCTGTGTACAGGTCTGCCCAACGGGCATCGACATCCGCGACGGCCTGCAGTACCAGTGCATCGGCTGCTCGGCCTGTGTCGACGTCTGTGACGAGGTAATGGACAAGATGGGCTACCCGCGGGGTCTGGTACGCTACACCACCGAAAACGCGATGGCCGGCAAGCCGGCGAAGATCCTGCGCCCCCGCGTGCTGTTGTACGGCGCCCTGTTGCTCGTCTTGATGGCCGGTTTCGTTTACGGCGTATCGGCTCGCAGCCCGGTGGGCATCGACGTGATCCGGGACCGGAACGTGCTGTACCGCGACCTTCCCGACGGCCAGGTCGAAAACGTCTATACCCTGAAACTCACCAACCGCCACACCGACACGCGCCACTTTGAAATCAGCGTCTCCGGGCTCGAGGGCGCGCAACTCGCTTGGCAGGAAGGCGACTACATCGAGGTTCCAGCCGGACGCGTGATCGAATTCCCCATCAGCGTGCGCATGGACCCCTACCTCTTGACCGGCGCGAGCAGCGAGGTCATCTTCCACGCTCAGGTCGTGGACCGGCCGGAACTGAGCAACGAGCGTTCGAGCCGTTTCGTCGGCCCGCTGCGCTGAGAACGTAACGTACAGAGGACCTGATACCGATGCGCTATCCCCGCGAAGACACCGTACCCTGGTACAAGCAATTCTGGCCCTGGTTCGTCATCACGCCACCGCTCGTCGGCATCATGCTCGGCGTGCTCCTGGTCACAGCCGCAACCTACGATCCCGACGGCATGGTGGTGGGCGATTACTCCAAGGAAGGACGCGGTATCAACCAGAGCATCGCTCGGGCGCAGTTCGCCTCCAGCCTCGGCCTCGCCGCCAATGTGCAGATCGAAGGCCAGCGGGTGTGGCTCGACCTCAGAAGCAGTGTGCCCATACCCCAGCAGAACATGAAGCTTGTCTTCATGCACCCGACGCGCGATCAGTTCGATCAGGAACTGCCGTTGTCCTTCGATGTGGGACGCCAACTCTATTTTGCAGATCTCGAAGAGCTTGGCGTGGCATTGTGGCGCGTGCACCTCGAACCCGAAGACGGCAGTTGGCGACTGCGCGGCCGCATGGAAGATTTTTATGACCGCGAGATCGCCATGGAACCGAGCGCCTGATTCGAATCCGACCGGAACCAGCCCCTGTACTCTGGTTCTGGTCGGGTCGGACGAGCCCACCAGGCGCAGCACACAAGCTCCAGCCCCACGGAAGCCCCAATGCAAGCCAATCCGATCTTCGATGCCGACCTGATCCGCCGCTACGACAAGGCCGGACCGCGCTACACGTCCTATCCCACCGCAGTCCAGTTTCACAGCGGCTTTGACCCAGACCAGTACCGGCAACAGGCGGCGATCAGCAATGCCCGCGGCGGCCCGTTGTCGCTCTATTTCCACATCCCCTTTTGTGACACGGTCTGTTTCTACTGCGCCTGCAACAAGGTGGTCACCAAGATCCGCGCGAAGGCACAGCCCTACCTGGACGACGTCTACCGCGAGATGGCGCTGCAATCGGCGCTATTCGATCGCAATCGGCCGGTGGAGCAGCTGCACTGGGGCGGCGGCACGCCCACCTTCCTCAGTGTCGAGCAGATGCGCGAACTGATGGGGCGCACCGGCGAGCATTTCCATCTGAAGACCGATGACACCGGCGAATATTCGATCGAGATCGACCCCCGCGAGGCAGATGCCCGTACGGTGGCCGTACTGCGGGAACTCGGCTTCAACCGGATGAGCCTCGGGGTGCAGGACTTCGACCCGAAGGTCCAGAAGGCGGTCAATCGCATCCAGTCCGAGGCCGAGACCCTGGCCGTACTGCAGGCCGCGCGTGACGAAGGCTTCCACGGGATCAGCATCGACCTGATCTACGGCCTGCCCTTCCAGACCGTCGATAGCTTCCTGCGCACGCTGGATCGCGTGATCGAGGCCAGCCCTGATCGCCTTTCGGTCTTCAACTACGCCCACCTTCCGACCCGTTTCATGCCCCAACGACGTATCAAGGAGGAGGAACTGCCGACTCCGGCCGACAAGCTGTCCATCCTCGAGTCGACCATCCATCACCTGACCAGCGCCGGTTATGTGCTGATCGGCATGGACCACTTCGCGAAGCCCGACGATCCGCTGGCCCGCGCACAGCGCGAGGGCAGCCTGTACCGGAACTTCCAGGGGTATGCCACGCATGCCGAGTGCGACCTGGTCGCCATGGGCGTGTCGTCCATCGGGCAGGTCGGCGACGCCTTCAGCCAGAACGTGAAGGATCTCGAAACCTACCATGCCATGCTGGCCGAGGGCCGCCTGCCGATCGAACGCGGCTTCGTGATCAATGACGACGACAAGCTGCGCCGGGCCGTGATCACCGACCTGATCTGCCATTTCGAACTGGATGGCGATGCCGTCGGCAGGCGCTTCGGGATCGACTTCGGCAACTACTTCGCGAACGAACTGGAAAACCTGGAGCCCTTCATCGAGGATGGCCTGCTGACGCTGGAGGGCAACCGGATCCGCGTTCTGCCGGTCGGCCGGCTGATGATTCGCAACATCTGCATGACCTTCGACCGCTACCTCGACACCAGCGGCGAGCGCCGCTTCTCCCGCACCCTCTAGCACCCGCCCGCTCCCCCGTAGGCGAGACCTCCGGTCGCGATTCCCACCACCCCCATCGCGGCCAGAGGCCGCTCCTACGCGAGGGTGGAGGGGACGGCCTCCACGGGCTCGCCCTCTGGGAGGCCGCGTACGCGCAGTCCCTGTGCGTCGCCAAGGTCCGCGCGCAGGACCTCGGCCAGTGCGGCACGGGCCGGTGCCTCCCCGTGCACCAGCCAGACCTGCCTCGGCGGGGCCGGCGCGGAGGCCAGCCACTGGCGCAGCTCGTCGCGATCCGCGTGTGCGCTCAGGCCTTCCAGCACTTCGACCTTGGCCTCCAGCAGGAATCTGCGGCCCTGGATCTTCAGTTCGCGTTCGCCGTCCAGCAAGGCCCGGCCGCGCGTACCCGGTGCCTGATAGCCCGTCAGCAGCACACGGTTGTCCGGATTCTGCCCGTGGGCCAGCAGGTGCCCGAGAATCCGCCCGCCGGTCAGCATCCCGCTGCCGGCAATGATCACGAAAGGGCCTTCCTTGCGGTCCAGCCGACGGGCGCGCTGGGCGTGTTCGACGATACGCACGCGCGAAAAGACCGATTCGAGTTCCTCGATCGACAGCCGATGCTCCTCCGGGTAGTTCCGGTACAGCTCGGAGACCTCGGCGGCCATCGGGCTGCTCAGGTAGATGGGCAACTCGAGTTCCGGACGTCGATGCAGCAGGCGGTCCAGCAGCAGCATCAGGGTCTGGGCCCGTCCCACCGCGAAGGACGGGACCAGCAGTACGCCCCGGCGCTCGATGATCCCCGCGAGCACCTCCGCCAACTGGTCCTCGGGAGCGCCGGGCGGGTGGGTACGTTCGCCGTAGGTCGATTCCATCACCAGGGTATCCACGGCTTCGGGCGGGCGCGGCGGAAACATCACCGGGTCGTGCAACCGACCGAGATCTCCGGAGAACCAGATCCGCGCGCGCCCGTCGTCCACCAGGACCCCGGCAGCGCCGAGAATGTGCCCGGCATAGTGGAACCGAATCTCCAGACCGCCCAGATGAATCGGCCGTCCGTATTCGACGGACCGGAACTGATGCAACGTCTTCTCGACATCGCCCGTGTCGTAGAGGGGTAGCGCGGGCCGGTGCTTCGACCACCCGTCACGATTGGCCTGCTCCGCGTCCTCCTCCTGGAGCCGGGCGGAGTCCATCAGGATCACGCGCGCGACCTCGCGCCCGGCCCGGGTGGCATGAATGGGGCCACGAAACCCGGCCTTGACCAGCCGGGGCAGGTAGCCGCAATGGTCGAGGTGCCCGTGGGTCAGCAGAACCGCGTCGATGCCTTTGGGGTCGAAGGGCGGCGGCTCCCAGTTGCGCAGCCGCCCCGATTTCTCGCCCTGGAACATGCCGCAGTCGATCAGCACGCGCTTCCCGGCCGCCTCGAGCAGGTGCTTCGATCCGGTAACGCCCGCCGCGCCGCCGAAGCTCGTGAGCCTCATGGCGACTCCCTGCGCACCTTGCCGCGATCCAGAATCTCGTTGCACTCGCGCCGTACCCGTTCCCACTGACGTTCCTCCAGCCTCAGCGGCTCCAACAGGCGCGGCTGGTCGATCAGGTCCCGGCACAGCACTGCCCCTGCCTCGATCAGCTGGCGCTTGTGCGCGACCTTCAGGCTGCCCAGGCAGGTGATCGGGTGCAGACCGTGCTGGTTGATCAAGCCCCGGGTCAGCGGGTAGTGATCCGTGTTGTGCCCTGCCAGGATCAGGCCCTCGCACTCACCGTAGGCCAGGGCATCCTCGCTGTAGGTCGTGTTGCTGAGCACCCAGAAGGCGTCGTGCCGCCCCTCCCCGGTTGCCGCGAGATCCAGCGAGCGGGCGCGCAGGTACAGCGGCAGCTTCACGTCGTTGCGGTAGGTTGCGCGATTGTGGAACTTGCACTCGGCGAACAGACGCTGGCCGTCGCGTTCGGCGACGATATCGATCTCGTGCTGCACGCAGCGGCCCTGCAGGAAACGGTTGTACGTGACCGCGTAGCCCATGGCCTCGAACAGGCGGCCGCAGAACTGCTCGAAGGGGAAGCCGCTCGGCCCCAGGTCCAGCAGGGCCCGCTTCAGGCTGTACGTGATCGCCGTGCGCCGGGAACGCTTCTTCAGAGCACTGCGGGCCATGCGGTAGAGCTTGCCCGTGCTGATCCCGTCGCGAAGCCGGGGTTCGAGGTCAGCGATCACCTCCCCCGCCACCGCATCGCTGGCGCCGGCGCGGCGCAGCGAGATGCGCAGCTTGGCGGGAGAATACGGCTCCCGCTGGCCATCGCTCTTGCGCACCTCGATCCGTTGCCGGGCGAAGGCCCCATGGCGGCGGGCAGTCACGTTGCGCCACGCAGGAACCGGTTGCGCCCGCCCTCGGGGCCAGACTTCCGGTGGGCAGACGCCGATACGTCTACGACAAATGCCAGGGATCGGTCCTTAGGATCCTGCACCATGCGTCTACCCCCAATGCCGATGGCCATTTCCAACGGTCCTCAACCCCAAGTGTAGTCCGCCCCTGGGCCATCGAAGAGGCGTCCGGACCCGGGGTAGTACATATACGTGTGACGCAGACGCAACGGCATAGGCAGCCCTCACTGCTGTTGCGCTTCGCCGCAACCTGCATTCCTCGCGTCGAAACCCGTCCCTCGCACCATCTCCGTGCACCCTGCACCGCCGACACGCCCCGTCGCGGTGCGCACATTGATAAAAACACAACAGAGCTTCACGAAAATGCAACAAAAACGATGGTTCCGGAAGTTGGCACGGCGAGTGCATCAGGGTCATGCAGTGATTCGATTGCGGTCACCACCACAAACCTGAAAAAGGAGTACCACGATGCATTCCACCTTCAAGAAGACCCTGGTCAGCTCGGCCGTCACCGGCGCCCTGCTGGTCGGCACCGCCGGCTTCAGCACCGCCCAGGCCGAACTCGAGTTCAACGTCGGCGTGTTCA
>SKJG01000130.1 GCA_007116035.1 Thioalkalivibrio sp.
GTGGTGAGCCAGGCCCTCAAGGCCTACGCCCTGCTGACGACATCGGCGGCGCGCGGGGCGGTTCGTGACGTCTCCCAGATCAAGACCCGCTAGACGAAGTGCCTGCTCACCGTCCTTCGGCAACTTCACGCCGAAGGGGACGGGCGCTTGCTGTTCGCTGTGAGCCTGTCGAACGAATGATTTGATTTGCTGGGTTCAGCGTCCCCCGGCGGATTGCGAGGGATCATCTTCTTCCTGCTCTTTGCCCTAAACGTCCGGGAAGCGGGGCCGGCTGCCTGTCGGCGGGTGTCGGCAGCAGGGATGCTGCCGTCAAGCCTACAGGGACGTATTCACGGCGTCCCGCCGACAGGCAGGCGGCCCCGCTTCCTTCCACGGACCGTATCAGCTATTCCATGGATACGCGGGCGATTCAGCCCCGGCCCGCGTCCCCGGAGATTTCCCGATTGACCATTTGGCCCTCTGCGATCCAACGGGTGATACCGTCGGTCACGTTGTAGACCTTCTGATATTGCAGCTGCTCGGCGAGCGCCCGTGCGAGCGTCGCGGTGCGGCTTCCCGTGCGACAGATCAGGACCACCGGTTCGTCCTTGGCCACCAGTTCCTGAAATTCGGCGGGGAAACCGGGTACGACGCGCCCGTACCGATCAAACGCGGTGATCAGGTGGCTGCCCTCGACCACTCCGGTCTGGTGCCACTCCTCGGGTCGACGGATATCCACCACCTTCACGCCCTGCGCGATCATCTCCGCGAGACCCCTGTTGTCCAGCTCCGAGAATGGCGGGGCGTTCACATCGAGCAGTTCCACCTCGAAGCGCAGGGTGGCGTTGGGCGGAATCACGCCGCCCGCGCCGCGGGCGCCGTATCCGAGCGCGGGTGGAATGATCAGTTCACGGATCTCACCCACCTGCATGCCCTCAAGTCCCTTTTCCCAACCGGGAATCACGCGGCCGGCCCCCAGCGTCAGCGAGAAAGGTTCGCCACGGTCGCGGCTGGAGTCGAACTTGGTTCCATCCATCAACCATCCGGTGTAATGCACCTTGACCTCAGCACCCGGCACCGCCTCGGCACCATCGCCCGGTTGCAGCACGTTGATCTGGAGTTCGTCGGCATTGGCGGAGGTCATAAGCAGGCTCAGCAGTAGTAAGAGAACGGGACGGAACATCATTCGGGGTTCCTCAGCGTCAGGTAAGCGGACACCCTCTTATGGTCGCATCATCGTCTTGGCGGGCAAAGAATCCGCGCGGGGTGCCGGGGCGTGTTCTTAGCGCCCACCCTTTTGCGCCGACACGCCCGCGGTCAGCGTGTAGCGCATGGCGTCCTCCAGGGAGAGACCCAGCGGCTCCACCTGGTCGCGCGGCAGCATCAGGGTATAACCACCGATCTGGTAGCTCATCGGCAGATAGACTGCGATCGTGCCGTCCTTCCCAAGTTCGTCGGGGAGATCGGAGAAATCTTCGCGGGTCACAAAGCCAATCAGGCGATAGTCCGTGCCCGGTAGCGTCACCAGCACGGCCTCGCCGAACTGCTTCTCCCAGTCGCCGGAAACCACGTTCATCACGTCGCGAACGATGCCGTAGATGGTCTTCACCAGCGGGATCCGCTGCACGAGACTTTCGAGCCAATTGAACAGACCCTGCACCACGTAGGCACGGAGCAGAACGCCGACCGCAAAAATCAGGCCCAGGCCCACGATCAGCCCCAGGCCGGGGAAGTAGAGGACGTCGGGTAGCAGCCTCTGCAGAAGTCCGCCGAGCAGGCTCTCCGCCGTGGCGCCCAGCCAGAACAGTAGGGCCAGGGTGATGGCGATCGGCAGGATGGCCGCGAGGCCGGTCAGAAAGGTGCGGGTCACTCCCTTCACAGTGGACTCCTTCATGTTTGCTTTCGGGCGCCGGAGGCAGGCTTCCCGCACACTGTAACGGATTGCCGACCAACCCGGAAAAGCGGGGACCGGCGGGTCTTGCCGCGTTGCCGATCGGCTAACATGGCGCGATGGAATGGTCGAATCAAGTGATTTTTCTGGGCGCGCTGGTGATTCTGGGCAGCATTTTGTCCAGCGTGGTCACCTCGCGCCTCGGGGTGCCGCTGCTGCTGGTGTTCCTGGGCATCGGCATGCTCCTTGGCCCCGAGGGTCCGGGAGGCCTGGTCTTCGAGAATATTCCGCTGGCGCACCTGATCGGTTCGGCGGCATTGGCGGTCATCCTGTTCGATGGCGGCCTGCGCACCCCCGTGCGCAATTTCCGCATCGCGCTGAAGCCTGCGCTGGGGCTCGCGACCGTCGGCGTGGTGCTGACCTCGGGTCTGACCGGGCTGTTTGCCTATTGGTGGCTGGGTCTGTCGTGGCTCGAGTCGCTGCTGCTGGGAGCCATTGTCGGGTCCACCGATGCCGCGGCGGTGTTTTCCCTGCTGCACTCACGCGGATTGGAACTCAAGAGCCGCGTCGGAGCGACCCTGGAGATCGAATCGGGCAGCAACGACCCGATGGCCATCTTCCTCACGATCGTGCTGATCGAACTGATCCTGCTGCCGGATGCCGTGCTTGGACTGGTGGTGGTGGTCGAGTTCGTGCAGCAGATGGGCCTGGGTGCCGTACTCGGCCTGCTGGGCGGGTTCGTGCTGCTCGGATTGATCAACCGGCTGCCCATGTCCGCCGGCTTCTACCCGCTGGCGGCGATGGCGGGTGCGTTGACGATCTTCGGTCTGACTGGACTGCTCGGTGGCAGCGGCTTTCTTGCCGTGTATCTCGCCGGTCTGGTCGTCGGCAACCGGCCGTTGGAGGCCGGCCAGAACATCAAGCGCTTCCACGACGGCATCGCCTCGCTGTCGCAGATCGGGATGTTCCTGATGCTGGGAGTCATCGTGACCCCGTCGGCGTTGCCGCCGGTGGCGCTGGACGCCGGCCTGCTCGCGGCCGTACTGATCCTGGTCGCGCGTCCGCTGGCGGTCGGCATCTGTCTGTACCCGTTCCACTTTCCGTGGCGAGAGCAGCTGTTCATCGCATGGGTGGGCCTGCGCGGCGCGGTCCCGATCATCCTCGCGCTGTTCCCCCTGCTGGCGGGGCTGGAGCTCGCGGGCTATTTCTTTCACGTGGTCTTTTTCGTGGTGCTGATCTCGCTGCTGGTGCAGGGCTGGACCGTCGCGCCGGCGGCGCGCTGGCTGAAGCTGGAATTGCCGCCGAGCCCGACCCGGGTGCAGCGGACCGAACTGGACATCCCCGGCCAGCAGGAGATGGAGCTGGTGGGTTACCGCCTGGCCGACAGTACGCCGGTGGTGCGCGAGGCATGGTCCAGCTTCCGGCTGCCGAAGAGCGCGCGGCTGGTCGCCCACCTGCGCGGGGGGCGGCTGCTGGAGACCCTGGAGATCCTGGACCTTCGCGCCGGCGACCACCTGTACATCATGGTGGCACCGGGAGACCTTTCCGACCTGGACCGGCTGTTCCTGGCCTCGGAGGTGCCGGAACGGCTCAGCGAACGCAGCGTGTTCGGCGAGTTCGTGTTGAACGGCAATGCCCAGCTGGGCGCGGTGGCGCTTGCCTACGGTGCGGCCGTCCCGGCGGAGCAGCGCGGCCTGACCCTGGAAGCGTTTCTGCGCGAACGGCTTCACGCCGAGCCGGTCGTCGGCGACGCGGTCGACCTCGATCGGGTCCGACTGGTCGTGCGCGAGATGGACGGGGCGCGCATCACGCGCGTAGGTCTGAAGCTGCTTTGATGTGGGAGGCGAGCCTTCTCGGCGATTCCGTGGATGGCAGTGGGGGGAAGGAGCCGGACTCCCGTCCGCGGGTGTTGGCAGCAGGGATGCTGCCATCAAGCCTACAGGGATGGTTTCACGGCGCCCCGCGGGCGCGAGACCGGCCCCGTCCTGTCTTCCTCGGACTCAGGTGCCGCTCTTCAGCATGGCCTTGAGCCCGGCCAGGTGGGCCTTGGCGGTCAGGCGCTGCGTCTCCGGATCGGGTGGTTTCGCGTCCGGCCATTCCAGGTGCTCGGCCGGCAGTTCATCCAGGAATCGCGACGGCAGGCATTCCACCGCCTCGCCGAAGCGGCTGCGCCGTGCCGCGTGGGTGAGGGTCAGCGTCTGCCGCGCCCGGGTCAGGCCAACATAGGCCAGCCTTCGCTCCTCCTCGACGCTGTCCTCCTCCAGGCTGACGCGGTGGGGCAGCAGTTCCTCTTCGAAGCCGACCAGGAATACGTGGGGAAACTCCAGCCCCTTTGCCGTGTGCAGGGTAAGAAGCTGGACCGCATCCTCGTCGTTGGTCTCGCGCTGACGCTCCAGTACGTCCATCAGACTGATGCGCCCGACCACCTCCTCGAGGTTCAGTCCCCCGTCGCCATCCGGGTTGGCTCGGGAGACCCGCCCGATCCAGTCGAGGAACTCCCGCACGCTGTCCATGCGCCGGGCTCCCGCCCTGGGATTCGGGCTATTGTCGAGCAGCCAGGACTCGTAGTCGATGTCCTCGACGAGCCGTGCGAGCAGAGCCTCGGGCGCTGTAGCCTCCACACTCCCGCGCATCTCGTCCACCCAGTCGGCGAACCGGGTCATACGCGCCTGGCCCCGGGCATCCATGTGTTCGCCGAGGCCCAGCCCGGCTGCCGCGCGCAGCAGGGAACAGCCCCGGGTCTGGGCGTATCGGCCCAGCTTCTCCAGCGTCGACGGACCGATCTCGCGGCGCGGTACGTTCACCACGCGCAGGAAGGCCGGGTTGTCGTCGGGGTTGACCAGCAGGCGGAGATAGGCCGCCAGGTCGCGGATCTCGGAACGCTCGAAGAACGACTGGCCGCCGCTGATCAAGTACGGGATGCCCTGCTCGCGCAGCAGCTTCTCGAACAGCCGGGACTGGTGATTGCTCCGGTACAGGATCGCGAAGTCCGACCATTGGGCGCGCAGTCGAAACCGCAGCCGCATGATCTCGGAGACCACCCGGGCGGTCTCGGCTTCGGCATCGGCACAGGGGATCACGCGGATGGGCTCGCCCTCGCCCAGCGCACTCCAGAGCCGCTTTTCGAACAGGTGCGGGTTGTTGCCGATCAACTGGTTCGCCACGGCCAGAATGCGATTGGTGGAACGGTAGTTCTGCTCCAGCTTGATGACCTCCAGGCGTGGAATGTCCTCGCGCAGGCGCGCAAGATTTTCGGGTCGGGCGCCGCGCCAGGCATAGATCGACTGGTCGTCGTCGCCGACCACGGTCAGTCCGGGGTTCACGCCCAACAGCAGCTGAACCAGGCGGTATTGCGCGCCATTGGTGTCCTGATATTCATCGACGAGCAGGTGCCGGATCCGATTCTGCCAGCGCTCGCGCAGGTCAGGGTTGCCGCTCAGCGCGTCCACCGGACGCTTGATCAGGTCGTCGAAGTCGACCGCGTTGTACGCGGCCAGTGCCTCTTCGTAGCGCTGGTAGACGCGCGCCGCCTGTTGCGCCTGGGCGTCTGCAGCCCGCGCGATCGCGTGCTCCGGAGCCTGGAGTTCGTTCTTCCAGTCGCTGATCCCTGCCAGCAGGGGTTCCAGGTCGCCGGCATCGTCGTCGCGATGGGTGATCTCGCGCAGCAGCTGCCTGCAGTCGGCCGGGTCGAGTACCGAGAAACCCGTTCGAAGTCCCGACGCGCCCGGTTCCCGGCGCAGGAAATTCAGCCCGAAGGTGTGGAAGGTCGAGATGCCGAGCCCCCGGGCCTGATCGCGGTCTAGGCGCCCCCGCACCCGCTCGCGCATCTCGCGCGCGGCCTTGTTCGTGAAAGTGATGGCGACGATCGCGCGTGGCGGTAGCCGTCGCTCCTCGATCAGGAAAGCGATTTTCTCCGTAATGACCCGGGTCTTGCCCGATCCGGCGCCGGCGATGACGAGGAGGGGGCGGTCGCTAGTGATGACCGCGGCGTGTTGCTGGGGGTTCAGGTCAAGCAAGGGAAGGTACCGGTTCAGGTAGGACGGCGCGCGGGGCACTTGCACCGTGACAGAATCTACTATGATAAGGGAAAGCGCTGGTGACCCGGGCGCCATGCGTCGTGAGGCCTTCGGGTCTGGGCCCCGTTCGGGGCGTTCCTGTCCGGCCAGGCGGTCGGGCGTGGTATGGATCCAATTGCAAGGAGGAGAACATGGGGCGAATCAAGCTTTTTGTCATCCTGATGCTGGGGCTGCTCGCCTTCGCCATCACCGGCCTGAGTGGCTGCGGCACCATTGAAGGTTTCGGCAGGGACGTGCAGTCGGGAGGCGAGGCCATCGAGGACGCGGCAGATCGCAACAAACCCGACTGACCGGAAGTCGACGTAGCGATGCGCCGGGATCCCGAGTCCGCCCCGTACGCGCGGGGCGGCGAGCCCCTGGGTGAGGCCGGCGCAACGGCCGGCCTCTGGTGGCCGGAGGCCGGTATTTGCCCGAGTCCCAACCATGATGCCAGGCCGTTCGGCGTCGAGCCGGAGTTGATTGTCATCCATGCCATCAGTCTGCCGCCAGGTGATTTTGGCGGTCCCTTCATCGCGCAGTTGTTCACCAACACCCTGGATCCGCAGCGGCACCCCTTCTTTGCCGAGATCGCGCATCTGCGGGTGTCGGCGCATGTGGTGATCGGGCGTGATGGCCGGGCGACCCAATTCGTGCCCTTCGATGAGCGCGCCTGGCATGCTGGCGCTTCGTGCTGGAACGGCCGCGCGGATTGCAACGACTTCTCGATCGGCATCGAGCTGGAGGGTTGCGACGATCGGCCGTTCACCGAGGCCCAGTATGCGGTGCTGGTACGGCTGATCCGCTGGCTGAGGGGGCGGTTTCCCCGGCTGGCCGCCGAGGCTGCCATCGCCGGACATTCGGATATCGCGCCCGGTCGTAAGACCGACCCAGGCCCCCATTTCGACTGGGCCTACCTGGCCGGGCAACTCAAGGGAGACTCCACCGCATGATCATCGATCTGCTGCGCCACGGCGAGCCTCGGGGCGGTGTCCGTTTTCGCGGAAACGGTTGTGACGATCCCCTGAATGAACAGGGCTGGCGGCAGATGTGGCAGGCCGTGGGCGAGTCGGTGCATTGGCCCTGGGACATGGTGCTGTCCTCGCCGCTGGCACGGTGCCGTGACTTTGCCGAGGCGCTCTGCGCGCGCAAACCGACGTCCCTGCGGATCGTCGCCGATCTGCGCGAGGTGGGGTTCGGCGACTGGGAGGGCTGCACCCGGGACGAGATCCGGACAGAGCGGCCGGAACAATACCGGGCCTTTTACGCCGACCCGGTTGTCAATCGGCCGCTTGGAGCCGAACCCCTGGTGGATTTCCGCCGACGGGTGGAATCGGCGCTCACCTCCGAGACGGCCGCGGCGGGTGGCGGCCGCCTTCTCGTGGTCACGCATGCCGGCGTCATTCGCTCCGCGATCGGATGGGTTTTGGCGACGCCGGATGCACAGCTTTACCGCCTGGAATGCGAATACGCGAGCATGAGCCAGATCCGCCTCGATGCCGAGCGCGGCTGGACCGTGGCGTTCACCAACCGCCGGGATTAAGGCTGTTTCTGTCAAACCGAATACCACCTTGCTTGTCTTTTCATCCGTCCGCTGCGTTGCCATCACGGTTCCATGGAACCAGCATGCGCCCGTGATGGCGGCCTTGCCGACGAACGAAAATCCGGCGCAATCTGGTAACCGGTTTTCCGGCAATGGCCTAATGACTCAGCCGGCCATTCGGTCGGGACGGGCGGCCCGCATCCTTCGGCACGGCGTTCACCGAAAGGTGGCCATCGTTGGCGATGATCTCGAACAGGCGGTCGATGTTCGGGTGTTTGCCCGGATTCTTCCGCGCATCCTCGGCGTGGTCGCCGTAGCGGAGCAGCGCCGAGTTGGCGGCCTTCGGACCGATTCCACCGAAGGTAAGCGCTGCCTTGTAATAGATCTGCAGCGACAGCCGGTGCCCTTCGCGGTTTTCGATCACCGCGACCGGGGTGTAGTCCTCGTCGAACAACTCCAGCCGATCGATGTGGCTGACGTCCGGAAGATCGCTGGCCATGAACGCATCCCGTGCTTGGACTATGGGCGGGATTATCACGGGTTGGCAAAGGCGCGACAAGCGGATCCGGATGCGGCTTGACCGTCGAGGCAGTACACTCGCCGCTTTCGCGAAGGGAGCCAGGAAATGACGCAAAGCCCACTCATGGCCACTGCCCAAGCCGCTGCCGATGCCGCGGAGAAGGTGATCCGCCACTACTATGAGGCTGGCGTCGAGATCGAGATCAAGCCGGATTCCACACCGGTCACCCGTGCCGACGTGGAGAGCGAGGAGGCGATTCGCACGGTCATCCGGGAGCGCTTCCCGGATCATGGCTTCTACGGGGAGGAGACCGGGCAGTCGGACATCGACGCGGATTACGTCTGGCTGATCGACCCCATCGACGGCACCAAGAGTTTCGTGCGTCGCTACCCGCTGTTTTCCACCCAGATTGCCCTGATGCACCGGGGTGATCTCGTGCTCGGTGTCTCGAATGCGCCGCTTTTCGGCCAAAGGGCCTGGGCGGAGAAGGGGCAGGGGGCCTTTCTGAACGGCCAGCGTATCCACGTTGCGCCGACGACCACGCTGGAGGAAGCCACCCTTTCGACCGGTAACCTCAAGACCCTGGCGCTGAGCCCGCGCTGGGCGGATCTGGGCGCCCTGGTGGCGAAGGTGAATCGTGTGCGCGGTTACGGCGATTTCTATCACTACCACCTGCTGGCGAGTGGCAGCATCGACCTGGTGTTGGAATCGGACGTCAATATCCTCGACGTCGCTGCCCTTGCGGTGATCGTGCGTGAAGCGGGTGGGGTCTTCACGGACCTCGCTGGCCAACCGTTGAATCTCGGCACCCGCGACGCGCTGGCTGCGGCAAACCATGACCTGCACGATGCTGCACGCGTCTGCCTCCCCTGGTCGGACGCCCGCTGAGACGTCGGGCGAAAGGCAGGGGTGACTGCCGCCCCGGTCCGGCGGCGTGATCAGAGCAGTTCGTGGGCGCGCAGTTTCTTGCGCAGGGTTGCACGATTCAATCCCAGAAGGCTTGCGGCCCGGGTCTGGTTGCCGCCGCAATGTTCCAACACGCAGGCCAGCAGGGGGCGTTCCACCTCGGTCATCACCATGGTGTAGATGTCACCCGCATCCTCGCCATTGAGGGTGGCGAAGTAGTCATCCATCGCGGTTTTGACATACTCCGCGAGCCGGCAGGTCGGGGCGATCGACTCCGGTGCGTCACCCATCCCGTGGTCTCGTGCAACATGCATCGAGGAGCTCATGCGGCTTCTCCCCCCCTGGGATCGCTTGCGTTCTTATTGTAGTGAGGTATCCGGCTGGGATGCAGTGACTGCAGATACGCCGAACAGCTGTGCCAATGCGGCCAGCTGTCCGTGGGCATCGGCGATGGCAAGGAATCGACGCCGGTCCACCTCGGGTCTGTTCTGTGCAAGATACCAGCCTATGTGCTTGCGCGCGATACGCAGGCCCTGCTCCGGGCCGTATTGGCGGTGCAGGGCCATCACGTGTTCGAGTACCAGCCAGGCCAGCGCCGGACCCACCGGCGCCGGCGGGATCGGTCGACCGCTGAGCGCGGCACGGAGTTGTCCGGGCAACCAGGGCCTGCCCTGCGCTCCACGGCCCACCATCACACCGGCCGCGCCGGTCCGCTGGATCACGGCGCGTGCCTGTTCAGGCGTGGTGATGTCGCCGTTGGCGAGGACCGGGATACCAACGGCATCGACCACGCGGGCAATCGCGTCGTAGTCGACCTCGCCCCGGTAGCCGCAGCTCCGGGTACGGCCGTGCACGCTGATCATCGCCACCCCTGCGGCTTCGGCCAGAGTGGCAACCCGCACCGCGTTCAGGTGGTCACGGTCGATGCCCAGGCGCATTTTCAGCGTGACAGGCACCGATACCGCGGCGGTCAGCGTCCGCAGCAGTCGCTCTACCAGCGGCTCGTCCGCAAGGAGAGCGGACCCGGCTGCCTTGTTGCAGACCTTTTTCGCAGGGCAGCCGAGATTCAGATCGATGATGTCGGCGCCACTCGCCACGTTCTCCTGCGCTGCCAGGGCCAGCATCCCAGGCTCGTTGCCCAGGAGTTGCACGATCCTCGGGCCGGGTTCGCCGCGATGATCCAGCCGGTTGCGGCTCTTGGCGGTATGCCAGAGGCGGGTGTCCGATGTCACCATCTCCGAAACCGCGGCGCTCGCTCCCAGGCTTCGGCACAGGACCCGGAACGGCCGGTCGCTGACACCCGCCATGGGTGCGAGGAAAACGATCGGGTCGGCGAGGTGGTGGTCACCGAGGATCATCGTTGTGGGCCCTTGCGTGTCACCGCACCCAGACCGCGATTCCCTCGACCTCTCCTTCCGGGGTGTCGATCACCAGTCGCAGTCGGCGTACCTCGCCCGGCTCGAGCATCTGGACCGCTCCCTGCGCGGGACTGGACAGGCCGAGATACTCGTAGGGGTGCCAGCGGCCCAGGCTGAGCGTCTGGCCAAAGCGATCGGATAGAACCATCTCCAGCAACGGCCAGGGCTGTGGCCGTTGCAGGTGGTTTGTGACATGCATCTCCACGCGCAGCCAACCCTGCGCATGACGCTCCAGTTGCAGCGAGTCGATGCCGATTGCGCTCGGGACCCGTCTGCCCGGACCGGGACAGCGCAGACGCTGGCACAAGCTGTCACTGATGGCCGCCAGTTCAGGGTGGCCAGCGAGCGCGGTCCTTTCATGCACCAGGAACTGTCCGATCAGGGTCGCGATCAGAACCAGCCCCGCGAGGAAACCCACCAGGCGCAGCGACCACTCGTGGTCGCGGGGAACGTGCGCCAGTCGGGCCCTGACCGCGGATCTGTCGGGGACCCTGCGAGGTGGAGGGAGTGGGCCGCCCCTCGATTCCGTCCGCAAGCCGCCCCGGGGTTGAGCCACCGGAACTTCCGCGGCAGCCCCCGTACGGCGGGGTTGCCCCACGAGTTCGATCTCAAGGGCGGGGAAGAACGGAAAGGTCTGGCCGCACGCGGGGCAGCGTTGTGTTCCGGGGTTGTGCCCGAGATGGTAGCGGATCGCATGGCCGGCGCCGCAATGCGGACATCGAATGATCATCGCAAAAGTCTAGTGCCGCTGGCCTTCGAGCAGGACCCATCCTTCGCGTTCGTCCCCGATGTGAATTTCGAAATCATCGCGGTAGGCTGCCATGGCCGTTTCGGCCTGCCAATCCAGTAGTCCGGCCATCAGCAGCCGCGCGCCGGGCCGGGCGCTGCGAGTCAGGGTCGGCGCCAGCGCCACCAGGGGCGCGGCGAGGATGTTGGCCAGGATCAGGTCGAAGGATTCTGCCGGCGGCGCGACGTCCGCGAGCGTGGTCTCGAGTTGGCTGCTGGTGATGCCGTTGCGTTCCGCGTTGGCGCGGGTTGCCTGCAGCGCCTGTGGGTCGATATCCACGCCCAGTGCGGACGCCGCACCGAGCTTCAGCGCCGCGATCGCCAGAATGCCCGAGCCGCAGCCATAGTCGAGTACCCGTTGCTGGAGCGGAGGGGTCTGCGCGAGCGCCGCCAGGCACATGCCCGTGGTTGGATGGCTGCCGGTCCCGAAGGCAAGCCCCGGGTCCAGATGAACAAACACGCCGCCCGGGACCTCCGGCAGCGCTTCCCAGGACGGGACGATCCATAGCTTGCCCCCGCAGTGAATCCGGGTCAGTCCGGCGAGCCCGGCACGAACCCAGTCCTGTTCGGCGATGGTCGAGACGCGCGCGACCGGAGCGGCAGCGCCAAGCTCGTCCTCCAGTGCCGCGGCGGCAATCCTGGCCTGCAGGCTGTCGGTGAAGATGGCCTTGATGCGGATGGCCGACCAGAGGGGGTGCGTTCCAGGGGGCGGCTCGAACAGGGGCTCATCACCGGCGTCGAACAATTCCACACTGACTGCACCGAGCGTAAACAGTTGTTCCTCGACGGGCTCCGCCTGATCGGCCCGGATCTCGAGCTCCAGTTCAGCCAGGCTCACGGGTGGTTTTTCAGCTTCTTCTCCAGATAATGGATGTTCGTTCCACCCTTCTGGAAGTGCGTGTCACCCATCAGGTCGATGTGTAACGGAATGTTGGTCTTTATGCCGTCGATCACGATCTCCCCGAGCGCCCCCCGCATCCGTGCAATCGCGATCTCTCGGGTAGGGCCGTGGGCAATCAGCTTGGCGACCATGGAGTCGTAGTGCTGAGGCACGGTGTAGCCATTGTAAAGGTGCGTATCCACACGGATGCCAGGTCCCCCCGGGGCATGGTACTGGCTGACGGTCCCGGGGCTGGGGAAAAACTTGACTGGGTCTTCCGCGTTGATGCGGCACTCGATCGCATGGCCGTTGATGTGGATATCGGCCTGGGAGATGGACAGCGTTTCGCCCGCGGCGATGCGGATCTGCTCCCGGACCAGATCGATCCCGGTGATCTCCTCCGTTACCGGATGTTCGACCTGCAGTCGCGTGTTCATCTCCATGAAGAAGAACTCGCCGTTCTCGAACAGGAACTCGAAGGTACCGGCGCCGCGGTAACCGATTTCCTGGCAGGCAAGGATGAGGCGCTGGACCATCCGCTCGCGCATCTCGGAAGTGATGCCCAGCGCAGGCGCCTCTTCGATGACTTTCTGGTGGCGCCGCTGCATCGAACAGTCGCGCTCACCGAGACAGACCGCGTTGCCGTGGGCGTCGGCCAGGACCTGGAATTCCACGTGGCGCGGATGTTCCAGATATTTCTCCATGTACACGGCGTCGTTGGCGAAGAACTGCTTGGCCTCATTCTTGGTCACCGCAATGGAACTCAGCAGGGAGCCCTCGGTGTGCACCACGCGCATCCCGCGGCCACCCCCGCCACCCGACGCCTTTACGATCACCGGGTAGCCGATCTTGTCCGCGAGGCGCATGTTCTCATCGGGATCGTCACCGAGGGCGCCCCCGGAACCGGGGACGCAGGGGACCCCGGCGGCAATCATCGCGTTCTTGGCCGAGACCTTGTCGCCCATCAGCCGGATCGTCTCGGCGCGTGGACCAATGAAGGCAAAGCCGCTGGATTCCACCCGCTCGGCGAAGTCCGCGTTTTCGGACAGAAACCCGTAGCCGGGGTGGATCGCGCCGGAATCGGTGACCTCTGCGGCCGAGATGATCGCAGGAATGTTCAGATAACTCTCGGTCGATGACGCAGGCCCGATGCAGACGGATTCGTCGGCCAGGCGTACGTGCTTGAGATCACGGTCCGCCTCCGAGTGCACGGCCACGGTGGCGATACCCATCTCCCGGCAGGCGCGGAGAATCCGGAGCGCGATCTCGCCCCGGTTGGCGATCAGGATCTTTTCCAGCATGAGCGGCCTCTGTCGCCGGCCCGTCATTCGATGATGAACAGGGGCTGGCCATATTCGACCGGATGGCCGTTTTCCACCAGCGCTTCGCGAACGGTGCCGGCTTTGTCGGCTTCGATCGGGTTCAGCATTTTCATGGCTTCGATGATGCACAGTGTATCGCCCACTTCGACGGCGGAGCCGACCTCGACGAAGGGTCTCGCCCCGGGGCTGGGGGCTCGGTAGAAGGTACCCACCATCGGCGAGGTGACCCGGTGCCCCGGCGATTCCTTCGCGACGGTCTCGGCAAGCGCCGTGGCAGCTGCGGCGGGTGCCGCGGCTGTTGGGGGAGCGGCAGGCATCGGCATTGGCGGCGCAAAATAGCCCTGCGGCGCGGACGCGGCTCGCGTGATGCGCACGGACTCCTCGCCTTCGTGAATCTCGATCTCGTTGATCCCGCTCTCTTCGAGCAAATCGATCAATTTCTTGACCTTGCGAATGTCCATGGTGAACTAGGGCTCCTCAATGACTGCAATGGCGGCGTCCAGCGCCAGCCGATAACCCGTTGTGCCAAGGCCGGCAATCGTCCCGAAGGCGATGTCCGCCAGGTAGGAATGGTGCCGAAATGCCTCGCGGGCATGGATGTTGGTGATGTGGACCTCGATAAACGGAATCGCTGTCGCCAGTAGCGCATCGCGCAGGCTGACGCTGGAGTGCGTCAGGCCGCCGGGATTAATCAGTATCCAGGACACCTGCTCCGATACTGCGGCATGGATACGATCGATCAGCGCCCCCTCGTGATTGCTCTGGAAACAGGCAAGCGAGTGTCCGGCCCGCGTTGCCCGCGCGGACAGCGATGCCTCCAGTTCGGCCAGCGTCGTCGCACCGTATCGCGCCGGCTCACGGCTCCCGAGCAGGTTCAGGTTGGGGCCGTTCAGCAGCAGGAGTTGCGCCATGGGTGGGAGGGTATCGGTTGCGATCCGGTCATGAATCTGTGGGAAACATGCAACAATTGCTCGATTCCTATGTTGCGATTCTGCCGCAGCCGGGGGGCGCTGTCCAGCGGGAAGGGGCGGTTTCCCGATGCCGATGAGGCGTGTCCGAAGGCTGGTTTTCACCAAGGCAACCGAAGTGGGTGGTGCGGATTTCCGTCCGCAAGACGGTGCGTCCGCACGCCTTCGGGCTTGGTAACGAGGCTAGGCCAGGCTGTCGCTCGCCGGGCCGGCCCGCATGGCCCACTAGAGGTAGAGTCGCAGCCAGTTGTCGAGGTCCGCCTCGGAGACTTCGCCGCGGTGGGTTTCCCGTACGAGGCCATCACGGTCGATGATGACCGTGTAGGGAAGGGCGCCGATGCGGTTTCCGTATTCGCGGCCCGCCGCGATGGCGTCGCTCTGGCCGATCAGGATCGGAAACTCAATGCCGAACGTGTTGATAAACGCTTTTGTTTCCGCGAGTTCGTCTACCGCGACGGCGACGATCGTGAATCCCTGATCCGCGTACTGTTCGTAGCGCTCCTGGAACATCGGCATCTCCTTCTTGCAGGGCGGACACCAGGTCGCCCAGAAATTCAGGAGCACCAGATCCCCGTCCCACTCGCTGAGCCGTCGCGCTTCACCGTTCAGGTCGGGCAGCGCGAAGTCGATACGCCGAAACGGCTCCGGTCCTGCCGCCGCCTCCGCCGTTCCCCCGCTGTTCTCGCCCGTGCCCGCGCCCTCTTCGGGTGCGCTGCAGGCGGCCAGGGTGAACGCCGCGATCCCGGCGAACAGGGCAGCCAGCGCCTTACGGTGCAGGCAGCGGATCATGGCCGGACACCGATGCTTTGCTCAACGTGGGCGAGGAACCGCTCGGCGTTCATGTAGCCCACCGCACGATAGTTGCGCAGTTCGGTGCCATCCGCGTCGTAGAAGATCATGGCCGGGGGGCCGAACAGATTGAAGGCGCGCATCAGATCACGGTGCTCCGAGGTGTTGGCCGTCACGTCCGCCTTGAGCAGATGCACTTGGCTCATGGCCTGGATCACGCGCGGATCCTGGAACGTCGTGCGCTCCAGCCGCACGCAGTCCACGCACCAATCGGCATAGAAGTCCAGGAAGACCGGCTCGTTGCGCTCCTTTGCCGCCGCCACCTCGCGTTCCACGTCGGCAATGCTGTCGACCTTCGTGAACTCCATCTGCGTCGCGCGCTGCACGCCGTCGGCGCCGACGACCATGGTCGCCGGGGTGCTCAGGCCGGCGAGGGGCCGGAACATGTCCTTGCCCCCGGTGGCTGCACCGATCATCAGGATGACCCCGTAGACTAGCAGCACCAGCCCGACACCCTTCCAGAGGGTGCGCCAGCCCGAGGCGCTCTCGGGGACTGACTGCAGCGCACCCATGTAGATGGCGGTCACGATGAACAAGCTGGACCAGAGGAACAGCGCGACCTCGCCGGGAATCACCCGCTCGAGCAGCCAGATGCCCATCGCCAGCAGGCCTACCCCGAACACGGCCTTGACCGCATCCATCCACGGCCCGGCCTTCGGCAGGATCTTGCCGGCAGAGGTCCCGATGGCGAGCAGCGGCGCGCCCATGCCCATGCTCAGCGAGAACAGCGCGATGCCGCCCAGTACCGCATCGCCGGTCTGGCTGATGTAAAGCAGTGCGCCGACCAGGGGTGCGGTGACGCAGGGGCCGACGATCAGGGCCGCCAGGAAGCCCATGATCGCTGCGCCCACCAGGGTGCCGCCTTGCTGCTTGTTGCTGATGCTGGCCAGCTTGCTCTGGATGCCGGAGGGCATCTGCAGTTCGTAGAAGCCGAACATGGACATCGCCAGCGCGATGAACACGAGCACGAAGCCGCCGATGATCCAGGGGTTCTGGAAGGCCGCCTGCAGGTTGGCCCCGGCGAGTCCCGCGAAGACTCCGGCCAGGGTGTAGGTGAAGGCCATCGCGAGGACGAACGCCAACGAGATGAAGAAGGCCTTGCGCGTGGTCAGGTCCTTCTGCCCGACGATGATATTGGAAAGGATCGGGATCATCGGAAACACGCAGGGGGTGAAGGTCAGCAGCAGGCCGAAACCGAAGAACGCCAGCGCCACCAGCCAGATGCGGCCGTCGGCGAGCTGCGCGGCGATGCGGTCCTGCTCGGTCACCGGGCCCGTGTCGACGGTGGTCCGCTCGGTGCCGATCGCGGGCAGTTCGTCGGCCTCGTCGGCGAGGGTTGCAGCGAAGGTGACGGCGACGTCCTGGGTCAGCGGTGGGTAGCAGACCCCGAGGTCGGCGCAGCCCTGGTAGTCGACGGCCAGCACGATCTCCGCGACATCGTCGACGCTGCGCAGCACCGGCACCAGGATCTCGACGCTGTTGCGATAGATCTCTGTCTCGCCGAAGAACTCATCCTCGATCAGCGTGCCGTCGGGCGGGTTCACC
Organism: Thioalkalivibrio sp.; assembly: GCA_007116035.1. GTDB lineage: Bacteria > Pseudomonadota > Gammaproteobacteria > Ectothiorhodospirales > Ectothiorhodospiraceae > Thioalkalivibrio. The sequence goes on from SKJG01000130.1 coordinate 16,660, forward strand.
GGCCCCAGCTCGATCCCCTCGCCCTCGGCGATCCGGAATCCCAGCTTGTCTCGGTACAGGTAGTAGCCCTCGGCGATGTCGAACCGCACGATCACGGCATTCTGACTGATGGCCCTGGCGCTGGCGGCGAAGGCGATCTCGGGCTCGAGCAACTCGTTGGCTTCGCCGAAATCGCCGGTGATTGCGCCCAGCGCTTCCAGCGCTGAGCGGCCGCGTGGCTGCTCCGCGCGCGGGGTCGGCAGTTCCGGCAGCGTCAGGCTGACGGTCTGGAAGTGCGGCGGGTAACAGACGCCGAGGTCGGCGCAGCCCTGCGATCGTGCGGTCAGCTCGATCTGGCGGTTTTCCGCCGCGAGTACCGGTAATTCGATGTCGATCCGGTGGCGGTAGGTCTCGACCCGGCCGAAGAACTCGTCGTCCTTCACCGTGCCGTCGGGAATGCGCGGCTCGCCGAATTCCAGGCCGCTGCTCTCGGGCGTGAACCGGAACTGCTCCCGGTACATGTAATAGCCGTCGGCAATGTTCCAGCGGATCCGGAGGGTGTTGCCATCGATGGCCTCGGCCTCGATGGCGAACGCCTCGTCGGGGTCGAGGAGATCGTCGTCGAACAGGGCGGTGGCAAGGCCCGGGACCAGGGCCAGCGTCAAGAGCAGGAGAGAGAGCCAGTGCCTGAGGGTCATCGGGTGCATTGTCGAATCCAGTCTAGATAATCGGGCAGGCCCGCCGTGATCGGCAGGGCGATGATTTCGGGTGTGTCGTAGGGATGCCTTTGCACCAGCCAATCCTGCAAGGCGCCATAGCGGGTCACGGCGGTCTTGATCAGCAGGGTGTGTTCCGACGCCTCTTCGACCCGTCCCTGCCAGAGGTACACCGACCGTCCCGCAGATACTATATGGACGCACGCTGCGAGCCGTTGTTCCACGGCTTCGCCCGCGAGCAGTCGTGCAGTGCCCTCGTCATCGACCGTGGTGATCACCAGCAGGTGTTCCGTGGCTTTTGGTCGGTCCACGGCGGAAGCCCCGGTCATTGGGCAGCGGGCAGAGAAACCCGTGCGCTCTGGCCGGCCCGCAGCCTGGCCTCGGGTGCTGAGAAATGGACTTCCACGCGATAGCCGTGGCCGAAACCGATGTCCTCGACCTCCCACCCGACGCTGGACACGGAGCCATCGAAGGCTTCCCCGGTGTCCAGCCGGACACGAGCCGGCTGGCCCGGCTGCAGGCGGCCGGCGGTGTCGGCATCCACGGTGGCCTCGGCGCGCATCGGGTCCGTGCTGCCAAGGACGGCCAGTACCGCCGGCGCCAGCGCCGGACTGACCGCCTCTCCCGTCGATACGGCCACCGAAAGGACACGCCCCGCTGCCGGGGCACGGACCACGCTGTCCTCCAGGTCGACGCGGGTCTTCTGCAATTCCGCGTCAACACGGGCCAGCCGGGCTGCGGCCATCGCGCGCTGGATGCGGCTCAGTTCGAGTTCACGCAGCGCGATCAGGGTGCGGTCATAGAGTTCTTCGGCACGTTCGACCTCCCGGTCGGCCTCGGCCAGCTCTAGGCGCAGCCTCTCCCGTTCGGCCTCGCCGGCACGGGCATCGGCGCGCAGTCGGCGCGTGTCCAACGTGAACAGCGTCTGGCCCTCGGTGACCTGCTCCTCTGGCCGGATGGAAATCTCCCGCACGATGCCGGCGAGCGGCGCCGAGACGGTGTAACGCTGGCCCCAGTCGATCCGGGCCTCGAGCTCGTCGGCGGCAACCGGCGGGGCCAGCATGAGTCCGGCACCCGTCAGGGCGGCGGCAAGGATCAGGTTACGGGATGCACCCATGGTTCACGGCTCCGTCAGGAATCGGGGGGGAACGGGCTCAGGGAACGATCGCCGACCATCAGCGCAAGGCGTTCGAAGGCCAGCGCGAGCGCGTATTCGGTGGCTGCGTTGAAATGTGCGGCGGCGCTCTGCTGGACCATGGAGTCCCCAAGGTCAGCGGCTTCCTCCATGTCGTACAGCGCCCTGGCGCGGTCGATGTAGAGTTCGCGGTAGTCCATGCGCGCAGTCACCTCATCGCGCTGGATGAGCAGGGCCTCGATCTCGTAGAAAAGATCGCGCACCGCACTGCGCACCTCGGTCATGGCCAGATCGAGGTCGGCCTGTGCCTTGTGCCGCTCTGCGGTCGCCTGGCCCACCGCGGCGCCCAGGCGGCGGCCCTGGTACAGGGGGATCTCCAGCACCAGGCCGACGGCCGCCGGGTTGCGATCGCCGCCGAATTCGCGCACCCATGCACCGACCTGTGCCTCCGCGCTCAGGCGCGGCCGATGCTGCGTTCGTGCGGCCGCGACCCGCCGTTGCGCCACTTCCACCTCCCCGCGGCGGATCGCGATTTCGGGGCTCTGGCGGTCCACCGCTTCGAGCAGGCTGCCGATGTCGGGCAGTTCCGGCAGGGCCAGCGGCAGGGCGGGCCCGAGCACCTGGGCCGGAGCTTCGCCCGGCCGGTTCAGTATTTCGCCCAGCTCCGCGCGGGCCCGACGCTGCTCTTGCAGGGCGCGCAGACGGGCCCCGCGTGCGGACTGGTAGCGGGCCTCGAGTTCGAACAGGTCGATGTCCGAGACCTGGCCCAATTCGCGGCGTTCCCGGGCGCGGTTCAGGCTGACGAAGGCCGAGGCCATCGCCTCGTTGTCGCGGGCGAACGCCAGATCCGCCAGCAGCACATTGAAATACTGCTGCAGCACCCCCAGCCGGTGCCGGGCATGGGACAGCTCTTCTTCGGCGAGGCTGAGGTCGGCCTGGCGCTGGCTGGCCGCAATTCGGTGACTGCTGTGCCCGAAGTCGCTGAGCAGCTTGCGGGCGTTGACGACGGCCCGCGAGTCGTCGTTGCCTTCGACGGGTGCGCGGTCGTTGGGGTCGATCCAGCGAGCCTCGAGACGAGCCTCCAGTTCGATGTTCGACGCTGCCTGTTCTGCTTCCAGTTCGCGCTCGGCCTTCTCGCGCAGCGCCCGAGCGCGACGCAAGGAGGGGTAGCCCGCGTCGATGGCCGCGAGAGCCGATTCGAGGCGCAGGGGCTGTGGCAAGGGCTCCTTGCCGGCATTCGCAGCGGCTGTCTGAGTCACGAGCAGAATGAGAATGACGGCGAGTACCGGCGCAGGGATCATCCACGTATGCATCGGTGTGTTTACCGCGCCTCGCGCTTGAAGCGTGTGAAGTTCATCTGTTCGTAGTAGCCCTCGGCCACGAATTCACCCAGCTGCAGGAATTCACGGACGTCGCGGGTCGCGCCGGTGAAGCGGACGATCGGTTCGCCGTCGAGGTTGAAGAACTGGAATACCGGAGTCGCCCGTACGCGGAACTCGCGGAACGCGAAATCGGACTGGCGCATGGTGTTGCCCTGGAAGTCGGTGACCTCGACATCCCCCTCCACATCGACGCTGAAGATCGCGAAGTGCTCCCGGAAATAGTCCTGGACCTCGGGCTGGTTCAGGACCTGCTGCTTCATCCGGTGACAGAAGGGGCACTCATCCATTTCAAAGAAGATCAGAATGGCCTTCTTGCCGTCCGCCCGGGCCTCGTCGAGTTCCTCCTGGAAATCCCCGAAGGTGGGTTGGAAGAAGTGGTCGTAAGGGTTCCGGGGATCGGCCGCCGCAAGCAGACCAAGTGGTATCAGGATCAGCACCATCAGTGCGACTTGGCGGATGCTGCGCACAGCCTGGGTTGTCATTCGGCGACTCCTGCAGTTTTCGAACAGAATGGGGCACTCCTGAAGACGGCGCGCGACTCAGGAAAATTCCGTCGGTTTCGGGCAGCATGATCGTCGCAACTCGACACGGGTGGAGCAAGGATGTTGCAATGGTCGCGATCGTAATGGAGCCCCCCGATGCGTCACCCTTTGATCCCTGTGTTCGTGTTCCTGGGCGCGGTGCTGCTGGAGATCTTCGGTTTTGCCTGGGTTGGTGGGGCTGTCGGCGCGTTGGCGACCGTGGCTCTGGTTGTGATTACGGCCGCCATCGGTCTTTTGGTCTTCCGGATCCAGGGCGTCGCGCACTGGCAGCGCATGCAGGCCATGCTGGCGCGGGGCGAAATCCCCGCACGGGAGCTGTTGGAGGGATGGTTGCTCATGCTGGCGGCGGTACTCCTGCTCGTCCCCGGCTTCTTCTCCGATACCTTGGGAGTCGCCTTGCTCGTGCCTCCGGTCCGTTCCGGGGCGGCGCGTTGGCTGCTGAAGCGCCGCTCGGTGTGGGTGGCGGCTGCGCGTGATTCGACTGCCGCCAGGGGCGAAACCATCGAAGGTGAGTACCGCAAGCGTGAAAGCGAGCGTCTTCAGGACAAGAAGGATCAGTAGCGTTTCTTTCCGCCGGCCGGTCACCAGGACATCCGCGACTGCTGCGCCTGTCCCATCTCTGCGCCAGTAACGGCAATCGGCGCGTTCCATCATCGCTGTCGCTAGAGCCGGGATTCGGGCCAGCGGCGGATCGCGGCCGGAGGTCGGTCCTTCGGGGTGCTGGGATTCGGGCCAAGGGCGGATTGCGACCGGAGGTCGGTCCTGCGGGGTGACGGGATCGGGTCCAGCGGTGGATCGTGGCGTAGGAGCGGCCTCTGGCCGCGAAGGGGATACCCCCGGGCCAGCGCGGCATCCGAACCGCTCGGATGCAGCGAATCGCCAGCCCCCTTGACAGACGCGGCTTTGATCCTATCATTAGCACTCATTCGGGCCGGGTGCTAACAGCGCCTCTGCCGAATCCCTCTCAACCCCTAAACAAGACTACTGGATAAGGAGTTCGCACCATGAACCTGCGGCCTTTGCACGATCGCGTCATCGTGAAGCGTATGGAAGAAGAACGCACCTCGCCGGGCGGGATCGTAATCCCCGACTCTGCGGCCGAGAAGCCCATCCGTGGCGAGGTCATCGCCGTCGGCAACGGGAAGATCCTCGAAAACGGCGAAGTCCGCTCCCTGGATGTGAAGGCAGGCGACAAGGTCCTCTTCGGTAAATATTCCGGAACCGAGGTGAAGGTCGATGGCAACGACGTCCTGGTGATGCGCGAAGACGACATCATGGCGGTCATCGAGGGCTGATGCCCTCCCGCTGTCCCGTCACCCCAATCAAAACGCTTCAGGAGAGAGTTCTGCTATGAGTGCGAAAGAAGTTCGTTTCGGTAACGATGCCCGTACCCGCATGGTCCGCGGCATCAACGTTCTTGCCAATGCGGTCAAGGTCACACTGGGTCCCAAGGGCCGCAACGTGGTCCTCGACAAGGCCTTCGGATCCCCGTTCGTGACCAAGGATGGCGTATCCGTCGCCAAGGAAATCGAACTCGAGGACAAGTTCGAGAACATGGGCGCGCAGCTGGTCAAGGAAGTCTCTTCCCAGACCTCTGACGCCGCCGGTGACGGCACCACCACCGCGACCGTGCTGGCCCAGGCCATCGTGCGCGAAGGGATGAAGGCGGTGACCGCCGGCATGAACCCGATGGATCTGAAGCGCGGTGTCGACCGTGCCGTGATTGCTGCCGTCGAGGAGCTGAAGAAGCTGTCCAAGCCCTGCACCGACAGCAAGGCCGTCGCGCAGGTCGGCGCGATTTCCGCCAACTCCGACGAATCCATCGGCCAGATCATCGCCGAGGCGATGGAGAAGGTCGGCAAGGAAGGCGTGATCACGGTCGAGGAAGGCACTTCGCTGGACAACGAACTCGATGTTGTCGAGGGCATGCAGTTCGACCGCGGTTACCTGTCGCCGTACTTCATCAATAACCAGCAGAGCATGAGTGCCGAGCTCGAAGACTGCTTCGTGCTGCTGTACGACAAGAAGATCTCCAACATCCGCGACCTGCTCCCCGTGCTGGAGGGTGTCGCGAAGGCCGGCAAGCCGCTGCTGATCGTGGCCGAGGACGTCGAGGGCGAGGCCCTGGCGACGCTGGTCGTCAACACCATGCGCGGTATCGTCAAGGTCGCAGCCGTCAAGGCCCCGGGCTTCGGTGACCGCCGCAAGGCGATGCTGCAGGACATCGCGGTACTGACCGGTGGTCAGGTGATTTCCGAAGAAGTGGGCCTGTCGCTGGAGAAGGCCACGATTGAAGATCTGGGTCATGCCAAGAAGGTGCAGGTCACCAAGGAAAACACCACGATCATCGATGGCGCCGGCAATGCCGGTGACATCAAGGCACGTGTGGACCAGATTCGTGCGCAGATCGAGGAGGCGACTTCCGACTACGACAAGGAGAAGCTGCAGGAGCGGGTGGCCAAGCTCGCCGGCGGTGTTGCCGTGATCAAGGTCGGCGCAGCCACGGAAGTCGAGATGAAGGAGAAGAAGGCCCGTGTCGAGGACGCCCTGCACGCAACCCGGGCTGCTGTGGAAGAAGGCGTGGTCCCTGGCGGTGGCGTGGCCCTGCTGCGTGCCCGTGTCGCCATCGCCGACCTGACCAGCGACAATCACGATCAGGCCATGGGTATCAACATCGCCCGCCGGGCGATGGAAGAGCCGCTGCGCCAGATCGTGTTCAACTGTGGTGAAGAGCAGTCGGTCGTGCTGAACAAGGTCTTGGAAGGGACCGGAAACTACGGCTACAACGCCGCGACCGGTGCGTTCGGCGACATGATCGAGATGGGTATTCTCGACCCGACCAAGGTGACCCGGACCGCGCTGCAGAACGCGGCCTCCGTGGCGAGCCTGATTATCACCACCGAGGCCATGGTGGCCGAGATGCCGAAGAAGGATGACAAGGGCGGCGCCGGTGGCGGTATGGATGACATGGGCGGTATGGGTGGCATGGGTGGCATGGGTGGCATGGGCATGATGTAAGCCCTTGCGGATGACCCATCTGCACGAAGAGGCCCCGCAAAAGCGGGGCCTCTTCATTTCTGTGCGCTGCCTTTCGGATGGTGTTGTCTCAAATATGTGACACGCGTTGCCATATGGACACATTTTTTTGCAAAAAGGGGTGCAAAACCGTCACCGTTGTGCCAATATCAAGGTGTTGCGGGATATCTGTCCGAATTGGCTTCCGTGTTTGGTTCGACCCGTGGAAGGTGCAGTGCAGGTGGGTCATTTTCCGGGTTATCCGGTTTACTTCTGAGGAGACTGAAAATATGCATAGCAAACTGATCAAGAATATCCTGGCGCTCTCTGCCGCCAGCCTGGCCCTCGGCGGTATGGCCTCCGTCAGCGCCGCTCCGCCTGCCAACGTCACCGACTCCGCCGGTGCCGCTGTGATGAGTGCGGGTGACTGCCTGCGCACCAGCCAGTGGAGCCCCGAGGGCGTCGTGCACGAGCATTGCTCGGGCTACATCCAGCCTGTCGTAGCCCCCGCGCCCGCTCCCGAGCCGCCGCCTCCGGCCCCGGCTCCCCAGTTCACGACCACCACGCTGAGTGCTGAGACGCTGTTCGACTTCGACAGTGCGACGCTGCGCCCGCAGGGTCGTGAAACCCTGCGTGAGCTGGCCTCCACGCTGACCTCGGCTGACGTCACCTACACCTCGGTGTTGGTGGAAGGCCACACCTGTTCCATTGGTCCGGCGGCCTACAACCAGGGCCTGTCCGAGCGGCGCGCCCAGAGCGTGGTTGACTACCTCGTCGGCCAAGGTGTCCGTCCCGACGCCGTCCGTATGGTCGGTTACGGCGAAGAGCGCCCGACCGCTGACAATGCGACCCGCGAGGGCCGTGAGCTGAACCGCCGCGTGGAAGTGACCACCGACGTTCGCAAGCGCGCCCAGTAAGTCCATACGATGCGTGTGTCCACCCGGCCTTGGGCCGGGTGGAGCGAGAGGGCCCCGCTTGCGGGGCCCTTCTTCGTTTGGTGCACCGGGTACCCGGACGCTACGGGTCATCCCGCTGGCGGGTCCGCCGGGGGCCGGATTTTGCTAGACTGAAGACCGGCAGATGACGCGGTCGCAGCTGTGATGCACACCGAAACCATCCTCGGACACTCCCCGGAACTGGGGGCGGTGCTGCGCGCTGCCCAACTGGTCGCGAAGGCCGATTGTCCCGTCCTGATCCTCGGCGAGAGCGGCACCGGGAAAGAGGAACTCGCACGGATGCTGCACCGGCTGAGTCCGCGCTCCGGTGGGCCCTTCGTTGCGGTGAACTGCGGAGCGCTGCCTGCGGAACTCGCGGAGTCGGAACTCTTTGGGCACCGGCGCGGTGCGTTCACTGGGGCGGACCGGGACCACCCCGGATTCGTGGGCGCGGCCGAGTGCGGAACCCTGTTTCTCGATGAGATCGGCGACCTGCCACTGGCGCTGCAGCCAAAGCTGCTGCGCTTTCTCGAGCATGGCGAACGCCAGGCCCTCGGGGATCCCCGCGCCCGACGAACGGACGTGCGGGTGCTGGCGGCAACCCATCGGGATCTGCACGCGGCCTCCGACCAGGGATCCTTCCGTCGCGACCTGTTCTACCGGCTGCACGTGGTGCCGCTGGAGCTGCCGCCGTTGCGCCTGCGCGGCAACGACGTGCTGCTGCTCGCCGAACACTTCCTGACCGAATTCGCCCGGACCCACCAGGCGCCGGCACCGCGTCTGAACCGGCCCGCACGCCGTGCGCTGCTGGCGCATGCCTGGCCCGGGAACGTGCGGGAATTGCGACACCTCTGCGAACGCCTCGTGCTTCTGCTCCCGGGGCAGCTGCTCGGGCCGGAAAACCTGGGTTTCCGGCCCGCGAGCGGGGTGCGTCATACAACATCCGTTGACACCGGTAGCCTGGTGCGGCTGCCCGCGGAAGGTCTCGAGTTCGAGGCTCTGGAATGCGACCTGCTTCGCCAGGCGATGGAGCGGACCCGGGGCTGCAAGGCCAGGGCGGCACGGCTCCTCGGCCTGAGCCGCAACACCCTGCTGTACCGGCTGAAGAAGCACGCGATCGAGGGCTGATCGCCCAGGGAAGCGGGAAGCGCTGAATGAATCGATTCCGTTCATGGTCCGGCAAGCTCACCACGAACGGAAGCATCCCCTTTGCCGTTCGCCCTGAGCTTGTCGAAGGGCATCGCTCAGCATTTCCCTAGCGGACGTCGCCGGCATCCAGCCTCTTCAGAAGCTCCGGCGTCACCTCGTCGAAGCGCAGGATGCGGCTGCCCTGGTGATCTTCCATGAACTCCTCTGCGTCGGCCCGGGTTTCCAGTGGAACCAGTTCGTGGCCCATCGGGCCCAGCACTCCGGAGCCGATCACGTACCAGGCCGAACGGGCATCGATGCGCGTGAGTCCGTAGTACTCGGTCACGCCGATCGCGTTGATCTCCGCGGTGCTCCGGCCCGGCGCATACCGCGGCAGATCGAACAGGTACTTGAACAGGTCCTTTGCACCATCGAAGTGATCCGCGTGACCGTCCTCGTGCAGCACGGTGGCGATCCAGGCCGGGTAGCGTGCGACCAGCATCCCGCAGACCGGGCAGGTATCCCGCAGCTGCGGGTCCGGTACGGCAACGTCGGCGGCTGTTCCCGGCACCGGTGTCAGCAAAAGCAGAAACAGTAAAGCGATACCGCGCATCACGACCTCCTTCGGCAAGCTCGATGGGTGAACGTGTAAATACAGCCACGGAAGAGCACGGATGCACACGGAAGTCATGAGAGATAAGGGCGTTAGCGATCGATTCCGTGTATTTCCGTGTTCTTCCGTGGCTCATTTTTATCCCTCGGGGCGCCTCGCCGGCAGGCATGCCAGTCACCCCGGCCCGCCTTCATCTCATTCCTTCTGCTGCTGCCGCATACGCCGCTCCGCCCGGCGCCGGCGGATCATCGCCGTATCCCGGGCCATGTCCACGTAGGCGGCGGTGAGCGCGGCGTCGAAGTCGCCCGGTGCCCCGCCATGATCGGCCTGGGCGGACTCCGCAGCCGCCGCTGACGCAAACGCCATCTTGCTGCGGGCGGTCATCGTCCCGGGCAGTGCGCTGCCGATCAGGTAGACCGCGGTATCGACGTCCACCAGAGGGCGCGGTGTCTCGTCGCTACCGAAGTCCGCCGCGTAGATGGCCTTCGGACCCAAATCGATGTTCAGGCTCAGGCTGATCGCCGTGCAGTGCAGGGAACAGGTCGGGTCGACTCGGCCGTCGTCGTAATGCACCAGATGCCGGCTGTGGTGCCATTGCATCCGATCCATACCGCAATACGGGCATCGCGGGTATTTCTCCAGCTCGTCCACCAGCGGCTCGGGATCCGGCGCCGTCCTCGGCATGAACTGCAGTGGCGTACGATCTCCTTCGCAGCCAGGCCGGTCCACCGCGCCGACCTTCCCGAAGGCCCCAACCAGACCCATCGTCATCGCGCCCTTGAGTAACTGTCTTCTCCGCATTTCCAATCTCCTTGGTTGTTCTTGAACCGACAGCCGTTGCCGCCGATGTGTGGAATGGATCCCCTTAAAGCTGAAGCGGGGTGCCGGGTGGACCGGATCCGGACTGTAGGAGGTCATGGATGGCCGGCTTCAAGCGCCCATGGATGGCTTGAGCGTGTCCGGATCCGGTCCACCCGGCATCCCGCCGTCCCGACAGCTCCGATCGCCCCGAGCGCACCGAGCGCCGAGGTCAGCCACCTGCGAGGCTCCGCATCACCTGGAAGTAACTGATGCCCTGGTAAAGGGTGGCTGCGCCCAGCGCGATCACGCAGATCGCGGCCGCTTGCATCAGGCGACCCCGGGCCTTGCAGCCGAGACGGCCGATCACGAGGCTCAGCGTCAGCATCGAGGGCAGGGTACCCAGCCCGAACGCAAGCATCAGTGCCGCGCCGGGTAACGGTCCGCCGGCCGTGGTGGCCTGCACGGCGACTGCAAGCGTCAGGGAGCAGGGCATGAAGCCATTGATGGTGCCGCCGATCATTGCTCCGGGCAGCGGACCCCGCCGGTCAGCGGTACGCAGCGCGTGATTCAGCAGGCCGGTGGGCAATACGGAGATGCCGAAGCGGCGCAGTGGGCCGATGCCGAGGAGGTCCAGACCGAGGAGGATCACGATCACGCCCGCGACGACCATCAGCACGCCCTGCGCGAGCCCCAGCGATCCCGCGGAGATCAGCAGCCCGATTGCACCGGCAGCAGCCCCGGCCGCCACGTATACCGATACTCGGGCACCGTGGTAGGCGGTGTAGGTCACCGGGTTTTTCGAGTGACGCCCCATCTTCAGGAAGAACGCCGACACCAGTCCTCCGCACATCCCCACGCAGTGACCGCTGCCCAGCAACCCGGCCAGAAACGCGATCGCCCACGTATATTCAGGCTGCATCGGCTTGGACCGTGCGGGTGCGTTGCGCGCGGGGGCCGGGCGGGTGTCGGGGAGTCCGGTTCCGGACCGTAGGAGGCCATGGATGGCCGACTTCGAGCGCCCATGGATGGCTCGAGCGCGTCCGGAACCGGATTCCCCGGCACCCGCCCGGCCCCGGCGCCCAACGCGCCCGAACGGTCCAAGCCGATGCA
>SKJG01000025.1 GCA_007116035.1 Thioalkalivibrio sp.
GCATGCCGCATCTACAAGACCATCCCGGCGCGCCGGCTCTGGGACGTGATCATGGCCTCCACCTATGACTACGCCGAACCAGGCTTCATCCTGATCGATGAATACAACGAGATGAACAACAACTGGTGGTGCGAGTCGATCCGGGCCACGAACCCGTGTGTCACCGCCGATACCCGGTTGTACACCAAGCGCGGCATGATCCAAATCGGTGAGCTGTATGAGACTGGAGAACCATTGGATGTGACCGTCGATACGCGTACCCTGGCCGAGAATCGCCGTGGTACGGCTACGCGTCCTGCCAAGCCTGCGTTCATGACATCTCAAAACGCGGATGTATATCGTGTGGTTACCCGTGAGGGTTACGAGATCAAGGCCACCGAGTGGCACGATTTCTATACTCAGCGAGGCAAAATCAAGCTGAGTGCACTGCAGACCGGCGACGAACTTCTCGTCCAGTCCGGCAAGGGCCAATTCGGTGAACAGGGTAGCCAAGAACTTGGTGTGCTCATAGGTCTTATCGCTGGGGACGGGCATTTTACCGAAACAAAAAAAAAGGAGCCGATCGCTTATGTCAATTTCTGGGGTGATGATCGACAGCTTGCCGAAAACATTGCTAGCTACGTGAATGCCTTGATAACCGGTGCCTCACTGCATCAGGGCCGGGATTATCGTGTGCGGCCGGTTGCTGTCGAGGATCGCAACCACGTTTTTATCGGTTCGGTATTGTTGGCACGTTATCTTCAGTACTATGGTTTTACCAAGGAGCGCAAGCTCCAGGTGCCGGAAGTCGTTTGGCAGGGCAGTGAAAAGTGCGTGGCTGGCTACTTGCGTGGTTTGTTCCAGGCTGATGGTACAGTCAATGTTTCCGGGAAGTCCATGACCTGCTCCATTCGCCTTGCGTCTAGTCAGCAGAGTCTAATGAAAGACGTGCAAATGCTGCTGGCCAACTTTGGAATATTTTCCCGTATTCACAAACGTAGAGATGCGCAGAAACGATTGATGCCGGATGGAAAAGGAGGGCAGAAGCTTTATCAGTGCGGTTCTGATTACGAATTAATCATTGACGGCGAATCCCGTGATCGCTTTATGGGCGAAATTGGCTTCCTGACAGACAGCAAGGCTGCCAAGTATGATGAATGGGTCAAGGGCAAGTGCCTGCGGAAAACTCAACGCTTTACCGCACGCATTGAAAAGGTCATTTACGAAGGTAAGCAGGCGGTTTATGACACTACTCAGCCTGACCACAACTCCGTTGTATTCAACGGTATCGTGACTGGGCAGTGCGGCGAGCAGGGTTTGCCCCCCTACGGTGCCTGCCTCCTGGGCTCGATCAACCTCACCAGGTTCGTCGTCGATCCCTTCACCGACAAGGCCCGTTTCGATTGGGATGCCTTTGGCGAGACCGTCTCGGTGTTCACGCGCATGCTGGACAACGTGGTGGAGGTGAACGGGCTGCCGCTGGCCGAGCAGCGTGAGGAGATCATGCGCAAGCGCCGCCATGGCATGGGTTACCTCGGGCTTGGTTCGTCGTTGACCATGTTGGGGATGAAATATGGTGACGATGACTCGCTGGAATTCACCGAGCGCGTGACCCGGGAGATGGCTCTGGCCGGCTGGCGCGCGGGGCTGGAACTGGCGCGGGAGAAAGGGCCTGCGCCGATCATGGACGAAGAGTTCACCGTGACCGAGAAGATGCTGCGCCAGCGTCCCGAGATGGCGCGCGACGGTTTCGGATCGGGAGACCGGGTCAAGGGGCGAGTGCTGCATGCGCGCTACAGCCGCTACATGCAGCGTATCGCCGAGGTGGAACCGGAACTGGTGGAACGGATCGCGGCCGAGGGCTGCCGCTTCACCCACCACAGTTCGATCGCGCCCACCGGCACCATCTCGCTGTCGCTGGCCAATAACGCGAGTAACGGGATCGAGCCGAGCTTCGCCCATCACTACGCCCGCAACGTGATCCGCAGCGGCAAGAAGTCCAAGGAGAAGGTGGACGTCTTCTCCTATGAGTTGCTGGCGTACCGGGAACGGGTGAACCCGCGGGCGATGCCCTATTCCGAGATCGTCGAGGAACAGCTGCCCGACTACTTCATCACCGCCGACGACATCACCCCGAAGGCGCATGTCGACGTACAGGCGGCGGCGCAGAAGTGGATCGATTCGTCGATCTCCAAGACCGCGAACGTGCCCACCGATTACCCCTTCGACGCCTTCAAGGATATCTATCTCTATGCCTGGCAGCAGGGCCTGAAGGGGTGTACCACCTTCCGGTTCAACCCGGAGGCCTTCCAGGGCGTGCTGGTCAAGGAGAAGGATCTGGCCAGCACCACCTACCGTTTCGCCCTGGAGGACGGCACCGTGATCGAGGCCAAGGGCAACGAGGAAGTCGAATACGACGGCGAGACCCACTCGGCCGCCAATCTCTACGATGCCCTGAAGGAAGGGTACTACGGCAAGTTCTGAGCGCGGAGCGAGATCATGACCATCCAGATTGAAAAGAAGATCATCGGTTTCGAGGTCGCCCGCGACGACAAGCCGGTGGCGGAAGCCGCTGCCGGTGGCGAGCGGGTCGTGGAGGATCCGGCCAGCAAGGTCATCCACATGCACGAGAAGCTCGAGCGGCCCGAGATGCTCATGGGGTCCACCTACAAGATCAAGACGCCGCTGTCCGAGCATGCACTGTACGTGACCATCAACGACGTGGTGCTGAATCCCGGTACCGAGCACGAGCTGCGCCGACCCTTCGAGATCTTCATCAACTCGAAGAACATGGATCACTTCCAGTGGATCGTGGCGCTGACGCGGATCATCTCGGCGGTCTTCCGCAAGGGCGGCGACGTGACGTTCCTGGTCGAGGAGCTGCGTTCGGTGTTCGACCCGCGCGGCGGCTACTTCAAGAAAGGAGGCAAGTACATGCCCTCGCTGGTCGCCGAGATCGGCGACGCGATCGAGGGTCACATGCGCATGATCGGCCTGATCAAGGACGATGGGCTGGACGAGCACCAGCGCAGGCACATCGAGGAAAAACGGACCCAGTTCGAGGCCAGCCGCAACCTGGCCAGGACCGAGACCGACCCCGGTGACGCCTTTCCGCCGGGCGCACAGCTCTGCGGCAAGTGCAACACCAGGGCCGTGGTCGCCCTGGACAACTGCCTGACCTGCCTGAATTGCGGCGAGAGCAAGTGCGGATAGGCATGGCCCACTAGCCGGGATGCCGACCCCGGCGTACGGTAGTCGTGTAGGCCGATGGCCCCCATCGATACTGGAGCGACCCGCCATGGACCAGACCCGACAGAGTCAAAGCGATCCCTCGGCAGCCATCGCGGACCTGGCCCGCATCGCCCTGTCCGGCGAGCGCAGGCTGCAGCGGCTGGAACGCCTCTTCCGCTGGACCATCGCGCTGTTCCTGCTGACCCTGGCCCTGGCACTGTATGCCCTGTCGCAGGGATTCGGCGCGGCCGGCGCGCAGGCCGAGGCCGGCTGGCCGCACGCGGCGCCGGACCCGATCCCCGAGGAGCTGGAGACGGCAGATTTTGTCGCGCAGGGCCCGCAAGGGGATTTTCGTGCCCGGATCGAGGAACTCCGGGGGCGGGTGGCCGAAGCTGAGGCCGAGGCGCTGGATCCCGGGCATGCGCTGGCGGTGATCCTGCACGACATGAAGGACGTGTTGCATGAGACCCGGCAGATGCTGGCGGTGATGCCGCAGATGGCGGAAGACATGCGCGATATGCGGGGCGACATGGAGCGGATTGCAGGCACCATGGACTCGATGGACGACAAGATGACCGGGGTTCCGGTCATGGCCGAGGAGATGCGCCGCCTCAACATCAATATTGACATCATGACCACCTCCATCGACTCCACCATGGGGCGCATGGGGCGGATGATGCCCTACATGTGGTGAGGGGCCGGACACGCCGCCTTCTGCTGCCCGGCACGCGCTGCCGGGCGCCTCTCCCGCGCCGGAACGCTGCGGTCTGCCACTCTGCGCTCGCCGGCCTCCCGCTGTTCTCTGCCTTGGCCGCGGCGCCGGTTCTCGCACAGGAGGTGCTGGAGCCGATCACGGTCACGGTCACCGCGCCGCGCCTGGCCATGCCGCTCAGCGACCTTCCCGCCGCGGTCGACGTGGTGGATGCCGACGACGCAACCCAGGGACGGCAGGGTCTGCAGATGGACGAGGCCCTGAACCGGATCCCCGGGGTATTCGCGCAGAACCGCTACAACTTTGCCCAGGACGTGCGCCTTTCCATCCGCGGTTTCGGCGCCCGCGCCCCGTTCGGCATCCGCGGCCTGCGCATCCTGCAGGACGGCATCCCCGAGACCACGCCCGACGGCCAGTCCCAGGTGGACGCGATCGACCTGCTCAACGCACGTTCGATCGAGGTACTGCGCGGTCCGAACGCGGCCCTGTACGGGAATGCCACCGGAGGCGTGGTGGCCATTTCGACCCGCGACGGCAGCGACCCGCGCGGCCACGGGGGCGGCGCGCTGCTCGGCAGCAACGGCTTCCAGCGCCTCGAGGCCACCAGCGAAGCCCGGGTCGATTCGGGCTCCTACTCGCTGACCTTTCACGATCTCCGTTTTGACGGCTACCGGGACCAGTCGCGCGCAGAAAAGCAGTTGCTGCGCCTCCACGCCGTGCAGGCGTTCGACTCGGGCGACCTGAACCTCCACCTGCGCTATCTGGACGCCCCGCTGACCGAGGATCCCGGTGCCCTGACCCGGGCCGAGATGGACACCGACCGCCGTGCCGCGGCACCGCTGGCGTTGCGGCTGGACAGCCGACAGTCTGCGGAACAGCTGACGCTGGGTGCGCAGTGGCGGCAGCCCCTGGGGCAGGGCCAGCTCCGGCTCGGCGCCTTCAGAACCCACCGCGATTACGCGCAGCAGCTCCCGTTCTTCGGCAGCAGCCAGGTGGCCTATGAACGCGACTTCCATGGCGTGAATCTCGGTTACGAGCGGGACCTCGGCCCGACCCGGGCGCTGTTCGGACTGGATCTGGAACAGCAGCGCGACGACCGGACCCGAAACTGCATCAACGCGGCCTTGGAGGCGTCGTGTAACCCGCCGAGTGAGCCGGTGGCAGGGCCCCTGGCCCTGGATCAGCGAGAACGAGCGCGCACCCGAGGTATCTTCGTGCAGACCGACACGCTGCTCGGGGACGACTGGAACCTCGCCCTCGGCCTGCGCCATGACCGGATCCGTTTCGATATCGACGACCGCCTCCGGGCCGGGGGCGAGGACCTGTCCGGCCGGCGTGTTTTCGACGAGACGAGTGCGAGCGGCGGCCTGATCTGGCATTGGCGGCCCGGTCAGCAAGCGTTCGTCAATGCGGCCACGGCATTCGAGACCCCCACCTTCACCGAGTTTGCCAATCCCGCCGGCACGGGTGGTTTCAACCCCGACCTGGAGTCGCAGCGCGCCCGTAGCATGGAATTGGGCGTGCGCGGTGAGGCGGGGATCGTGAGCTATGACGTGACCGCCTACGCAGCCCGGGTACGCGACGAACTGGTGCCGTTCCAGCTGGAGGAGGATGGGCGAAACTTCTACCGCAACGCGGGCCGCACCGCGCGCGAGGGGTTGGAGATCGGGCTGGACCTGCGGCCGAATCCGCAATGGAACCTGCGTGCGGCGGTCAGCCTGAATGATTTCCGCTACCGTGAGTTCGTCGTGGGCGACGAGCGCCTGGACGGCAATCGTCTGCCCGGCCTGCCCCGGGAGCAGCTGTTTCTCGAGGCGGCCTGGCGTGACGGCCGGCAGTTCGCGGTTGCCGACCTGCTTTTTTCGGGCGACCGTTTCGCCGATGATTCGAATACCGTTCGGGTGGGTTCGCAGACCCTGTTGAATGCCCGTATCGGCAGGCACTGGGACCAGGGCCGGCTGCGTGCGGAGGGTTTCCTCGCGGTGAACAACCTGCTCGATACCGACGCCATCGACAACCTGCGCATCAACGCCAACTTCGGGCGCTATTTCGAGCCCGCGCCGGGGCGCAACTTCCTCGTGGGCCTGCGCATCTACCACCGGCCGTGATCTTTCGCACCCCGAAACGGCCCGCCCCGAAGGCGCGAGGCGAACGTGGGAGCTTCTACGACCCGCCCGGAAGCACCCCCGCCCGGTCCAGCGCCTCGCGCCAGAGGAGCAGCTTCGCCTCCAGGCCCAGGTGCGCGTTGGCCGGACTCGTCGATGGCAGCCGCACCGCCGGCAAGCCCAGGGTCTCGACCTCCCGCATCCGGCGGGCGCTCTCGGCGCCGTTGTGGATCACCAGGCGCAGGGCTGGTAAGCGGGTCGGCAGACCGGCGAGGTCGTTGGGAACGGCATGCCGGATGGCCGAGTCCAGGCTGCCGGGGCGCACGCAACTCGCGTAGACGTCCCAGAGCCCGATGCCGTGGTCGAGCAGGCACCGGGTCCGTTCCCCGTAGGCCTTTTCAGGCAGCGGTTGTCCCAGCAGCCTGCCCATGATCGGCCAGAACTGGTTGCGCGGGTGTGCGTAGTACTGCTGGGCCCGCAGCGACGCAGCTCCGGGAAAGCTGCCCAGGACCAGCACCCGGGTATCGGGGCGCAGGATGGGCGGCAGGGCTGTGAGATGGGTCTTCGTGGTTTGCTCCGGAATAGGTCGACGCAGTGGTCCGAGCCCGCAACGCCGCTGGGAATTCAAGCCTGGGGCGGCGGTTCCCTGTCGGTGCTCTGGCAGCCGCGGCAGAGCCCGTGCAGTTCCACCACCTTGGTGCTGATCGCGAAGCCCTCCTGCCCGGCTGCCTGATCCAGTGCCGCACTGATGTTCTGGGGATGCATCTCGTGGATATGGCCGCAGGTGTCGCAGATCATCAGCAGGGTCTCGTGGGCCTCACCGGGATGATTGCAGGCGACAAAGCCGTTCAGGCTTTCGATGCGGTGGATGAACCCCTGTTCGAGCAGGAATGCCAGGCTGCGGTAGATCGTGGGCGGCTTGATGCTGTGATCGGCTGAACTGAGTTCGTGAATGAGGTCATAGGCCTTGATGACGCCATCGGTCTTCAGAACCTGTTCCAGGATGCGTCGGCGCAGGGAGGTCAGGCGCACGCCGCGTCTGGCGCAGACACGCTCCGCGGTGTCGAGCGCCTCCGTCGTCTGTGTCGTCACCACGATCGCCTCCTGGATGAAATGCGGCCGCTCAAGCATACCCGAAGCCGCCGCCTGTTCGTGAAGGGTAAAGGCGCCACAGGAACCGGCCCGTTCCATGACGTGGATCACATCCGTTTGCCATCCCGCTTTGTAAAGTCACGGTCTTTGTGGCGAGATGGAAGTTGGACCCGGTGCCTCCGGAACTCCTGCTCGGGACGTGGCGACGGGAAGCGGTTGCGGCGAGGTTTCGATTCTGTCAGGCTTTCGCCGCGAGTATTTGGCCATCCGTTTGACCTTGCTGGAGTATAACGTTGACGATCTTCCGGTCCGGACGTTTCAAAGACTGCTCTGTGTGTGTGCTCACCCTGGCCTTCGTGGCGGGTGCGCCGATCATGACCTCCTTAGGTGTGCTGCTGTTCTTCTGACGGGTTCACCGTCCCGGTCTCCTGACCTGAAGTTCGGTTTCAGCCGCGAGGCACGCGCCGATGCTGGACGCCGGCGCTGCCTTGCTCGTATTCCGCCCACCCTCGTTTGGTTCCTCGCCAGTGACTGAGGCGTTCGGGCGGCCCTCTCTTGGGCGCCGCGCGGCCCCCACCCCGCCCGCCGCTGCGCCTGTCGCAGGAGAAGTCCGCCGCCATCGGCTATAAAGGGGGACTGTTCCCCGTTTGCAGTCATGAGTGGTTCATGTACGCGCGACTCTTCCTGCTGTTTGCCCTGCTGTTCCTGGCTCCCCCTGGTTGTGCCGACCAGGGGGAGGGGCCGTTCCACGGTGGCGAGATCGAGACCGGGGATCTCGACGCCCTGCTCGAGCGCGGCAGTTTGCGGGTCGTCGTACCCGGTACCGCCATCGGTGAGCCGTCCCTGCCGCGGCAGGGTTCACCCGTGGCACAGCAGCGGGAACTGGCCGAGGCCTTTGCCGCCTCGCTCGGTCTTCACCTGGAGCTCGTACCCGTGTTCCGCCTGCGCGAGATGCTGCCCTTGCTCGAGCAGGGCAGGGCGGACATCATTGCCGCCAACCTCACGGTGACCGAGGGCCGCCGGGAACGGGTCGATTTCTCACTGCCCATCGATCATGTCCATGAGGTCGTGCTCGTCGCAGAGACGAACGAGGACATTCATTCGATCGAGGACCTGGCCGGCCGCAGTGTCATGGTCGACAGGGCGACGTCGTTCTGGGAGACACTGGCCGCCCTGCGCGAGGACTTTCCGGAAATCCATCTCCTCCCCAGTCTCGATCATTTTGACGACGAGTCGACGCTGGACATGCTCGTCGCGGGCGAGATCGACGCGACGGTTCGCGACAGCAACATCGCCGAGATGTACCTGGGCTACCGCGATGACCTGCGCATCGCCTTTCCACTGGGGGAGCGGCAGTCCATCGCCTGGGCCGTGCGCCCGGAGGCGCCGCAACTGCTCGCCGCCCTGAACCGGTTTTTGACCACGGAACAGCTGACCCGACCCCGGGAGGCCCGCTATGTGGGGGATCTCCCCGAACTCCAGGAGCGGCGCAGACTGCGCATCCTGTTGCCCAACTCCGCAGCTTCGTACTATCTCTGGCGTGGCGAACTGGTGGGTTTCGAATACGAGTTCGCGCGGCGCTTCGCCGAAGAGCATCGCATGCGCCTGGAGGTGGTGGTGCCGCCACATCCCGCCGTGGTGTACGACTGGCTGGACGAGGGGCGGGCGGATATTGCCGGGGGCTTCCTGGAACCCGGTACGGCGGACGGGCGGGGCCCGGTCCGGTTCACGAATCCCTGGCACCACGCGCAGCCTTATCTGGTCAGTCGTGCCGATGCGGGTGAACTCGCGGGCTGGGATGCGGTGACCGGAAGCACCGTCGCTGCGGTCCGCGACAGTGTCCTTTGGTCCGAGCTCGAGACGGTGGCGGATGAGCACGGGTTTGAGCTGCTGCCCTTGCCCGGTATCGCCGGCGATCTCGAGGATGTCGTCAACAGCCTGGTCGCGCGCGAGTTCGATTACGCGGTCGTCGAGGGGCACCTGCTCGGGGTGGAACTGGCGTGGCGCGATGACATTCGCCGGCAGTTCGAGGCAGGCTCCCCGATTCCGCACACTTGGGCCGTGCGTGCGTCCGATGAAGCCCTGCTGGAGTCCCTGAACGAGTTTTTCCGCAAGGAGCACCGCAGTACTTTTTACAACATCCTGTACCGACGGTATTTCGAGGATGAGCGCCGCATCCGCCGCCACATGGACGAGCGGATACGGGGGGCTGGGCAGCTTTCCCCCTGGGACGATCTGGTGCGCAGGTACGCAGAGCCGCAGGATTTCGACTGGCGACTGATCGTCGCGCAAATGTACCAGGAGAGCCGCTTCGATCCGGAGGCGCGCTCTTCGATGGGGGCGGCCGGTCTGATGCAGTTGATGCCGCGTACCGCCCAACAGGTGGGTGTGAAGGATCTCGAGGATCCTGCCGATAACATCCGGGGGGGTGTCCTGTATCTGGATTGGGTTCGCCAGCGTTTGCCCGAAGACCTGCCGGTGGCCGACCGGGTCTGGTTCACGCTTGCCGCCTACAATGCAGGCGTCGGGCATGTGATGGACGCAAGGCGTCTTGCGGCGCAGAAGGGCTGGGACCCGGACCGTTGGTTCGACAACGTCGAGAATGCCATGCTGCTGCTGTCGCAACGGCAATATTTCTCCCAGGCCCGTCACGGTTACGTGCGGGGCAGCGAGCCGGTCGCCTATATCAACAACATCAGCGCGCGCTACAAGGCGTACGTGCAACTGACCGAGGATCAGGCCTTCCTCAGCGGTGGCGACTGAGCGCCGGGAATGTGCTAAACAGCCTGCAGAGCATCACTTCGCTACGGACCATCCGGTAAGGAGAAGGGAATGAGTTGGGTAATCGATCTGGCCGCACTCACGATGAATGACGTGGCCCAGGTGGGCGGCAAGAACGCCTCGCTGGGCGAACTCCTGGGCAATCTCGCTGAGGCGGGCGTGCAGGTGCCTGGCGGCTTCGCCACCACGGCGGATGCCTTTCGCGCTCTTCTGGCGAAGAACGGGCTCGACGAGCGGATCAAGAAACGCCTGGATGGCCTCGACATCGACGACATCCAGTCTTTGCAGGTGGCGGGCCGCGAGGTCCGCGGCTGGATCGAGGAGGCCCATCTGCCACCGGAACTCGAGGCGGCCGTGCGCGAGCACTACGCTCGAATGGGTGAGAACGTGCCCGTTGCGGTGCGCTCGTCCGCGACCGCAGAAGACCTGCCGGAGGCGTCGTTCGCCGGCCAGCAGGAGACCTACCTGAACGTGCGCGGCATCGACGAGGTGCTGATCGCGCTGCGCAAGGTTTTTGCCAGCCTCTATAACGATCGGGCGATTGCCTACCGCGAGCACCAAGGCTTCGCGCACGACGAGGTGGCGTTGTCGGCCGGTGTCCAGCGCATGGTGCGTTCCGACATCGGCTGTGCCGGCGTCATGTTTACCCTGGATACCGAGACCGGCTTCCGCGACGCGGTCTTCATCACCGGCGCCTGGGGCCTGGGTGAGACGGTGGTCCAGGGTTCGGTGAACCCGGACGAATACCAGGTGTACAAGCCCGCCCTACGCGCCGGCAAGCAGGCCATCATCGGGCGGACGCTGGGCAGCAAGGCGCTCCGCATGGTGCTGACCGACGGCGGAGGTACCCGGGTCGAGGACACCCCGGACGATCTGCGTTCCCGCTTCTGCCTGAACGACGAGCAAGTGCAACTGCTGGGCCGGTACGCGGTCGCCATCGAGGACCACTACGGCATGCCGATGGACATCGAGTGGGCCGAGGACGGCGAGACGGGCGAACTGATGATCGTGCAGGCGCGGCCCGAGACGGTCGAGAGCCGTGCCGAGCTGGGTGTCAACGAAACCTATCGCCTCGAGTCCCACGACAGGTCGCCACTGGCGACCGGGCGGGCCATCGGAGCCCGCATCGGCGCGGGCAAGATCCGCGTGGTCGATTCCCCGGAATCGATGCACATGGTGGAGCCGGGTGACATCCTGGTCGCGGATATGACCGACCCGGACTGGGAGCCGATCATGAAGCGGGCCTCCGCGATCGTGACCAACCGCGGCGGGCGAACCTGCCACGCGGCGATCATCGCGCGCGAGATGGGCATTCCGGCCGTGGTGGGATGCGGCGACGCCACGGAGGTCCTCCGCGATGGCATGGACGCGACGGTTTCCTGCGCCGAGGGTGATGACGGCTACGTGTACGAAGGAAAGATCGCCTTCCAGGTGCAGCGCACCGGTGCCACCAATCTGCCGCCGCTGCCGGTAAAGCTGATGCTCAACGTCGCGAACCCGGGACGCGCCTACACCTTCTCGCGCCTGCCGCATGCCGGGATCGGCCTTGCGCGGCTGGAGTTCATCATCAACAGCCACATCGGCATCCATCCGCTCGCCCTGCTGGACTACCCGAATGTGCCCGAGGATGTGCGCGCCGAGATCGCCACCCGGATTGCCGGCTTCGACGACCCCGTGGAGTACTTCGTGCGCCGCCTCAGCGAGGGCATCGGGACGCTGGCGGCAGCCTTCGCGCCGGAGCCGGTGATCGTGCGGTTGTCGGACTTCAAGAGCAACGAGTATGCACACCTGCTGGGGGGCAGGGCCTACGAGCCGGAGGAGGAGAACCCGATGCTGGGCTTCCGCGGCACCGCGCGTTACCTGTCGGACAGCTTCCGTCCGGCCTTCGCGCTGGAATGCCGTGCCCTGAAGCGCGTGCGCGAGGACATGGGGTTGGAGAACGTGCAGGTGATGGTGCCGTTCGTGCGCACGCTGGATGAGGCGCGTGGCGTGATCCGGGTCCTCGAGGACGAGGGGTTGAAGCGCGGCGAGAACGGGCTGAAGATCGTGATGATGTGCGAACTCCCGTCCAATGCGCTGCTCGCAGATGAGTTCCTCGAATTCTTCGACGGTTTCTCGATCGGTTCCAACGACCTGACCCAGTTGACCCTGGGTGTCGATCGCGACTCCTCGCTGGTGGCCTCCTGTTTCGACGAGCGCGACGGTGCGGTCAAGGCACTGCTCTCAATGGCTATCCGCGCCGCGCGCAGCAAGGGCAAGTACGTGGGCATCTGCGGTCAGGGGCCCTCCGACCACATGGACCTTGCCGAGTGGCTGGTGGCGGAGGGGATCGAAAGCATGTCGCTGAATCCGGACTCGCTGATCCCGACCTGGGAACGGCTCGCGGAGTCGATGGCGCGTGACTAACCCGAACCATCCCCAGGTCTACCTGCTGTCCGACGGCACCGGCATCACCGCGGAGACCCTGGCGCGGACGCTGCTGACCCAGTTCGAGGGTCTCCACCCCGGCTGGCACCTGCGGCCGTTCGTGCGCAGCCGGGAACACATGGAGGACTTCTTCGAGCGGATCCGGAACGGGCCGCAGCCGGCGCTGGTCGTGGCCACCTTTGCCGATGCCGCCCTGCGTGCCCAGCTCAAGGACTGCCCCGTCCCCGTGCTCGACATCTTCTCGGACCACCTGGAACAGCTGGAGCAGGTCTTCCAGCGCAAGGCCGAGTCGGTATCTGGACGCGCCCACGGCATGGGCGATCTCGCCCGCTATGACCGGCGTATCGAGGCCCTGAATTTCACCCTGACACACGACGACGGTCTGGCCACCGGTGACATCGGTCATGCCGAGGTCGTTCTGATGGGGGTGTCGCGCTCGGGCAAGACGCCGACCTGTCTCTACCTGGCGATGAACTACGGCATGTTCGCCGCCAACTACCCACTGATTCCCGAGGACCTCACCGGTGACACGCGGCTGCCGAGTGTGCTGCGTGGGCTGCGTGGCCGTCTCCTGGGCCTGGTGCTCTCGCCCGAGCGGCTGGCACATATCCGGGAGGCGAGGCGCCCCGGCAGCCGCTATGCCAGCTTGCCGCAGTGCCGCCAGGAGTGCCTCGCGATCGATGAGTTCCTGTACCAGGAGCGCATTCCGCGCCTTGAGGTGACCCATCTGTCGGTCGAGGAGATCGCGACCCGGGTGCGCGCGGAACTGGCCTGAGGCCGTGCGGTTCGCATCATCCCCATCATGGTGCATGGGGCTGCACCATCAAAGGGCAATCGGAGCATCGGAAGCCGGCTTTCCGGTGGAGTTGGCGCCCCAATCCGACGCGCGCTCCTGGCTGCGGGTCGTTCCTCGACCCGTCCGGCCGGGCCCGTCCAGGCCAGCCGGCCCCTCGGCCCTGCGATCCCACAGGTATGGCCCAATTCCTGCATCGGACCCGCCATGTCATCGTTGCCAGTCTCCCGCTCCGTACCCGCCCCGCCCATTGGGTCGTTGTCCGGATCCCCGTCAGCCGAGCAGGGCTGGCAAGCGAGACTGGAACTCGGTTTCGAGGCGGGACCGGACTGCACCGTATTGCGTCATCGCCGGCATGCCGGCCCCCTGCGGGTGCAACGCCCTTTTCACCCCGAGGGAGCTCCCTGCCACACCTACCTGCTGCATCCTCCTGGGGGCGTCGTCGGCGGCGACCGCCTGGACATCCAGGTCTCGGTGGAAAGCGGCGGTCATGCCCTGCTCACCACTCCCGCGGCGGCAAAGTTCTACCGTTCGGCCGGCCCACTGGCGCGCCAGCACCAGTCCTTCCGGGTTGCCGCCGGCGGCACACTCGAGTGGCTGCCCGCATTGAACATCGTCCACGGCGGCGCCCGGGTCGAGTTGCGCAACCGCTTCGAACTCGCGCCCGATGCGCGCCTCCTCGCCTGGGATCTGCTCGGTCTGGGCCGGCCGGGTAGCGGTGACAGGTTCGAGAGCGGGCTCTGCGATTCGAGCCTTCAGGTCATCGCGGATGGCCGATCGCTGCTTGCGGAACGGTTGCGGACCGAAGGTGGCGACCCCATGCTCAAGGCGGTCTGGGGGTTGCAGGGTCGCGGCTACCTGGCGACGCTGCTGGCCGCGCCGGCCACGACGGAGACGCTCGTGGCACTGCGGGGCCAGTTGCGGCAGGTGCCGGATGCTGCCTTCGGCTGTACCCTGTTGCCTGTACCGGGTCCGCGGTCGCAGGGGCATCCCCTCACGGGCCTTCTGGTCTGCCGCTGGCTGGCCGCAACCGGGGAGGCGTTGTGGGAATCGATGATCGAGGCCTGGGCACTGCTGCGCCCGCTGGTGCTTGGGCGGGAGCCCTGCCCACCGCGTATCTGGTCCACCTGAACCTGTCGGAGCCGTACATGGAGTTGACCCCCAGAGAGAAGGACAAGCTGTTGCTGTTCACTGCGGCGCTGGTCGCGGAACGCCGGCGCGACCGCGGGCTGAAACTGAACTACCCGGAGGCCATCGCGCTGATCTCGGCCGCGATACTGGAAGGCGCCCGCGACGGCCGCAGCGTTGCCGAGCTGATGTCGCTGGGCGGCGAGGTGCTGCGGCGCGAGGACGTGATGGAAGGGGTCCCCGAGATGATTCCCGAGGTGCAGGTGGAGGCCACCTTTCCCGACGGGACCAAGCTGGTCACCGTGCATGAACCCATCCGTTGACCGTGGGGTGGTGACCCAGGGGCCGAAGGGTGCAAGCCGGGTGATCCGTCAGCGGGTGTCGGCAGCATGGATGCTGCCGTCAAGCCTACAGGGATGTATTCACGGCGTCCCGCTGACGGATCACCCGGCTTGCATCCCGGGCACGGCCGTACTCAATCGACGAAGAGGCAAAGGATCATCATGACACCCGGTGAGTACCTGCTTGAAGAGGGCGAGATCGAATTGAATGCTGGGCGTCCGACGGTGACGCTGGCGGTGACCAACACCGGGGATCGGCCGGTGCAGGTGGGGTCGCACTACCACTTCCAGGAGGTCAATGACGCACTGGACTTCGACCGTGACCGGGCGCGCGGTTTCCGTCTGGATATCCCTGCGGGCACGGCCGTGCGCTTCGAGCCGGGGCAGAGCCGGACCGTCCAGCTCGTGGCCTATGCCGGGGCACGGCACGCGTACGGATTCCAGGGCCGGGTCATGGGGCCGCTGGACGCATCTGACGAGGGGGGGCGGTCATGAGCGTCAGGATTTCTCGCAGCGCGTATGCGGACATGTACGGGCCCACGACCGGCGACCGCGTTCGCCTGGCCGATACCGAATTGTTCGTACGGGTCGAGCAGGACTTCACGATCTACGGTGACGAGGTGAAATTCGGTGGTGGCAAGGTCATCCGCGACGGCATGGGCCAGAGTCAGCGCGCCGGTCTCGAGGTTGCCGACACCGTGATCACCAACGCGCTGATCATCGATCACTGGGGCATCGTGAAGGCGGATATCGGAATCCGGCACGGCCGCATCCAGGGAATCGGCAAGGCCGGCAACCCGGATACCCAGCCCGGCGTGAATATTGTCATCGGTCCGGGCACCGAGGCGATCGCCGGCGAGGGCATGATCGTGACCGCCGGCGGCATCGACGCGCACATCCACTTCATCTGCCCGCAGCAGATCGACGAGGCGCTGATGAGCGGCATCACCACCATGCTTGGCGGCGGTACCGGCCCCGCGACCGGCACCAACGCGACCACCTGCACCCCGGGCACCTGGCATATCCAGCGCATGCTGGAAGCCGCCGAGGCCTATCCAATGAACCTCGGCTTTCTGGGCAAGGGCAACGCCAGCCTGCCCGACGCCCTGCGCGAACAGATCGAGGCCGGCGCACTGGGCCTGAAACTGCACGAGGACTGGGGCACGACCCCGGCCGCGATCGACAACTGCCTGAGCGTCGCGGACGAATACGACGTGCAGATCGCGATCCATACCGACACGCTGAACGAGTCCGGTTTCGTCGAGGACACGCTGGCCGCGATGAAGGACCGCACCATCCATACCTACCACACCGAGGGGGCCGGCGGCGGCCATGCCCCGGACATCATCAAGGCCTGCGGGCGGTCCAACGTGCTGCCATCGTCGACCAACCCGACCCGACCGTACACGGTGAATACCGTGGACGAGCACCTCGACATGCTGATGGTCTGTCATCACCTGGATCCGGCGATTCCCGAGGACGTGGCCTTTGCCGAGTCGCGCATTCGGCGCGAGACCATCGCCGCCGAGGACATCCTGCACGACCTCGGCGCCTTCTCGATGATCGCCTCCGACTCGCAGGCGATGGGCCGGGTCGGCGAGGTGATCCTGCGTACCTGGCAAACCGCGCACAAGATGAAGGTGCAGCGGGGCACGCTGCCGGGCGATGCAGCGGGTGCGGACAATCTCCGTGTGCGCCGCTACATCGCCAAGTACACCATCAACCCGGCGCTGGCCCACGGCATCGCCCACGAAGTGGGGAGCATCGAGCCGGGCAAGCTCGCCGACCTGTGCCTGTGGCGCCCGGCCTTCTTCGGCGTGAAGCCGGCCATGATCCTCAAGGGCGGCATGATCGCCGCCGCGCCGATGGGTGATCCGAACGCCTCGATCCCGACGCCGCAGCCGGTGCACTACCGGCCGATGTTCGGCAGCCACGGGCTGGCGGTTTCGCGCACGGCGGTCACCTTTCTTTCCGGGGCCGCGATCGAGGCCGGGGTCCCGGAGCGATTGGGTCTGCGGCGCCGGGCGGTCGCGGTGCGTGGATGCCGCAGTGTGCGCAAGCAGGACATGGTGCTGAACGGCTGGATGCCGCACATGGAGGTGGATCCCGACACCTACCAGGTCCGCGCCGACGGCGAACTGCTCACCTGTGAACCACTGGCCGAGGTCCCGATGGGCCAGCGCTACTTCCTGTTCTGACCGCGATGCTGACCCTGACCCGGCGCTGCACGACGCCCGCGGAAGCGACGGCGATGCCCGTACTCCGCCTTCCCTTCGAGACCCGGCAGAAGAGCCGCTTCCGGGCCACTCTGACCGATGGCACCGAGGTGGGCGTGATGCTGGAGCGTGGCCAGGTGCTGCGCGGCGGCGAGTTCCTGTGCGCGGCCCCGGGCGACCTCGTGGTCCGCGTTGAGGCAGCACCGGAGCCGGTGAGTGAGGTGCAATCCGCCGACGCCCTGTTGCTGCTTCGCGCCGGCTATCACTTGGGCAACCGCCATGTGCCGCTGCAGCTGGGGCACGGTTGGCTGCGCTATCGGCACGATCATGTGCTCGACGAGATGGTGCGCGGCCTGGGCCTGACCGTGGGCTTCACGCAGGCACCCTTCGAACCGGAGGCGGGCGCCTATGCCGCTGGCGGCCATGCCCACTCGCATGCCCACGGTCACCAGCATGCGCACTGACCAACCCCGGACCCCGGTCACGACTCCGGCGAATGCGGGCCTGGCCCGGCGGCGTCTCTGGCAATTGATCAGCCCGACGCTGCCGGTTGGCGCCTACAGCTACTCCACCGGTCTCGAGCAGGCGGTGGATGCGGGCTGGGTCAGCAGCCCGGAGGCGGTGCGGGACTGGCTCGAGGCGCAGCTGCTTCGGGTCCACGCGCGCGTCGATCTTCCCGCGCTGCTGCGCCTGCAGGCGGTCTGGCAACAGGACGACGGACCGGGTATCGAATACTGGAACGACTGGCTGCGCGCGAGTCGAGAAACCTCTGAACTGCGCGCCGAGGACCTGGGGCAGGGTCGGGCGCTGGCCCGCCTGCTGGCGGATCTCGGAGTCGCCGCCGCGCAGTCCTGGGCGGCCCGGGAGGACGCCTGTTGGGCGACCCTGTTCGCACTGGCGGGCCGGGAATGGGCGATTCCTTCGGATGACCTGCTGGAGGGGTACCTGTGGTCCTGGTGTGAGAACCAGGTGGCCGCGGCGGTGAAACTGGTACCGCTGGGGCAAACGCAGGGGCAGCGCCTGCTGCGGGATCTGGCCGAGACGATCGCGGTGGCGGCCGATCAGGCCCGGACGGTCGATGACGCCGGCATGGGGGCCGGGTTGCCCGGGATCATCCTGTCCTCGGTGTTGCACGAAACCCAGTACAGCCGCATGTTCCGCAGTTGATGCAAGAGGGGGCGAGATGAAGGCGCAGGCACTCAGGGTGGGAGTCGGTGGTCCGGTGGGCTCGGGCAAGACCGCGCTGGTCGAGGCCCTCTGCCACCGGTTGCGCGAGCGCTATCAGCTCGCGGTGGTGACCAACGATATCTACACCCGCGAGGATGCGGAGTTCCTGATCCGCCGCGAGGCGCTTGATCCCGGGCGGATCATCGGCGTCGAGACGGGAGGCTGTCCGCACACCGCGATCCGGGAGGACGCCTCGATGAACCTGGCGGCCGTGGACGAACTCGAACAGCGCTTCCCGGGGCTCGATCTCGTGTTCGTCGAGAGCGGCGGCGACAATCTCTCGGCCACCTTCAGCCCCGAGTTGTCGGATCTGACCCTGTACGTGATCGACGTCTGCGCCGGGGACAAGATTCCGCGCAAGGGCGGTCCGGGGATCACCCGCTCCGACCTGCTCGTGATCAACAAGATCGACCTCGCGGACGGTGTCGGCGCATCGCTCGAGGTGATGGAGCACGACAGCCGGCGGATGCGCGGCGACCGTCCGTTCGTCTTCACGAATCTGCGCACCGGACAGGGCCTGGATGAGGTCGTCGGCTTCATCGAGACCCAGGGGATGCTTGGGTCATGACACGGACGCCTGCACCGGGACAGCAATGTGTTGAAGGGTTCGGCGCTGCAGCCTATGATCAGTCCAGGTGGCTGCTCTGGGGCAGTGCCATTGGGGATGACACTGACAATCGCAAAGGGGGTTAGCATGGCGAAGGGACCGAAGAAGAGCGTGGGTACTCCGGAAAAGGCCGCAATGACCGCACCCGCGAAGGCGCCCGCACCGGCTAAGTCCAAGGCGGCGCGCCCGGCAAAGGCCGCGGCGTCGGCGGCAGCCGCACCTGTCGAAAAGAAGAAGGCAACGCCCCGCAAGGCGCCTGCGAAGGTGGCTGCAGGGTCTGGGGCCAAAGTGGGGAAGAAGGCCGAAGTGCCTGCGGTGACGCCCGAGCAGCGTTACCGGATGATCCAGGACGCTGCCTACTTCATCGCCGAGCGCAATGGCTTCGTCGGCGACAATCACGCGTATTGGCTGCAGGCCGAACAGGCGATCGACGCCGAACTCGCCGGCCGCTGATGCCCTCCGGGGCGCAAGGAGCCCGATGAACGCAAACGGGCATGTCGGCACATCGGACGTGCACCCCTGGATCCGCTTGTGGGCGCGGTCCTTCGATGTCCTGCTTGTCGCGGTCCCCGTCGGATCCGTGTAGTGGTCCTGGTTTTCGCCGGCCGAGATCACTTGGCTCGGGGTGATGCTGTTCGGAATGGCCGTGCTTTTTTTTCGATCTCCTGATCGAGCCGGTCTTGATCAGCCGTCTCGCCACGACGCCGGGTAAATGGGTGTTCAGTATCCGTGTGACCCATCCCGACGGTTCTCTGCTGTCCTTCGAACAGGCGCTGCGCCGCTCGGACATGGTTTGGGCCAAGGGGCTGGGCGCCGCTACGCCGCGCTGCTGGGCCAGGCCCTGATGGCCGCCGAGCATTACGAGCCCTCGGCCAATGCCAAGACCTTCTGGGGCGAGGAGGGTGGGTTCGAGGTCCAGCATCGCGCGATCCGTGGGACACGGGTCATCGGGGCGATTGCGTTCGCGGTGATCGTGCTGCTCGCGGCGGGCCTGATCCTGCTGGGTGCCTGACTCTGGGCTGAGCCTGGGCTGACCCTGGTCCGTGAAGACGGACGTTCGCGCTCAGCCCGCGGACGGTACTCAGACGCTCAGGTGCCGGCTCACCAGCTCGTCGCTGAGTTCGCTGATCGCGCCCTGTGCGACCACCGACCCCTTCTCCATGATGTAGAAGTCGTCCGCGACGCGGCGGGCGAAGGGCAGCTTCTGTTCCACCAATAGTACCGACAAGCCGAGTTCCTTGTTCAGCTGCCGGATCACGTCCCCGATCTGCCGAACGATGTTGGGCTGGATGCCCTCCCCGGGTTCATCGAGGATCAGGAGCTTCGGGTCCAGCACTAGGGCGCGCCCGATGGCCAACTGCTGCTGCTGTCCGCCCGAGAGATCGCCTCCACGCCGGCCGCGCATCTCCTTCAGTACCGGGAAAAGGTCGTAGACGGAGTCCGGGATCTGCCGTGCCCGGTCTGCGCGGGCGCCGAGCGACACGCGCAGGTTTTCCTCCACCGTCAGTTCCGGGAAGATCTCCCGACCCTGCGGTACGTAGCCGATCCCTGCGCGGGCCCGCGCTTCCGGGGAGAGCCGGGTGATGTCCCGGTCCCCGAGGAGGATGCGCCCGCTGCGGATCGGCAGCAGCCCCATGATGCACTTCAGCAACGTGGTCTTGCCCACGCCATTACGGCCCATCACGCAGGTGCAGCGCCCGGGCCCGGCCTCCAGTTCGAGATCGCGCAGGATGTGGCTCTGGCGATAGTACTGATTCACACCGCTGACCTGGATCATGCCTCTTCCCCGAGGTATACCTCGACCACCTTCGGATCGCTCTGGATCTGGTTCATGCTGCCCTCGGCCAGCACGCTGCCCTGGTGGAGCACGGTCACGCGTCGGGCGATGGAACGGACGAAGGCCATGTCGTGCTCGACCACGATCACGGTATGGCCTCCGGCGAGCGAGACCAGCAGTTCGGCGGTACGCTCGGTCTCGTCCCCGGTCATTCCGGCGACCGGCTCGTCCACCAGCAGAACGCGCGGGTTCTGCATCAGCAGCATGCCGATTTCCAGCCACTGTTTCTGGCCGTGCGAAAGGGCACCGGCCATGCGTGCCCGCTGGTCCTCGAGCCCGACGATCTGCAGCACTTCGTCGATCCGTGTGTGCTGTTCCGGGGTCAGCAGGTGGAACAGGGTCTTCCAGGCCCCCTTGTCCGACGCCATCGAAAGCTCCAGGTTGTCAAAGACACTGAGCGCCTCGAAGACCGTCGGTTTCTGAAACTTGCGGCCGATGCCACCCCGTGCGATCTGGTACTCGTCCAGGTTGAGCAGGTCGATGTCCTGCCCGAAGAATACCCTTCCCGCGTCGGGGCGGGTCTTGCCGGTGATCACGTCCATCATGGTCGTCTTTCCGGCACCATTGGGGCCGATGATGCAGCGCAGTTCGCCCTGGTCGATGCTCAGGTTCAGTTTGTTCAGCGCCAGGAAGCCGTCGAACCGTACGCTGACGTCGTCGACGTACAGGATCGTGCCATGCGAGGTATCGACCGGCAGTGCGAAGTCCGGTTCCGGCTGCAGGAAACCGAATACGCGATCACGACGCATCGTGGTCTGAACATTGCGTAGCGCGCTCATGCGTCGCCCTCCCGGCGTCGGCGGCGGAAGATGCCGACCAGGCCACGCGGCAGGAATACCGTCACCAGCACGAACAGGGCACCGAGAGCGAACAGCCAGACCATCGGGTAGGCGGTGGTGAACCAGGTCTTTGCGCCGTTCACCGCGAAGGCACCGATGATCGCGCCGAACAGGCTGCCGCGTCCGCCGACGGCCACCCAGAGCACGGCTTCGATCGAACGCAGCGGAGAGAATTCGCCGGGGTTGATGATGCCGACCTGCGGCACATACAGGGCGCCCGCGATGCCGGCGAGCATTGCCGAGAACACGAACAGCCAGAGCTTGTAGTGTTCGACCCGGTAGCCGGAGAAACGGGCGCGGCTCTCGGCGTCACGTACCGCGATCAGGACCCGCCCAAAGCGGGAGGTGACGATGTAACGGGCCGCAATATAGGCGGCGATCAGCACTAGGGCCGAGACTGCGAACAGCGCGACCCGGGTTTCCCGTGCCTGCACGGAAAACCCGATGATGTCCTTGAAATCGGTCAGCCCGTTGTTGCCGCCGAAGCCCATCTCGTTGCGGAAGAAGGCCAGCATCAGTGCAAAGACCAGGGCCTGGGTGATGATCGCGAAATAGACGCCGGTCACCCGGGATCGAAACGCCAGCCAGCCGAAGACCAGAGCCAGAAGGCCGGGCACCAGCACCACCATCAGCATCGCGAACCAGAACATGTCGAAGCCCCACCAGTACCAGGGCAGCGACTCGTAGCTCAGGAAGACCATGAAGTCGGGCAACTCGGGATTGCCGTACACGCCCCGGTCGCCGATCTGCCGCGTCAGGTACATGCCCATCGCGTAGCCGCCGAGCCCGAAAAAGGCACCGTGTCCCAGCGACAGGATGCCCGCATAGCCCCAGATCAGATCGATCGCCAGGGCCAGCAGCGCGAAGGTCAGGAACTTGCCGAGCAGGGCCACCCAGTAGGTCGAAAGGTGCCAGGGTGATTCCGGCGGCAGCACCAGATTGGCGTATGGCACCAGCACCACCATGGCGAGCAGCAGTACCAGCACGGTCATGCCGCCCCAGTCGCTCAGAAAAAGGCGTCGGGTCAACATCGGGTCAGGCCTCCGCCGCTCGGCCCTTCTTGGGGAAGAGTCCGCGCGGGCGCCGCTGAATGAACAGGATGATGAAGATCAGGACCAGGATCTTGGCCAGTACCGCACCCGTGTGCGGCTCGAGGAACTTGGTCATCATGCCGAGTCCCATCGCGCCGACCAGCGTCCCCCAGAGGTTCCCGACGCCGCCGAAGACCACGACCATGAACGAATCGATGATGTAGGCCTGCCCCATGTTCGGGCCGACATTGGTCAGTTGGGACAGCGCAACCCCGGCGACGCCTGCGATCCCGGCACCCAGGCCGAAGGTCAGGGCGTCGACCCAGCCGGTGCGCACACCGAGGGCACGCGCCATCGGCCGGTTCTGGGCGACCGCGCGCACCTTGAGCCCGAGGCTCGTCTTCTTCATCACCAACAGCAGCGCGATGAAGACCCCGATCGCGAAGATCAGGATGTAGATCCGGCTCCAGGTCAGCGACAGGATGGGGTTCACGTACAGGGAACCACTCAGCCAGTCGGGCGAGGCGACCGGCCGGTTCAAAGGCGAGAACAGCGTGCGCACCGTTTGCTGCAGGATCAGGCTGATGCCGAAGGTCGCCAGCAGGGTTTCCAGCGGCCTGCCGTAGAGGAACTGGATCACGCCCCTTTCCATCGCGACACCGACGAGTCCCGCGACCAGGAACGCCGCCGGGATCGCCAGCAGGATGCTGGTGCTGAGTGCCCCCGGTATCAGCGTCTGGATGAACCACGTGGTATACGCGCCGATCATGATCAACTCACCGTGAGCCATGTTGATCACGCCCATCACGCCGAAGGTGATCGCCAGTCCGATGGCCGCGAGCAGCAGCACCGAGCCGGCGCTGAGTCCAAAGAACAGATTTTCGGTGAAGCGGAAGAAGCGGATCCGTGACTCGATCGAGTCGAGCGCGTCGCGCGCGGCCTCGCGGACCTCCGGATCCTCGTCCCTTGTCGCTGTTGCCTCCAGGCGCACGCGGACCTCGCTGAGCAGCGACCCGCGCAGCAGGGCGATGGATTCGAGACGCTGCTCCGGGTCGTCGACGTTCAGGCGTGCGAGCGCCCGCACGGTCAGCAGCAGGTCTGTCACGCGCGGGTCGGTTTCGAGTTCCACGCGCTCGTCCAGATAGGCGAGGATGTCGGGGCTCACGTCATCGCGCATCAGGCGCCGCAGCGAGGCCGCGCGGCGCTCCGGATCGGGCGCCGAAATCGTGGCCACCGCGATCAGGTTGCGCAGTGCGTTGCGCAGGGGATTGTGTACGGGGATGCGGCGGCCCGACGCGATCACGTCCGCATCCACGAGTTCTCCGGTCAGGGCGTCGCGCCCGCCACGGCCGGTCTCCGCGTGGATCAGGATGTGCGGCGGATCGTCAGCGGTCGCGAGCAGGCGTCCCTCCAGCAGGGCGGTGAGGATCACCGGAACCCGAGGATCGCCAGTCGCGGCGAGCTCTTCGGCCACCCTGCGCCGATCGTTGAAACTGCCCTCGGGGAGGCGCTGGATCAGGACGTCGACGTCCGCTGCAGTCTCTTCCAGACCCTCGTAGACGGCCTCTTCCATGAGGTCATCGTCGGTTTCAACAGTTTCCCGTTCCGCAGATTCGGGATCGGTGCCAAGCAGACTCGGGTCCATCATGTCCCCGGTATAGGGATCGGCCTGCGCGATGATCCCGAATGCGGGTGTGGTCGTTTCCGTGGTCAGGTCTGCCGCGGGCATTTCCAACCCGAAGGCCTGTGTCTCCGCGTGCAGGCTGCCGCCGGCAACCAGCAGCCAGGCGGCCATGATCCAGCCCGAAACTCGACCCCGAGGAATCCCGTCAGGCGGTGTCGCTGCAGGCAAGCTGCGGATTTCGACATGTAAACCGCCGTGTGCGGGTCTGGCAACCTGTCGGCAGGACCCGTGCGGGAGGCAGCGCAAACGACGGGCGGATGGTGGCGCGAGGCAATATGCGGTCACCGGAGGGATTCCTCGGGGTTGGGTTCAAGAATTTGGGGTAGGGCGGCGGGGCACACCCCGCCGCCCCGTAACGATCAGTAGTTCTGACCGGAGCAGGTCTGCGTGACGGTGTTGAAGTTCCCGCAGGAGATCGGGGGGGTCCAGTCGGCGATGATGTCGCGGCTGCCCGGCAGGTGCGGCGACCAGGCATCGCCAGGGATCAGGTCATCGGTCTGCCAGACCACCAGGAACTGTCCGTCCTCCTGGATCTCGCCGATCAGCACCGGCTTCGTGATGTGGTGGTTCACCAGCATCTCGGCCATGCCGCCCGTGAGGTTGGGCACGGTCACGCCCTTCAGTGCGTCGATCACCGTGTCCACGTCCGTGGTTCCGGCCTTCTCGACGGCCTGGACCCACATGTTGAAGCCAATGTAGTGCGCCTCCATCGGGTCATTGGTCACGCGGTTCGTGTCGCCGATGAAGGCGTGCCACTTCTCGATGAACTCGGCGTTCTCCGGCGTATCCACGCTCATGAAGTAATTCCAGGCCGCCAGGTGACCGACCAGCGGGCGGGTATCCATTCCCGAGAGTTCCTCTTCGCCGACGGAGAAGGCGATGACGGGAATGTCGGTGGCAGACACGCCCTGGTTGCCCAGTTCGCGGTAGAAGGGTACGTTCGCGTCGCCGTTGATGGTCGATACCACGGCGGTCGGTTTGCCCTGTTCGCCGAAGCGTTTGATGTCCGCCACGATGCTTTGCCAGTCGGAATGGCCGAACGGCGTGTAGTTGATCATGATGTCCTCGTCGGCTACGCCGTTCGCTTTCAGGTAGGCCTCGAGGATGCGGTTGGTCGTGCGCGGGTAGACGTAGTCGGTGCCGGCCAGCACCCAGCGCTCAATGCCGTATTCGTTCATCAGGTAATCCACCGCGGGAATGGCCTGCTGGTTGGGCGCGGCGCCGGTGTAGAAAATGTTGCGCGAGGACTCCTCACCCTCGTACTGCACCGGGTAGAACAGGATGCCGTTCAGTTCCTCGACCACCGGCAGCACCGATTTCCGTGCCACGGAGGTCCAGACGCCGAAGATCACGTCCACCTGGTCCTGTTCCAGCAACTGCCGGGTACGTTCGGCGAACAGAGGCCAGTCGGAGGCCGGATCCACGACCACGGCCTGCAGCGGGCGACCCAGGACTCCGCCTTTGGCGTTCTGCTCCGCGACCAGCATCTCGACCGTGTCCTTCAGCGTGGTCTCCGAGATCGCCATCGTGCCCGAGAGCGAATGCAGGACGCCGACCTTGATCGGTTCCTCGGCCTGTACGGTGGCACCGAACAGGGACAGGGCCAAGACGATGCCTGGGGTTCGAACGGACGTGAGCCAGTGTTTTTGGGTCATACATGCTTCTCCTGGGTGTGGGATAGTTGGGACTGTTGCTGCCAGCCGCTATGTCTTGACAGTGGCCGGTAAGGCCCGGCGATGGCGAGGCGTGGCTTGGTGATGGCCGGGGCAGGTGGTACCCCGGCACTGGGCGCGGGTATGCCGGTGGCGCCGCGCAGGGACGGGACGTGACGTTGCCAGGCGCGGGCCCAGGCGAGCAGGCGCCGATCCTGCCAGGCCGGGGCGATCATGCTGATTCCGAAAGGCAGACCATCGACGCGAAAGCCCGCCGGAACCGCCAGCGCGCAGCAGTCGGCCAGGTTCACGAAGCTGGCGTAGCGGCCAAGCCGGCTGTCCTGTTCCAGGGGCTCGCCCGCGATGGCGCTGAGGAGTGGATGGCTCGGGGCCGTGGGCACCAGCAGCGCATCGTGACGGGCGAACAGCGCCCGGACCTCGCACAGCAGTTCCTGGCGCCGTTGCCGGGCCTCGAACACATCGCTGGCGGAGAATTCCCGGCCCCGGGCAATGATGGTGCGCACCACCGGGTCCACCGCCTCCGGGCGGGCCTCGATGAAGCCGCCCAGTGCGGCGTGCCGCTCAGCGACCCAGGGGCCGTGGTAGAGCAGTGAGGCCAGTTCGAACAGGGGGGTGAAATCGACCGCATGCAACGCCATCCCCATGTCCTCCATCCGTGCCATGGTGCCAAGCCACGCCAGTTCGGCGCGGTTGTCGCCGAACCACTCGGTGGACTGGGGGATCGCGAGGCTTTTCGGGATCGAAGGGGCGGAGTCGGTGGTCGGATCGGAACGTGACCAGGGGTCTTCGGGGTCGTAGCCCTCGATTACATCGAGGGCGACCCCGGCGTCGTCCGCCGTCAAGGCGAACACGGCGATGCAGTCCAGCGAGGGGCAGGCCGGCACCACGCCCTGCTTGCTGCAGCGGCCGCGGGTCGTCTTCAGCCCGACGACGTTGTTGAAGCCGGCCGGGATCCGGCCGGAGCCCGCGGCATCGGTACCCAGCGCCAACGGGACCAGTCCTTCGGCGACCGCCACCGCGGACCCGGCGCTGGACCCGCCGGCGACGTAGGCGCGATCGAAGGGATTGACGACTGCGCCGTAAGGGGAACGGGTCCCGGCGAGGCCCGTGGCGAACTGGTCGAGATTGGTCTTGCCGACCAGTATGGCCCCGGCGGCCTCGAGTCTCGCCACCGCAGGGGCGCTGATCGTGGGGTGGTAGGCAAAGCCGGGACAGCCGGCGGTAGTCGGCCATCCCGCCGCGTCGAAGTTGTCCTTGACGGCAAATGGCACGCCATACAGGGGCAGGGACGGGGGCAGCTTCTGCAGCCTCCGGATTTCTTCCTCCAGGCGTTTCGCCGGGATGCGGCTGATCCATGCATTCGAACCCGTATCGAGGTTCTCGCGCAGCGCGCGCAGCGATTCAGCCGCCGCCGCGAAATCGCTGCGCGAGGCTGCTGTCCATTCGGCGAGGGTTCGCCCGGTTGACGGTAGACTGGACACGGGTGTTTGCTCCAGACAGGGAATCGGCTCGGATTGTCTAAGCAGGAAATGTGCCGGGGCTCGGTCAGGCGGGTCCGGTTGGCTGCATGTCGCGGGCGATTCCAGCGGGCCGTGCGGTAACAACGATCCGCCCGCAGCGATCCGAAGCAGGGATTTTGTCGTTGTTCCCCAATCCGCAAACCGACGGCGCGATCCAGGCGCCGTTTTGGGGCCCCATTGCGGTGCAGAGCTGCCGCTGACTGCACCCTTTTTGCACAAGGCAGGCTCGTCGCAGGGTCGGGCGGGGAGAGCTTACGAACCCGGTTTTCCGTTTACCGGGTGCCGCCGAACAGGCGCTCGCGCACCATGAACAGGCCGGCGATGGAGCGTGCCTCCGAGCAGTCCTCACGCTCGAGGAGTCCTCCCAGATCCCGAATGGGCCAGGGAAGGACCTCGATCTCCTCCGGTTCGTCACCCGGGACACGCGCCTCGTACAGGTCCTCGGCGAGGACGAGGTGCGAGGTATGGGACATGTACCCAGGTGCCAGCGACAAGGCTCCAAGGTATGTCAACCGGCGGCTTCCGTAGCCGATCTCTTCCATGATCTCGCGGTCGGCGGCGGTCAGGAGGTCTTCGTCGGCCTCGATCTTTCCCTTCGGCAGGCCGAGTTCGTAGCGGTCGGTGCCGGCCGCATACTCACGGATCAGCAGCACCGTCTCCGGGTCGAGCATCGGCGCGATCACGACAGCGCCGCGGCTGCCGCCAACAAGTCGCTCATAGCACGTCCGGACGCCGTTGCTGAACTCCAGATGCATTTCCTCGACCTCGAAAAGCCGGCTCCGCGCCACCGTCCGGCGTCCGTGTACCGCGGGTTTGGAACGACGGCTCATCCGCGGTCAGGGCCGGTCGCCGTTCACCAGGCGCAGAACCGTCATCAGCCGGCCCTCGAACGTGGCATCGATGATTACGCCGTGCTCCGATTCCGTGACCCGGAATCCGGGTTGCGACTCCGGTTCGCTGCGCGCGAGGGTCAGGCCCAGGTCGCCCCAGTTCACCGCGACCGTCACGCGCATGGGGAAGTAGCCGTCGAGGTATCGGCGCATGAACGGCCCGTTCTCGAGTGCATAACTGCCGTCGTCGAGGATTTTCAGCATCTGTGAACGGGCGCGGATGCAAAGCTCCGCATCCGGCTGAATGTGGCGCAGCTGCACGCTGGCGCCCTCGACCCAGGTTTCCCCGATGTTGCTCTGCGATTCGATCTCGATTTCCCGGGTCGTGGCAGCATTGTAGAGGATCTGTGCACGGCCCACGCGGTCGAGGTCGCTGTGGCACTGACGCAGGTTGACCCAGCCGTCGTCGAGGCTGCTTGCGGCCACGGTGATCTGGTTTTCGTGGTGATGTACGCGTTCATCCGGCGCGTCGTCGAGGAAGTTCAGTGTGCCGCGGTTGCTGTCGGCTCCGGGGGTTTCCCACAGGCTGTCATCGTCGAAGGGGTCGTCGCTCGCGCCGGCGGTCAGTGGCAGGGCAAGGGCGGCGACCAGGCCGGTGGTGGCGAGACCGCCAAGGCGCAGGTTCGATCTGGCAGGCATGATGACAACCTCTCTGCTTTTTCCGAGTATTACGCATGGACATCGCAAACGCGTCAAAAAATCCGATGAATGAACCGCAGGCGACAATCCCGCCCTGGGCGGAGATCGACACGGTCCTGTTCGACATGGACGGGACGCTGCTCGATCTGCACTTCGACAACCGTTTCTGGCGTGAGCTGATTCCCACCGAGTATGCACTGTTGCATGCCCATGAGCCGGATCTCGCGCGCCAACGGTTGCTCGCCGAGATGGACCGGATCCGCGGTCAGTTGCAGTGGTATTGCCTGGATTACTGGGTCGGGTTCACCGGCCTCGACCTGCTGGCCCTGAAGCAGCGGCTGGTCAGGCACATTGCCTATCAGCCGCACGCGCTGCACGTCCTCGATACGCTCCGGCTGCAGGGCAAGCGCCTGATCCTGGTGACCAATGCGCATCCGCAGGTGCTGGCCTTCAAGCACGCACACACAGGCGTTGCCGATCACCTGGACCAAGTGGTATCCGCCCATGCGCTGAACTGCGCCAAGGAGGAGGCTTGTTTCTGGGATCGGCTGCAGACCGTGGAGCGCTATGAGCCGAGCCGCACCCTGCTGGTGGACGACAACCTCGCAGCGTTGTCCACGGCCCGCGATGTCGGCGTGCGTCACCTGCGCGGCATGCGCTACCCGGACAGCCAGGGACCGGCGATGGAGTCCGCGCATTTTTCGCTGCTCGAGAGCCTGGCCGAACTGCTGCCCGATCGGATTCTGCATCGATGATCGTGCGCGCGCGATCGGCAGCCCTCCGGCCGGACACCGAGCTGTTGAATCTCCAGAACCCATGAGGTTGAACTGGAATCCGGCGCAGTTGCCCAAAGGATAGGACGTAACCGAAAACAACCGCGAGGACGCTATGCGCAATGCCTCTTTCTCAATTGGACAGATCATCCATGTCCGCGATGGCGACATGCGTGGCGTCGTTGTCGATGTGGACGAGCACTTCCAGGCGCCGGTGGAACTGCCGGACAAGATCCGGGCCTCGCTGCCCAATCCCGAGCAGCCTTGGTACTACATCCTGGTCGATGGTTCCGAAGAACGGGTCTACGTGGCCGAGGAGAGCATGCATCCGGATACCGACGACTCCCCGGTCGATCACCCCGGCATCGAGCAGTTTTTCCGCCATTTCGACGAAGGCCGCTACGAACCCCAGTACCTGCTGAACTGACCGATATCGCCGGCTGGGCCGCGGTTCTTCCGGGCGCCCGGGGCCGGCCATGAGAAAACGATCCCGATCGTGCACAATCGCCCGATGCCGAGAAGCGCCTGTTTCCCTGCTAGTGGGCCATCCGGGAAGTTCGGTAACGATGGAGCACAGCCAGACGCGCCGGAGCAAGGCGGGCAAGTGCGGGAATAGCCACTCTATTTCAATCGTGCCCAACGCAGCGCCGGCGTGTCTGGCGCCGCGATCTGATACCGAACTTCCCGCATGGCTCACTCGGCCGCAGCCTTGGGCGGTCGTGTCGGATGCAACTCCGGCTTCTTTCTTCACGTGTGGCAGGGGAGGTGAGTGTTGATCGATCAGGGGGTTCTCGTCGCCGCCTTCGCCGTTGGCGTGCTCGGCGGTGTCCATTGCCTGGGCATGTGCGGGGGCATCGTCGGCGCGATTTCGTTGAGTCACACCGGCTCGGAGTCGCCCGCCTGGCCGCGCCTGCTTGCCTACAACCTAGGGCGCATGAGCAGTTATGTGGTCGCGGGCGCGCTGGCAGGACTGCTGGGCGCGGCGCTGCTCGGCGCTCTGCCGCAGGGGCAGCGCATCCTGGAATTGCTCGCCGCCGTGTTCCTGATCCTGCTCGGGCTTTATCTCGCGGGGTGGTGGCCGATTCTGGCCCGGCTGGAGCAGGTTGGTGGCCGCGTCTGGAAGCGGATCGAGCCGTTGGGGCGGCGCTTCATCCCCGTGCGTCATGCGGGGCAGGCCTTCGTGATCGGCGGGATCTGGGGTTGGCTTCCCTGTGGCCTGGTCTATAGCGTGCTCGTGTGGGCGCTTTCGGCGGGCAGCGCCGCGGACGGTGCGCTGCTGATGGCGGCATTTGCCTTGGGCACCCTGCCCAACCTGATGCTGATGGGCCTGTTCGCGGCCAGGCTCGCCCGTTTCGTGCGCAACGAACTCGTGCGCCAGGGGGCCGGGGCCCTGCTCATCGCCTACGGACTCTGGCGCATCTTCACGCTGTTCGCGTGACAGGACTAATTGCGGTAGAAGCTCTGGCGGAAACTCACCGGCATCGTTTCGTCATCGTCCGCTGCCGAGACGCGCAGGTTGAAGTCGATCACCTCTCCGGGGCGCACCGCGACCTCGGCCAGATGATAGTAGGCATCGCCGTCGCGGACCTGGCGGAAGCTCAGGTTACGCAGTTGCCGGTTGAGGTTCACCGCATGCCCGGTGACGCTGCCGGGCACCGATTCCATCGTGTCCTCGTCGCGCTTCATGATCACGATGTTGACCAGCGCCCTTCTGCTGCTGCGGCGGATGTTGTAGGCCCTGGCCACCTCCGGTGACAGGAAGGTGGTGTTCACCACGGTGTAATGGACCACGTGGCGATCGAACTCGATCTCGTTGGCGTGGCTTGCACCCGCGGCCAGAAGCAGAACCAGCAGAAAGCCTGCCCAGATCACGAACCGAATGCGCATGGGTACCATCCTCAC
The DNA here is from genome assembly GCA_007116035.1 of Thioalkalivibrio sp. Classification (GTDB taxonomy): domain Bacteria; phylum Pseudomonadota; class Gammaproteobacteria; order Ectothiorhodospirales; family Ectothiorhodospiraceae; genus Thioalkalivibrio. The sequence continues at coordinate 31,428 of SKJG01000025.1, forward strand.
GTTTCCTTGTTGAAGTTCGGGTTGCCGCCAGCCGAAGCTCGCCCCCGCGGAAGCGCCGTCCCGCGATGCGTCCAGCAGACGAGTGTAGCAGCCTGCAGAGACCCGGTATCAGACGGCTACAATGAGCGCACAATAATCAGCACGATGTAAAGGCCGATCAGGGCCAGCATCGGCGAGAAGTCGATCGCCCCCGTGTTCGGCAAGGCGCGGCGCAGGGGGCCGAGAATCGGCCGGTTCACGTCCGAAACCAGCCGGGCCACAGGATTTCCGCCACGAGAGCCTCCCGCCTGCAGCCAACTCATCACGACCTCGATCACGAGGCTGATGATCAGGATCCAGACCACGGTCACGAGGATCTCCCGAATCGAGGCGACCAGCACGAGTCCCGGGGCGATGTCGATGCCGAGCACCATCAGGCGCAGCCAGAGTTCGATGAACTTGAGCAGCAGGATCAGTACCACGGCTGCCAGGTCCAGGCGGCCCAGCGGCGGAATCACGCGCCGCAGCAGCAGCAGCGGTGGGTTCGTCAGTTGCACGATGGTCTGGGAAATGGGATTGAAGAAATCGGCACGGACCAAGCCGAAGATCAGCCGCAGCAGCAGCAAAATGATGTAGATCCCGAACAGGGTGCTGATCAAGAAATCGAGGATCTGGTCGAAGGGGCCTTGCATCGCGTGCTCCGCTTTTGGGCTGTCGGGGGCGTATTATCCACCAAGCTCCCGGCTGCGTGCAGCGGCCGCCTGCATCGCCTCCGCGACCAGTTGGCGGAGGCCGCCATTCTCGAATACCGCGATCGCCCGTTCCGTGGTGCCACCCGGCGAGGTGACGCGCGCGCGCAGTTGGGCCGGATCTTCAGCGCTGCCCGCCGCCAGCCTGGCCGCACCGGCAACGGTCGCCAGGCTCAATTCGCGCGCCGTGGCGCTGTCGAGGCCGAGTCGCTCGGCCGCCGCGGTCATCGCCTCGATCAGCAGGAAGACGTAGGCGGGGCCGCTCCCGGACGTGGCGGTAACGGCATGCATCTGCTCCTCCTCGCTGATCCATACCGTGGTCCCGACCGCGCCCAGCAGCCGCTCCGCCGTTTCCCGATCCGCCGCAGTGGCCCGGTCGTTCGCGAACAGTCCGGCGATGCCAGCCCCGATGAGTGCCGGCGTGTTCGGCATGGCGCGGATGATGCGCGTCTCCGCACCGAGCCAGGCGGTCATCTGAGCGGTGCTGACACCGGCCGCCACCGAGATGACCAGCGGAGCCGCCGCTGCGACCGCGCCCGCGAGCGTAGGTCCCAGCGTGGGAAGCACCTGCGGCTTGACGGCGAGGACCAGCGTTCGCGCCCCCGCCGCCAGTTCCACCGGCGTGCGCAGAGCGAGACCGGGAAACTGCGCGCGCAGCGCCGCTGCGCGGTCGGCGTCGGGTTCCGCGATGCCGATGGCGGCCGCATCGATGCCTGCGCGGATCAGACCGGCGATCAGAGCCTGTCCCATGTTTCCGGCTCCGACGAAGCCGGCCTCGAGTCGATGCTGGTTCATGTCTGCCTCGATGAAGGACTGCGTGGGCCAAAGAGTGCGGTTCCGACGCGGACCAGGGTGGCGCCCTCGAGGATTGCCGCCTCGAGGTCGTCGGACATGCCCATCGAGAGCGTGTCGAGCCGGTGTCCGGTCGCATTCAGGGTATCGCGGAGCTCGCGCAGGCGCGCGAAGGGGCGACGTTGTTGTTCCGGGTCATCGCTGGGTGCCGGCAGGGTCATCAGTCCCCGCAGGGCCAGGCGTGGCAGTTGCGCGGTGGCGTCGGCCAATGCCTGCAGTTCGGTCTCGCGCACACCGCTCTTGCCGGGCTCCCGGCTCAGGTCCACCTGCAGGCACACCTGCAGCGGTGGCCGGCCGGCGGGTCGCTGCGCCGAGAGGCGTTCGGCAATCTTCAGGCGGTCGACACTGTGCACCCAGTGCGCACGCTCGGCGACCACACGGGTCTTGTTGGCCTGCAGAGCGCCAATGAAGTGCCACTCCGGCGGTGGCTCCAGGAGCAAGGCCAGGGCATCGTGTTTGGCGACGAATTCCTGGACGTAGTTCTCGCCGAACAGACGTTGCCCGAGGGTGTGCAGGGCCTGTATCTCCTGCTCGCTCCGCGTCTTGCTCACCGCGATCAGCCGGACGCTCTCCCGGTCGCGGCCGGCCTGCCGGCAGGCGGCATCGATGCGTCGCTCGACCGAGGCCCGGGAATGTTCCAGTTGCGTCATGGCGCTATGATATAGTCCTGTGGTATAGAAATGCTGCGGGACTGCTAGTGTTGCATTCCAGTCCCCGGTTGTCTTGGGGTTTGCAGGGCGGTCCACCGCTCACATGGGGTTCAGGGGGAACTCAATGGATATCACCCAGCTGCTTTCCTTTGCCGTGAAAAACGGTGCATCGGACCTGCACATCTCTGCCGGTATGCCGCCGTTGGTGCGAATCGACGGGGACATGCGCCGCGTGAACGTGCCGGTGATGGAACACAAGGAGGTGCAGGCGCTGATCTACGACATCATGAACGATCGTCAGCGCAAGGACTACGAGGAGTTTCTCGAGACCGACTTCTCTTTCGAAATGAAAGGACTGGCCCGGTTCCGCGTGAATGCCTTCGTGCAGGACAGGGGGGCGGCGGCGGTGTTCCGCACCATTCCTTCGAAGGTGCTGACCCTGGAGGATCTGGGCTGTCCACGGGTGTTCGAGAAGATCGCGGATTACCCCCGTGGCATCGTGCTGGTCACCGGACCGACGGGTTCGGGTAAGTCCACCACCCTCGCCGCCATGGTGGATCATAAGAACAACCAGGAATACGGCCACATCCTCACCATCGAGGATCCGATCGAATTCGTGCACGAGTCCAAGAAGTGCCTGGTCAACCAGCGCGAGGTGCACCGCGATACCCATGGCTTCAGCGAGGCCCTGCGTTCGGCGCTGCGCGAGGATCCGGACACCATCCTGGTGGGTGAGTTGCGTGACCTGGAGACAATTCGCCTGGCACTGACCGCCGCGGAGACGGGCCATCTGGTCTTCGGCACGCTGCACACCAGTTCCGCGGCAAAGACCATCGACCGCGTGGTCGACGTGTTTCCGGCCGCGGAGAAGGACATGGTGCGTGCGATGCTGTCCGAGTCGCTGCGCGCGGTCATTGCCCAGACGCTGCTGAAACGCGTCGGCGGGGGGCGCGTCGCGGCGCACGAGATCATGCTCGGAACCCCGGCGATACGGAACCTGATCCGCGAAAACAAGATCGCGCAGATGTATTCCACCATCCAGACCAGTGCCGGGCTCGGCATGCAGACGCTGGATCAGTGCCTCAGGGACATGATCAACAGCGGCCTGATCACGCGTGAGGATGCACGGCGCCGGGCGGTGAACCCGGATTCACTCTGAGTCGTGTACGGGTCGACCAGGGGTGGTTTCGGCAGCATAGACAACAGACGACGGGGTCCCATTCATGGATCGTGACAAGGCCATACGTTTCATGCACGACCTGCTGCGCACCATGGTGGAGCGTGGCGGATCAGACCTGTTCATCACGGTGGGGATGCCGCCGGCGGCGAAGATCAACGGCTTGGTTGGGCCGCTGACCGACCAGGCCCTGACTCCGGCGCACACGCAGGTGCTGGTACGATCGATGATGAACGACAAGCAGTCCTCGGAATTCGACCGTACCCACGAATGCCAGTTCGCGGTCGGGCTGGAAGGGGTGTCGCGGTTCCGTGTCAGTGCCTTCACCCAGCGCGGCCACGTGGGCATGGTGCTGCGCACCATCCAGAGCAAGATCCCTTCCTTCCAAGAGATCAACATGCCCCCGCAGTTGAAGGAGATCGCGATGACCCGGCGCGGGCTGGTGATCTTCGTGGGCGCGACCTCGTCGGGTAAATCGACCTCCCTCGCGGCGATGATCGGCTACCGGAACCAGAACTCGGCGGACCACATCATCACCATCGAGGACCCGATCGAGTTCGTGCACCCGCACGGGAAGAGCCTGATCACCCAGCGCGAGGTGGGTATCGACACCGATAGCTACGAGGTCGCGCTGAAGAACACGCTGCGCCAGGCTCCGGACGTGATCCTGATCGGAGAGATCCGGGACCGTGAGACGATGGACTACGGTGTCGCCTTCGCGGAGACCGGCCACCTGTGCCTGTCGACCCTGCACGCCAACAGCACCAACCAGGCAATGGACCGCATCATCAACTTCTTCCCCGAGGACCGGCGCCCGCAGCTGCTGATGGATCTGTCCCTGAACCTGAAGGCCGTGGTGTCCCAGCGTCTGGTCCGTACCCAGGACGGCAAGGGCCGGGTGCCCGCGGTCGAGATCCTGATCAATACGCCGCTGATGTCCGACCTGATCCTGAAGGGCGCGGTGCACGAGATGAAGGACCTGATTTCGCGTTCCCGCGAGCAGGGCATGCAGACCTTCGACCAAGCCCTGTTCGACCTCTACGAGGCCGGCCAGATCAATTACCAGGAGGCGATCCGCAACGCGGATTCGATGAACGACCTGCGGTTGCGGCTGAAGCTGGACAGCAAGCGCGCCCGGCGCGAGGAAGAGCCGGACGTGATGGACGACCTGGCCGGCCTCTCGGTCGCAGAGCAGGCCCCCGACATACGCTCACGGTGACCCGATATGGCGACTGCGCAGATTGACCCGTACCTGAAGCTGATGGCGCAGAAAGGCGCCTCGGACCTCTTCTTCATCACCGGTGCGCCGATCAGCATCAAGATCGACGGCCGCGTGCAGCCACTGTCGCAGACGACCCTGAAACCGGGCGAGGTTGCAAAGATCGCCGGCGAGATCATGCAGCCGATCCACGAGCAGAGCCTGGAGCAGCAGAATTCCGCGAACTTCGGGATCTCGCGCACCGACGTCGGTCGCTACCGGGTGAACGTCTACCGGCAGCGCGGCGATCTTGCGATGGTGATCCGGCACATCCAGCTGTCGATCCCGAGCATCGAGTCGCTCGGGCTTCCACCGGTGCTGAAGGGCTTCGCGAGGCACCGGAACGGCCTGGTGTTGATCGTTGGGTCCACCGGTTCCGGCAAGTCGACCACGCTGGCTGCAATGATCGACCACCGTGCCCGAAGCGAGACGGGCCATATCCTGACGGTCGAGGATCCGATCGAGTTCTTGTTTTCCCACCGGCTCTCGATCGTCGGACAGCGCGAGGTCGGTCTGGACACGCCCAGCTACGAACAAGCCCTGCAGGACGGCATGCGCGAGGCGCCGGACGTGATCATGGTGGGCGAGGTCCGCAGCCGAGAGACCATGCGTCAGGCCCTGAACTACGCCGATACCGGCCATCTGGTGCTGACGACGCTGCATGCGACCAGCGCCAACCAGGCGCTGGACCGGCTGATCCACATGTTTCCGGAGGACTTCCGCAGCCAGATCCTGTCGGACCTGTCGATCAACCTGCGCGCCATCGTGGCGCAGCGGCTGCTGCAGACGCCGCAGGGCAAGCGGGTGGTCGCGGTCGAGGTGCTGGTGAATACCCCCTTCGTGGCGGAACTGATCCGCGAGGACAAGGTGGGCGAGATCAAGGAGGCGATGCAGAAGGGCTCCAAGGACGGCATGCAGACCTTCGACCAGGCCCTGTTCCGGCTGTACAAGGAGGGCAAGGTCGAGCTCGAGGAGGCGCTGTCCAAGGCGGATTCGCGTGCCGACCTCGAGTGGCGGCTCAGCTTTGGCGGCGGCGTCGGTACCCCCGATGGCGAGGCGGAAGAAGACTTCCGGCTGCCCGGGGAGAAGGCGGAGGAAAAGGCTGGCTGAGGCCGCTGGCGTCTCGCCCGCGTTGCCCGGGGCCGCGGCCTGGGCCCGTTCAGGGAGCCGGAAAGACCGTGTCGGCCGCGAACACCGGCCCGTCCACGCAGACACGCTTCATGGCTACGCCTGCCGGCGTGCGCACCGCGACCGTGCAGCCGGCGCAGCCACCGACCGCGCAGGCCATGTATTCCTCCAGCGAGACCTGACACGGGGTCTCGAATTCTGCGGCAAGTGCGGCACAGGCCTCCAGCATCGCGTGGGGCCCGCAGGCGTACAGCTCCACCTGTGCCAGTAGGGCAGGTTCCAATCCTGCGAGCCAGGGCCGCGCCAGATCGGTCACGAAACCCGGATGGGCGCCCGGTATTCCGGCGCGCGAGGTCAGTCGGCAGGCGATTCCCCAGTCCTCCAGCAGCGGCAGGGTCGCAATCGCGCCGTCGGGCAGCCCCGGCCAGAGAATCTCGGACGGCCGCGGCCGGAACGGAAACGGCACCTCGGATCCCAGGATCGCGCGGGTCTGGGCGGCCAGACCCTGTTGCTGCAGGTGATCGGCGAGAAAGATCATCGGCGGGATTCCGACGCCGCCGCCCAGCAGCAGACGCAGCGGCCGCTCCTGGTTGAGCACGAACGGCTGGCCGATCGGGCCGAGTACGCTGAGCCGGGCGCCAACAGGCTGCCGGCTCAGGGCCCATGTCCCTTCGCCCACGGCCTTGTAGAGAAATTCGACCCAGCCCCGTTCCGGGTGCACGCGCTGGATCGACAGGGGCCTGCGCATGGGCAGTCGCGGGTCGCACTGCAGGTGCACGAATTGCCCTGGCCGGGCGCGCGCGGCGCACTGGGGCGCCTGTAGCTTCAGGATCCACTGGTCGCCCGGGTGGGCCGCGTGTTCCAGGATCTCGGCATCGTCCTCCAGGAAGATGCTGCCGCGATGGCTGCGGTCGGGTTCGGTACTCATGCTGCGGCCTCGATGGGTAGGGTCCAGGCGGGGCGCCCGGCCACCCAGGTTTCGGTGACGTGGCCGGAAAAGCTCCAGCTCATGAAGGGTGTGTTGGCCCCGGCGCTGAGCCAGGTCTCCCTGCTGATGTCGGTTCGGCCGTCGGGATCGAACAGCACGAAGTCCGCCGCCGCGCCGGGCGCCAGGCACCCGCCCGCCAGCCGCAGGATCGCCGCGGGTCCCGAGGTGACGCGTGCCAGGGCATCGGGCAACGCCAGCAGGCCGTCCTCGACCAGGCGCAGGGTCAGCGGCAGCAATGTCTCCAGGGCGCTGATCCCGGGACGCGTCTCGGCAAAAGGTCCCAGCTTGCTGTCGCTCTCGTGGGGCTGGTGATCCGAGCAGATCGCGGAGATATCGCCGCGGGCGACCGCCTCCCGCAGGCCCTCGCGATCGCGCTGCGTGCGCAGGGGCGGGATCATGTGGCAGAAGGGATTGAAGTCGGCGGCATCCATCTCGGTCAGGAATAGCTGGTGCGCGGCCACGTCCGCCGACACCGGCAGGCCGTCCGCTCGGGCCTTGGCCACCATTTCCGCACCGCGCCGGGTCGATAGGCGGTTCACGTGGACCCGGGCCCCGGTCTGCTCGACCAGCGCCAGGATCATGCCCAGCGCCGCCGTCTCCGCAGCCTCGGGAATGCCGGGAAGGCCGAGCCGGGTGGACACCGCGCCCTCGTGAACGCAGCCGGAGCCGGCGAGGGCGGCATCCTGCGCCGACAGCGCAACCATCAGATCGAAGGTTGCGGCGTATTCCATGGCCCTGCGCAGCACCAGGGGGCTGTCCAGGGGGCGGTGGGCATTGCTGACCGCGACGACCCCGGCGCGCTTCAACGCAGCGAGCTCGGCCAGCTGTTCACCGTTCAGGCCGCGTGTCAGCGCCCCCATCACGAGTACACGCACGCCGCAGGCCTGCTCGGCGCGGCGGGAGATCAGTTCCACCTCGGCCGGTGAATCCACCGGGGGATCCGTATCGGGCGGCATCACCAGGGTGGTCACACCGCCGCGCGCGGCCGCGAGGGTCTCGCTGGCGATGGTCGCCTTGTGCTCTTCGCCGGGTTCGCGCAGGTGGGCGGACAGGTCGATCAGGCCCGGGAACAGCCAGCGGCCATGGGCATCGATCCGCCGGCGCGGCTCGAAGCCCTCCGGGATGTCGCCCAGCGCAAGGATCTCGCTGCCCTGGATGCAGACCGGCGCCACTCCATCGAAGCCGCTGGCCGGGTCGATCACCCGCGCGTTCTCGATCAGGACACTCATGCGCTGCGCACCCCCATCACCATGGACATGACCGCCATGCGCACCGCGATCCCGAAGGTGACCTGCTGCAGGATCACCGACTGCGCGCCATCGGCGACCGCCGAGTCGATCTCCACGCCACGGTTCGCCGGGCCGGGATGCATGACCAGACAGTCGGGCTTGGCCACGAGCAGGCGCCGCTCGGTAAGGCCGAAGAGCTGGAAGTACTCGTGTTCCGAGGGCAGGTGCGCGTGCTCCATGCGTTCCCGCTGCAGGCGCAGCATGATCACCACGTCGACGTCGCGCAGGCCCTGCTCGAGGTTGTGGAACACGTGCACGCCGAGATCCTCGACATGCGCCGGCAGCAGGGAATGCGGCGCGACCACGCGCACCTCTCCGGTCTGCAGGATGTTCAACGCATGAATCTGCGAGCGTGCGACCCGCGAATGCAGGATGTCTCCGACGATCGCGATCTTGAGCCGGGTGAAGTCGCCCTTGAATCGGCGAATGGTGAACATGTCCAGCAGGGCCTGCGTGGGATGGGCATGACGACCGTCCCCGGCATTCAGCACACTGATTCCGGGCTCGACGTGCCGCGCCATGAAATGGGCGGCGCCACTCTGCTGATGCCGCACCACGAACATGTCCACGTTCATGGCCTCGAGGTTGCGCAGGGTGTCCAGCAGGCTCTCGCCCTTGGTGGCCGAGGAGGTGCTGACATTGATGTTCAGCACATCCGCCGAGAGCCGCTTGGCGGCAAGCTCAAAGGTGGTTCGGGTACGGGTGCTGGCCTCGAAGAAAAGGTTCACGATCGTCTTGCCGCGGAGCAGCGGCACCTTCTTGACCGCCTTTTCGTTCATGTTCGCAAACGATTCGGCGTTGTCCAGAATCTCGGTTACCAGTTCCCGGCTGAGGCCCTCGACCGTCAGCAGGTGGCGTAGCTGGCCCGTGGAGGTCAGCTGCAGGTTGTTTGGCAGCGGACCGGGTTGTGGCAGCGAACGGGCCGGGAAGGCCGCTGTGATCAACGCCCATCCTCCAGTTGCACTCGCTCCAGGCGCAGCGGTTCGGGGCCGCGCAGCTTGATCTGCTCGCCGGTTCCGAGTTCCATGTGGGCGCCGACGATCGCCGCCTCGACCGGGAGTTCGCGTCCGTCGCGCTCCACCAGCACGGCGAGGGTCACCGAGGCCGGCCGCCCGTAATCGAACAACTCGTTCAGTGCCGCGCGGATGGTGCGCCCGGTGAACAGCACGTCATCGACCAGCAGGATGTGTTCGTTGTCCAATTCCTCGGGCAGTTCCGAGGGGCGCACCTGCGGGTGCATGCCGATGCGCGAGAAGTCGTCGCGATAGAAGCTGATGTCCAGCTTGCCCATCGGCCGTGTATACCCCATGCGTTGACGCAGGGCCTCGGCGATCCAGACGCCTCCGGAGTGGATGCCGACGACGATCGGCTGTTCGATCCCGCGCTGCTCGAAGTGGCGCCGGGTCTGTTCGGCCATGCTGTCCAACAGGGATGCGATCTCAGGCATTGCGAGTATTCTCCATAAACCAGCCTTCCAGGATGACCGCGGCGGCATGGGCGTCCAGGCCCGGGTCGCTTCCGCGGTGCCGGACACGCTCGCGCCCCAGGTGGGAGCTCAGGCGCTCGTCGGCCCAGTATACCGGCAGGTCGTGACCCCGGCCGAGTTCTTCGGCAAATCGACGGATCGCAGGTCCCAGCTCCGTCGGCGCACCGTCGGCGCGGGTCGGCCAGCCGACGACGAAGGCATCGGGCCGCCATTCCGCCACCAGCGCGGCGATGGTCTTCGGGGCGTCCGGAGAGTTGGAGCGCACCGTGACCAGCCCCCGGGCACTTCCGGTGATCTTGTCACCGACGGCGATGCCGAGGCGGCGCTGGCCGTAGTCGAAGGCCATCAGCCGCACGATCAGGCGTGTCCGGCAACCTGGCTGATCAGGTTCATGTCGATACCGATGAGCTGGGCCGCAGCATTCCAGCGCTCGTAGGGGGGCAGCGCGAACAGGATGGACTGGCTGGCGGGAGCCACCAGCCAAGCATTCTCGGCGATTTCATTCTCGAGCTGACCCGGTCCCCAGCCTGCGTAGCCCAGTGCGATCAGGGTCTGCTCGGGACCCTCTCCCATCGCCATGGCCTCGAGGATATCGCGGGAGGTCGTCAGCGACAGCCCGCTGGACAGCTTCCGGGTGCCGTTCCATTCCTTTTCCGGCGAATGCAGCACGAAGCCGTGTTCGGGCTGGACCGGTCCACCGCGAAACACCGTCTGCTCCGTCAGTGTCGACGCCGGGTCCAGATCCAGTTGCCGCAGCATCTGTTCCAGCGTGAGGTCGATCGGATGGTTGATCACCAGGCCCATCGCCCCGTCGTCACCATGCTCGCAGATGTAGGTGACCGTGTGGCCGAAATAGCCGTCCTGCAGGCTGGGCATCGCGATCAGGAAGTGATCGCGCAGTCCATCGGTGGTCGAACTGGGTATGGAATGGGCCATGGCTAGAGTATCAGCCGGTCGGCTCCCGCCCGCAAGGGAGGCGGCGACGGATTTGCCTGCCGGCCAGCGAGCCGGTTCACCGCGCGCGCTCGACCCGGTCACGCCGGAAGGCCCAGGTCCGGGTGATCACGATGTGGTCGTACTGCTCGCGCATGCTCTCCGTGAACGGCGCGAAGGGCTGCGCGAGTTCGACGATGCGCATCGCGGCCTGGTCGAGGATCGGTTCCCCCGAGCTTTGCGCGATCCCGATGTTCTGGACCCGACCCTCGGCATCCAGCCGCACCGAAAGCACCAGCGATCCCGACAGGCCCTGGCGCCGCGCCTCGTCCGGGTAGTTCAGGTTGCCGATCCGCTCCACCTTGCGTATCCAGGCCTCCAGGTAGGCCGCCTCCGGGGCGGCCCGCGCGGCGAGGGTGTCGAGGTAGAGGGTGCGGCTTGCACGGGACAGCAGGGGTTGTGCCGTCTCGCCGGGAGTGGCGCGGGCAGCCTCCAGGCCCCGTGCCATCAGCATCGCCGCGGAGGGTGCCTCGGTTGCCTCGGCAGCGTCGACAGGATCCAGTTCGCGCGGCTCCGGCGCCGTCTCGGGTGCTGGAGCGACCGTCGTCAGGGGATCCGGCTCCGGCTGCGCCAGCGCCTCGGCCGGCTGTGGCAAGGCCTGGACTGGCTCCGGTTCGGCGATGCGTTCCCCGATGGTCTCCGGGCTGCGTGCCACCTGGCTCTCGTCGGCGGCCCCGCTGGCGGCCTGGGCCTCGGTCGCGATGTGCTCCGCCACCTCCGGTTCCTGGACGGGATCCGGAACCTCGACCCAGGTCACGTCCAGCGTCACCTGGTCGGGGCGTTCGCCCGACAGCATCTCGAAACCGACCCCGAGGATCACCAGCGCGTGCAGCACCAGCGCCAGGAACAGGGTCAGCCCGAGCCGGCTGCCGTCATCCGGATTGGGTTGTGGAAGGGTCGCGGACATGTCTTTGGATGCGCGGATCTGCAAGCACCGATGCGGTCAGTATACCCGTGACCACGCCGGTGATCAGTCCCGCGAGCAGCAGCGGCGGCAGCAGCAGTGGCAACTGGGGGTGGGGGATGATCACCGCCCAGGCGAGCAGGAACTGGCCGAGGGTATGGGCGATCGCCGCGGGCACCGCGAGACCGAGGGCACTGAGATGGCGCGGATGCAGTCGCAGCAGGGGCGCCAGCACCGCGAGCGCCGCCAGCGCCCCGGTCAGGGATAGCCAGAAACCCGGGCTCAACAGGGTGCCCAGCAGCAGGCTGGCGCCGACGACGCGCAGCAGGGTCACGGCCAGCGCGGCCCGCCAACCGAGTGTGACCAGGGTCACCAGCGTGATCACGTTGGCCAACCCCGGCTTGATTCCCGGGACGGGGCTGGGGATCGCCGCCTCGATCACCTGCAGGCCAATGGCCAGGGCGGCCAGCGCGGCAATGCGGCGATCCGCAAGCACCGGGTCGGTGTTCACCGGGTCTCCCGCATGGCCGGTCAGTAGTGCATGCTGTCGAAATCACTCCGCGCGCCGCGCACCTGCAGCGTCAGGCGGTTGGGCAGGCTCACCGCCATGTCCCCGGGGCGCTCCAGCCAGCCCGCGGCCTCGCAGATGCCCTGGTTGCCCGGCGAACGCAGGCAGCGGGCACGCCCGGGCTGGATCTCGATCTCGGTGACGCCGGCGGGTCCCTCGACCCGGATGGCCCGGTTCTCGGTGAGTGGATAGTGGCGTGGGTCCACGCCGGCCTGCGTGATCACCAAGTGCGTCGAGTCCCCGCCGGGCGCATAGCCCAGCGCGAAGCTTGACGTCACCAGTGCGGTGGCCAGCGCCACGACCACCGCGTCGCCCCAACGCAGGCCGCGGATCATGGAGCGATCGCGCCGACGCCGGGCTCCGCCGCGCGGATCCGGCGGATGACCTCGCGGCGGAACTCGACCCGGGGCACCATCTCCGGGGTCAGTTCGACCGAGCCGTCCGGCAGCACCACCAGCGCCTTTTCCACCCCGAGACGCTGGGCATACAGCGGCCAGTCGTCGGGTCCCGCGATCATCAGGGTGGTGGCAGCGGCGTCGGCCAGTGCGGGATCGTCGTGCAGCACGGTGGCCGCAACGAGACCGCGGCTGGGCCGCCCGCTGCGCGGATCGATCACGTGGTGAATCCGCTCGCCCTCCCATTCATAGCCGCGTTCGTAGTCGCCCGAGGTGAACAGGGCCTCGTCGGACCCCAGTTCGATGCTCGCGAGCACGCCCTGGCCGAGCGGGTCGCGCACGCCGATGCGCCAGGCGCGGTCACCCGGCCGTCCGCGCGTCATCAGGTCGCCGCCGGCGTTGACGATCGCGTGCTCGACGCCCAGGTCGGCGAGCAGGTCCAGGCTGCGCGCCACGGCGAAACCCTTGCCCATGCCCCCGAAGTCCAGCTGCAGATCTGGATGATTCCCGCGCAGACGTACTCCTCGGCGCTCGATATCGCTCATGCGGGGCGGGTCGGCCAGCAGCGCCTCCAGTTGTTCCGCATCGGGCGGGGGGCCGGCGGCTTCGTCCAGGTGGAAACCCCAGGCGGCGATCAGGCGTCCCAGGGCGGGATTGAACAGCCCGTCGGTCAGGCTCTCCAGTTCCTGCGCATACTCGATCAGCGGCAGGACCGAGGGCGGTGCACTGAATTCGCCGCCCAACGCGAGCAGCTGGTTGGTTCGTCCCAGCGAGCCCGGTTCCCAGGCATGCCAGGAGGTGTGCATGATCTCCAGCTCCTCGCTGAGCTCCGATTCGATTCGCGTCAGGTCGTGCACGCCACCCGGGTACACCGTGATGTCGACCAGCGTGCCGAACGCCTGGAAGGTCAATCGGTCCGTTTCGGGCTTGCGGTCACAGCCGGCGAGCGCGATCAGCGACAGCAGGAGTGCGGCCGTCGCAGCACGCAGCCAGGGGTGCGGTTGGGAGGGGGTCATGCGGGTTGGCTCGCCTCCAGGTACTCGATGAACCGGCTGGCGATATCGAGACCGCAGGCCTTGTCGAGTTCGCGAATCCCGGTGGGGCTGGTCACGTTGATCTCGGTCAGGTAATCGCCGATGACGTCGAGGCCCACGAAATCAAGCCCGCGGGCGCGCATTTCCGGTGCCAGTTGCGTGCAGATCCAGCGGTCGCGCTCGGTGAGCGGAACCGCTTCGCCGCGACCGCCCGCTGCCAGGTTGGCACGCGACTCGCCCGCGGCCGGAATACGCGCCAGCGCGCAGTCGACCGGCTCGCCGTGGATCAGGATGATGCGTTTGTCGCCCTGCTGGTACTCGGGCAGGAAACGCTGCGCGATCACCGTGCGTCGGTCGAACTGCGTCATCAGTTCCAGGATCACGGACACGTTGGGGTCGCCCTGGTCCAGCCGGAACACCGACGCTCCGCCCATTCCGTCCATCGGCTTGACCACGATCCGCTCCTGCTCGGCCAGGAAGGCCCGGATGCGCGCGCGGTCGCGGGTGATCAGCGTCTGCGGGCAACACTGCGGGAAGTGGGCGGTGAAGGCCTTCTCGTTCACGTCCCGCAGTGCACCGGGGCGGTTGACCACGCGCACTCCGGATCGCTCCGCGAGTTCCAGTGCGTAGGTCGCGTAGACGTACTCGAGATCGAAGGGCGGATCCTTGCGCATCAGCACGATGTCGAAGCGCGTCATCGCCCCCTCGACCGCGTCGTCGAGGGTGACAAAATCCCGGGGCTGGTCGCGGACCGTCACCGCCTGGCTCCGGGCGTATGCGACCCCGTCCCCGATCCAGAGGTCGGACAGATGCATGTAATGCCCCCGATGGCCACGTCGGGCCATGGCCAGCAGCATCGCGAAGGTGGAGTCCTTGGCCGGCTTGATGGTTTCGATCGGGTCCATTACAACCCCGATGGCAAGCTGTCTGGGCATGTCGCGGTCGTCTCCTTGGTATGGTCCCAGTATGCCATGATGCGCCCATTGGTTCGGCGGGGCGCCGCTGTGCCCGGTAGCCGGTTTGTGGCACATTCCCGACCCTGTCGTCCGGTGGGCCCCGACCCGCAGGGATGACTCCGCCCCCGGCCCGCTCGGGTCTTTCCCTCCGTGCGACCCGACCATCGAATGAATCCGCCTATGACCATCGACACCGGCAACTGGGATCAGGGGGAACTCGAGGACCTGTTCTTCTGGCTGCAGCGGGTGCTGCAGAAGTACGCCGAGAATCCCGGATGCCACGAGTGCCTGCGCCTGGCCCGGGACGGGATTGCGCAGATCCGCGCCGGCCTGGATGCCGTCGGCCGTGACGACGTCGTGCAACTCTGCGAGGAGATGCAGCGGACTTTCGCGGACCTCGAGGCGGGGCGGATCGAGTGGACGCCGGAGGGCGCCGAGCTGCTGGTGCGGGCGTCCCTGCAGCTGTCCGGTCCGCTCGGCCTGTCCGGTGCCGAGCCTGGGCGCCTCGCCCGCGTGCTGCTTCCATTGGTGAACGAACTGCGGGGGCTGCGCGGCGCCGGCCGGCTGATGACGCCGGCGATCGTGCTGGCCGCCGAATCGCCCGAGCCGACGCGCGCTCGGGTGATGCCGCCCGAGGATACCGCCGCGGCCGGTTGGATCCGTGTGCTGCGTGATGCCCGGCGGCGCTTCCAGCATGCGTTGCTGGATCTTCTGCACGGACGCGACGTGGCTACCGCTTCCGCCCGGCTTGGGGACGCCGCGTCACGGGTGGCCGACGCCCTGCCGGCGGGTGATGGCAGGGAGCTGTTCCGGACCGCGGCCCGGTTGGCAACGGCGCTGGCCGGGGGAAATGAGGTTCCGTCACCCGCGGTCAAGCAGTTGTTGGGTCGGGTCGATCGCCAGATCGGTGACGGCCTGCAGGCGGCCGAACGCGCGTTGTCCGCAGGTCAGGGTCCGGAGTACCGGGACTTTCCCGTCGCTGCCGGCCTGTTGGCTCAACTCTCCGAGGCACTGGACGCGCTGGAGGCACAGGCAGCGGACGGTCTTGTCTACGACCGCGCTCTGCTCGAATCCGCGGTGCTGGCTCCCGGCGTGACGGCGGCGCCGGGATCGCTGATCGATGCGCTGGAGCTCCGGTTGCGGGAGCTGTCGGCGGCCCTCGAGGACTGGCGCGAGGCCCTGGACGACCCTGCCCGAGTTGCCCGGATCGGTGCCTGCTTCGGCAACCTGCGCAAGGAGGCCCGCGCCGGCGGCGCCCTGCGCATCGGGGAATTCGCCGGCATCCTCGCGTCCTTCAGCGCCGCGCAAGGCAAGGTCGGAACCCCCGATGCCGAGGCGGCGCAGGTCATCGAGGATGCGGTGAACGTACTTCCGGGGCTGCTGGAGGAGGCGCGGACCGCCGGGACGCCGGATACGCCAGTGGCCGACATCGTGCTGCGTGCCGAGGCCATCCTGGAGGACGAAACACCGGCTGAGGCAACGGAGGAGGACGGGGGCGCGGAGCCGGTTGCGGAAGACGAGGCCGGTTTGGCGCGCATGCGCAGGAAGGGTGGAGCCGATATGGCCCGCCTCGCCGCCGCCTTCGCGGCGCTGGAAGACGGGGCCGGGCCACCGGTCGAAGGTGCACCGGAAGGAGGCGGCGCCCCCGCCCCCGGCACCGGGCAGGCGGTTGCCCGCGCACGGGTCGGCGAGATCGAGGCCTGGCACCAGCGCATCGTGGCGGCGCTGACCCAGGCGGCTGGTGACGCACAGGCGCTCGAGAAGCTGGTCTCCCGGCTCCGGTCAGCGCTGGACCCGGACGTCGCCGGTGGCCCGCAGGTGAGGGGGGAGGGCGGTTTTGCGGATGCCCGCAGCGAGGACATTCAGCGAGCCCTGGATGAACTGGAGCAACTGCGGCTCACGCTCGGCACGACGATCGGCAACGCCTCGGCCGCGCTGTTGCAGCTGCACCGGGCGACCCAGGCGCTGGAGGATCGGCTCGCGATCGACCCGGCGGCGGACGGATCCAGGGATGTCTAGTGGGCTGGCGAGCTATGGTTCAGGCCAGGTCGCCGTACAGCATTTGCAGTACCGCCAGGCCGACGGTGCTTGCGGTTTCGGTACGCAGCACACGGGGGCCCAAGCGCAGCCCGAAGAAACCTGCGGACCGCAGCGGGGCGATCTCGCCCGCTTCCAGGCCCCCTTCGGGTCCTACGAGCAGGCTCAGCATGCCGGGTCCGGGTTGCGGTCGGGCTGTTTGCCAAACGCCCGGGGGGTCTCCCTCGGGATCGGCGACGACGCGCAGGCCGGCCTCTGGCAGATCGGCCAGTGCAGCGTCAAGGTCCCGCGGCGGGTCGAGCCGCGGCAACTCGTTCCGGCCGCATTGCTCGGCCGCAGCCCGCAGGACGCCCCGCCAGTGCTGCAGCCTGCTGTCCATGCGGCGGTGAGCGGCTCCGGAAAGGCTGCGCTGGCAAAGTATCGGCCAGATCTCGGCGACGCCGAGTTCGACCGCTTTCTGAATGGCCAGGTCCATGTGGTCGCCGCGAGCGATGCCCTGGAGCAGGCGCAGCGGCAGTGCCGGTGTGGTCGGCGCAGCCGCGACCCGGGTCAGCACGGCCGCGCCGGAGCGCCTCCCCGAGAGCTCCAGCGTTGCGTGGTATTCCCCGCCTCTGCCGTCGAAGACACGGCAGGCGGCGCCGTCGCGCAGGCGCAGCACCGACACCGCATGACGCAGGGTCTCGGGAGGCAGTTCCAGCCTGCGACCGGTCGCGAGTTCGGCTTCGAGCAGCAGCCGCGGACAACGCATGGGTCAGCGCCCGGGGGCCAGGTTCAGGTTCTTCCAGACGGCTTCGGACGGCACCGCCTGGTTCATCGAATAGAAGTGCAGGCCGGGCGCACCGTCGTCCAGCAATTGCTGACAGAGCCGGGTGACGACTTCCGTGCCGAAGGCCCGGATCGACGCCGTGTCGTCGCCATAGGCCTCAAGGCGCTTGCGGATGAACCGCGGGATCTCCGCGCCGCAGGCGTCCGAGAAGCGCGCCAGCTGGGTGTAGTTGGTGATGGGCATGATCCCCGGAATGATCGGGATGTCCACGCCCATCGCGCTCACGCGTTCGAGGAAGAAGGCATAGGCGTCGGGGTTGTAGAAATACTGCGTGATGGCGGAGTCGGCCCCGGCGGCCACCTTCTGGCAGAAGTGCTCCAGGTCCTTCTCGGCATTCGCGGCCTGGGGATGGAACTCGGGGTAGGCCGCGACCTCGATCCGGAAATGATCGCCGAACTCTTCCCGAATGAAGCGCACCAGCTCCACCGCGTAGCGGAACTCACCGAGCCCGCCGCCAGTGCCCGAGGGCAGATCGCCGCGCAACGCGACCAGTCGGCGTACCCCGTGATCGCGGTAGGCCTGCAACAGGTCCAGCAGCTCAGCGCGCGACGATGAGATGCAGGAGATATGCGGAGCGGCATCGACGCTGCCCTCGCGCTGAATCTCCAGCACCGTTTCCAGGGTGCGGTCGCGGGTGGAACCGCCGGCCCCGAAGGTCACGGAGAAATACTCGGGCCCAAGGGTCGTAAGGCGAGCGCGCGCCTTGCGCAGGCGTTCGGCGCCCTGCTCGTTCTTGGGTGGGAAAAATTCGAAACTGAACACCGGATCGGTATTCGTGGGTTGGTTCATGCTGTGTCCTCAAAGGATTCGAAAGAGAGGCAGGTGCCGTCCGATTCCATCATCTCGGGTCCCGACGGTACGCGGCGATCCAAACCGCCGCACCAATAAACCCCCCCCGGCACAAGCCGGTAGGGCGGAAGAGCGCAGCGTCGGCCGCTGTTCGGAGCACAGAGCCGGGGTTCATGCGGATGGCAGATGGTCCCGACGGATCGGAATTCCCGCCGGTCAGCGCACTCAGCCCCCGATCAGCGGGGGCCGAGGGCGCCGACCCGAGACGGATCCCGGGCGACGAATGCGGGTTGGGATGCGGTCCGCGACCGAAACAGGCCGCCCCGGTGAAGCAGCGGCACGTGGTGCAGGGGAGGCCACCACGCGCGAAGTCCATTTCCCGCTGCCTCGACGGAAACGTCGGGCGTCCGCTCAGTAGCGGTATTGCTCCGGCTTGAACGGACCCTCGACCGGCAGACCGAGATACGCCGCCTGCTCCGGCGTCAATTGGGTCAGGTTGGCGCCGAGTTTCTGCAGGTGCAGCGCGGCGACTTTCTCGTCCAGGTGTTTCGGCAGTACGTAGACCTTGTTCTCGTAGTGGTCGCCGTGGGCGAACAGCTCGATCTGGGCCATCGTCTGGTTCGTGAAGGAATTGGACATCACGAAGCTCGGGTGCCCGGTGCCGCAGCCCAGGTTCACCAGCCGGCCCTCGGCGAGCATGATGATGCGCTTGCCGTCGGGGAAGATCACGTGATCGACCTGCGGCTTGATGTTTTCCCATTGGTACTGGCGCAGGCTGGCGACATCGATTTCCGAGTCGAAATGCCCGATGTTGCAGACGATGGCCTGGTTCTTCATGGCCGCCATGTGATCGTGGTTGATCACGTTCATGTTGCCGGTGGCGGTGACGAAGATGTCGGCCTTGTCCGCGACGTCGTCCATGGTCACCACGCGGTAGCCTTCCATCGCTGCCTGCAGCGCGCAGATCGGGTCGATCTCGGTGATCCACACGATGGCGCCGAGGCCACGCAGCGACTGGGCACTGCCCTTGCCGACATCGCCATAACCACAGACGACGGCGATCTTGCCGGCGATCATCACGTCGGTCGCACGCTTGATCGCGTCGACCAGCGACTCGCGGCAGCCGTAGAGGTTGTCGAACTTGGACTTGGTGACCGAGTCATTCACGTTGATCGCTGGGAAGGGGAGAGTGCCTTCCTTCTGCATCTGGTACAGACGATGGACGCCGGTGGTGGTTTCCTCGGTCACTCCCCGGATGTTCTTCTTGATCGTCGAGTACCAGTTCGGGGATTCCTTGAGGCGCTTCCGGATGGACGCGAACAGTGCGCGCTCCTCGTCGTTGCCGGGGTTGTCCAGCACCGACGAATCCTGCTCCGCCTTCGAGCCCAGGATCACCAGCAGCGTCGCGTCGCCGCCATCGTCCAGGATCATGTTCGGCGTGCCGCCGTCGTGCCACTCGAAGATCCGGTGGGCGTAGTCCCAGTATTCCTCAAGGGTCTCGCCCTTCACGGCGAACACCGGCGTGCCATTGGCGGCGATCGCGGCGGCCGCGTGGTCCTGGGTCGAGTAGATGTTGCACGAGGCCCAGCGGACCTCGGCGCCCAGCGCCTCGAGGGTCTCGATCAGGACCGCGGTCTGGATGGTCATGTGCAGGGATCCGGCGATCCGCGCGCCCTTGAGCGGCTGATCCTTGGCGAATTCCTCGCGGGTCTGCATCAGCCCGGGCATCTCGGTTTCGGCGATCGCGATCTCCTTGCGGCCGAAATCGGCGAGATTGATGTCCTGGACGAGGTAATCCTGACTATTTTTTGGGTTCATCACAGCATTCATGGTGTAGGGCTCCGTGAGTCTGGATGAGCGCCGTTGCATGAATGAAAGGGACCCGGCTGAGCCTGACGGGAATGCCGCTGCAGCGCTCCTCAGCCCGGGTAATCTCTTGGCCGGACGCTATCAGAGTCCGGCTGCCGCCCGGAGTTCCTCCGCGCGATCGGTATGTTCCCAGGGCAGATCGACGTCTTCGCGCCCGAAATGCCCGTATGCGGCCGTCGGCCTGTACAGGGGCCGCAGCAGATCGAGGGCCTGGATCAGTCCCCAGGGCCGCAGATCGAAGTGCTCCCGGATCAGTGCGACGATCCGCGCGTCGTCGATCCTCCCGGTCCCGAAGGTCTCGACGCTGATCGATGTCGGTTGGGCGACACCGATCGCATAGGAAACCTGGATCTCGCACTTGTCGGCGAGACCGGCGGCGACCAGGTTCTTGGCGACATAGCGGCCTGCATAGGCGGCAGAGCGGTCGACCTTCGACGGATCCTTGCCCGAGAAGGCACCACCGCCATGGCGGGCCATGCCACCGTAGGTGTCCACGATGATCTTGCGGCCGGTCAGTCCGCAGTCCCCGACCGGGCCACCAATCACGAATTGGCCGGTGGGATTGATGTGGATCTGATCCCCGCGGCAACGACTCAACCACTCTGCCGGCAAAATCGGCCTGAGGATCTCTTCCATCACCGCGTCACGAAGATCTTTCTGTCCGATCTCCGGATCGTGCTGCGTGGATAGTACCACGGCATCGATCCCGGACGGGACCCCGTCTTCGTACCGCAGCGTGACCTGGCTCTTCGCGTCGGGCCGCAGCCAAGGAAGGATACCATTCTTGCGTAGCTCGGCCTGACGGCGCATCAGTCGGTGCGCGTAATAAATGGGCGCGGGCATCAGGCTGTCCGTCTCGCGCGCGGCGTAACCGAACATCAGCCCCTGGTCCCCGGCGCCCTGATTGGTGCGGTCCGAGAGGTCGCGGTCGACACCCATTGCGATGTCGGGCGACTGCTGTCCGAGCGCATTCAGTACTGCACAGGAATGGCCGTCGAAGCCGACCGCGGCATTGTTGTAACCGATGTCGCAGACCGTGCCGCGCACCACTTTCTCGTAATCGATGACCGCGCTGGTCGTGATCTCGCCGGCCAGCAGGACCATGCCGGTCTTCGTGAGCGTTTCGCAGGCGATGCGCGCATGCGGATCCTTGGCCAGGATTGCATCGACCACGGCGTCCGAGATCTGGTCGGCCATCTTGTCGGGATGACCCTCGGAAACGGATTCGGACGTGAAGAGATAACTCGTGGCCATGCGCGTGTTCCTCGGACCGGGGCGGGGGATGAAAGAAAACTCTAAGAGTTTAACGCCGGTTCTCGCATATTTCTAAACTCCGGCGCAGGGTATGGGCCGGTGTTCAACGGCGCCCCAGGTCCCGGACTTGCCCCCAATCCCGAAAGTCGCCAGAATACACCGCCTTTAAATGGGGCTGTATTCGGCCGACCATCGCCGACTGACTGCTTCCTCGCGCCGCTAGAAGAAAGATAACAAGCGGCCGGCGCCAGCGCATCGTCGGGCATCCAGTCCCGGTCCGTTCACCGCTACTTCAGTTTAGGAGATCCGCATGCCTTCCCGCAGAGAGCTTGCCAACGCCATACGTGCCCTGTCGATGGACGCGGTCCAGAAAGCCAATTCCGGTCATCCGGGCGCGCCGATGGGCATGGCGGATATCGCCGAGGTCCTCTGGAACGATTACATGAGGCACAATCCGGCCAATCCGGGCTGGCTCGATCGTGATCGCTTCGTGATGTCCAACGGCCACGGCTCGATGCTGGTCTACTCGCTGTTGCACCTCACCGGCTATGAACTGCCGATCGACGAACTGAAGCAGTTCCGTCAACTGCACTCGAAGACACCCGGGCACCCCGAATACGGGTACACCCCCGGCGTCGAGACCACCACCGGTCCGCTGGGGCAGGGTCTGACCAACGCGGTCGGGATGGCGCTGGCCGAGAAGATCCTCGCCGCGAACTTCAACCGCGACGGCCACGAAGTGGTCGACCACAATACGTATGTCTTCCTCGGTGACGGCTGCCTGATGGAGGGCATCTCCCACGAGTCCAGCGCGCTGGCCGGGACCCTGGGCCTGGGCAAGCTGATCGCCTTCTACGACGACAACGGCATTTCCATCGACGGCGAGGTCGAGGGGTGGTTCACCGACGACACCCCGAAGCGCTTCGAGGCCTACGGCTGGCACGTGGTGCGTGGCGTCGATGGCCACAGCGCCGATGCGGTCAAGGCGGCCATCGAACAGGCCCGCGCCGAGACCGGCAAACCCAGTCTGCTCTGCTGCAAGACCATCATCGGCTTCGGTTCCCCGAACAAGCAGGGCAAGGAAGAGTGCCACGGCGCGCCGCTGGGCGACGACGAAATCGTGCTGGCGCGCAAGGAACTGGGCTGGGAGCACGGACCGTTCGAGATCCCGGACGAGATCTATGCCGCCTGGAATGCCAAGGAGCGTGGCGCCAGCATCGAGGCGGAGTGGAACGAGCGCTTCGCCGCTTACCGGAAGGCCCATCCCGATCTGGCGGCGGAGTACGAGCGCCGCATGAGCGGGGACCTGCCTTCCGATTGGGCGGAGAAGGCCAAAGCCTTCCTTCAGCAGACCATCGAAAAGGCCGAGAAGGTCGCCAGCCGCAAGGCCTCGCAGAACGCGATCACCGGCTACGCCCCGGCGCTGCCCGAACTGCTCGGCGGCTCCGCCGACCTCGCCGGTTCCAACCTGACCATGCACGCCGGTTCCAAGGGCATCAGCCACGACGATGCTTCCGGCAACTACGTGTTCTACGGCGTGCGTGAGTTCGGGATGGCCGCGATCATGAACGGGATCGCGCTTCATGGCGGCTTCATCCCCTACGGCGGCACGTTCCTGATCTTCTCCGACTACGCCCGCAACGGCATTCGCATGTCGGCCCTGATGGGGCAGCGCGTGCTCTACGTGCTGACCCACGACTCCATCGGCCTGGGCGAAGACGGCCCGACCCACCAGCCCGTCGAACAGACCCCGAGTCTGCGCCTGATCCCGAACCTGAACGTCTGGCGCCCCTGCGACGGCGTCGAGACCGCGGTCGCCTGGAAGGCGGGGATCGAGCGCAGCGATGGCCCCTCGGCGTTCATCCTGTCGCGCCAGGGGCTGGCCCCGCAGACACGTGACGACGAGCAGGTGGCGAACATCGCCCGCGGCGGCTACGTGTTGCGCGACTGTGATGGCACCCCCGACCTGATCCTGATCGCGACGGGTTCCGAGGTCGGCATCGCGATGCAGGCCGGGGATGCGCTGGCCGGCAGCGGCCACAAGGTGCGCCTGGTTTCGATGCCCTGTGTCGAGCTCTTCGAGCAGCAGGACCCGGACTACCGCGAGGCGGTGCTGCCCGCTGCGGTGCGGGCCCGCGTGGCGGTGGAGACCGGTGCGACTGCGGGCTGGTACAAGTACGTCGGCCTGGACGGCGCGGTCGTCGGTCTGGATCGCTTTGGCGAGTCGGCTCCGGGCGATGCCCTGATGAACTACTTTGGCTTTACCGCCGAGAACATCGTCAGCGTCGCGAAATCGGTCCTGGGCTGAGCCCGGTCCTTCGCTGCTGAACGGAAGATTTCTGTGCAATACAACGCAAGCTGGGAGAGTGAATTATGACGATCAAAGTCGGTATCAATGGATTCGGCCGCATCGGCCGCATGGCGTTTCGTGCCATCGCCAAGGAATTTCCGGAACTCGAAGTGGTCGCGATCAACGACCTGCTGGATCCCGAGTACCTGGCCTACATGCTGCGCTATGACTCGGTGCACGGCCGCTTCGACGGCGATATCGCTGTCGATGGCAGCAATATGGTGGTCAACGGCAAGAAGATCCGCCTGACCGCCGAGCGTGACCCGTCCAACCTGAAGTGGGACGAGGTCGGTGCCGACGTGATCGTCGAGTCGACCGGCTTCTTCCTGACCGAGGAGACCTGCCAGAAGCACATCGACGCAGGCGCGAAGAAGGTCGTGCAGAGTGCACCCTCCAAGGACGCGACGCCGATGTTCGTCTACGGCGTGAACCACAACGACTATGCCGGCCAGGCGATCCTGTCCGCCGCGTCCTGCACGACTAACGCGCTGGCCCCGGTGGCCAAAGTGCTGCATGACAACTACGGCATCAAGCGTGGTCTGATGAGCACGGTGCACGCCGCCACCGCCACCCAGAAAACGGTCGACGGCCCCTCCCAGAAGGACTGGCGCGGCGGCCGCGGCATCCTCGAGAACATCATCCCGTCGTCCACCGGCGCTGCGAAGGCCGTTGGCAAGGTCCTCCCGGAACTGAACGGCAAGCTCACCGGGATGGCCTTCCGGGTGCCGACCTCCGATGTCTCCGTCGTCGACCTGACCGTGGAACTGGAGAAGGGCGCCAGCTACGAGGACATCTGCAAGGCCATGAAGGCGGCCTCCGAGGGGGAACTGAAGGGCGTGCTGGCCTACACCGAGGACAAGGTCGTGTCGACCGACTTCCGCGGCGTGAGTGCGCCGTCGATCTTCGATGCCGGCGCCGGCATCCAGCTCGACGACACCTTCGTCAAGGTTGTTGCCTGGTATGACAACGAGTACGGCTACACCTGCAACATGATGCGCGTGGTGCAGCACGTCGGCCAGTAGATACTGCGGCTCCCTGCCGTGTGGCTGCGGATGACGACTCCGGTCTTCGCAGTCACGCGGCAGGTCCCTGACCCGGGAGAGCGGTTCGGCAAGCCCCGGCCCTTGCTTGCCCAACCTCTTTCATTCTATTTCGAGTCCTGTATAGGAGTGCTGTGATGTCCGTCATCAAGATGACCGATCTCGACCTGAAGGGTAAGCGCGTATTGATCCGTCAGGATCTGAACGTTCCCGTGAAGGACGGCAGAGTCACCTCCGACGCCCGTATCCGTGCCAGCCTGCCGACGGTGCAGCAGGCCTTGGAAGGGGGTGCCCGCGTGATGCTGATGTCGCACCTCGGACGCCCCACCGAAGGGGAGTTTTCCGAGGCCGACTCACTCGCCCCGGTGGCGGCCCACATGGGCTCCCTGCTGGGCCGCGAGGTACGCCTCGTGCGCGACTACCTGGACGGCGTCGATCTCGCCGACGGCGAGGTCGTGCTGCTGGAGAACGTGCGCTTCAACAAGGGCGAGAAAAAGGACGCCGAGGATCTGGCAAAAAAGTACGCCGCCCTGTGCGACGTGTTTGTGATGGACGCCTTCGGCACCGCCCACCGCGCCCAGGCGTCCACGCATGGTGTCGGCAAGTTTGCCCCGACCGCTTGCGCGGGTCCGCTGCTGGCGGCGGAGCTGGATGCGCTGGGCAAGGCGCTGGACAATCCGAAACGGCCGCTGGTTGCGATCGTCGGCGGCTCGAAGGTGTCGACCAAGCTGACGGTGCTGGAATCGCTGTCGACGGTCGTCGATCAATTGATCGTCGGCGGCGGCATCGCCAACACCTTCATCGCGGCCCAGGGACACCCGGTCGGCAAGTCGCTGTGCGAGCACGATCTGATCGACGAGGCGAAGCGGCTGATGGCCGCGGCCAAGGCCAAGGGCGGTGCGATCCCGGTGCCCACCGACGTGACCGTGGGTCAGGAGTTCTCGGAGTCGACCCCGGCCGAGGTCAAGCAGGTGGCCGATGTCACCGAGGGCGACATGATCTTCGACGTGGGTCCGGCGACCGCATCGTCCTATGCCGAGTTGCTGCGCAAGGCCGGCACCATCGTCTGGAACGGCCCGGTCGGCGTGTTCGAGTTCGACCAGTTCGCCCACGGCACCAAGGCGCTGGGTGAGGCCATCGCCGAGAGCGAGGCCTTTTCGATTGCCGGCGGCGGCGATACCCTTGCGGCGATCGACAAGTACGGGCTGTCCGAGCGCATCAGCTATATCTCCACCGGTGGCGGCGCCTTCCTCGAGTTCCTCGAGGGCAAGACGTTGCCCGCCGTCGCGATGCTCGAAGAGCGGGCCAAGGGCTGAGCCCCGCCCGGCGAACACCCATGGGAATCTGCCGCGCATGAGACGCACCAAGATCGTAGCCACCCTGGGGCCGGCGACCGACAGCGAACGGGCGCTGGAGAAGCTGGTCCGCGCGGGTGTCGACGTGATCCGCGTCAATTTTTCCCACGGGGATCCCGACAGCCATCGGCAGCGGGTGCGGCGTCTGCGCGAGATCGCGGATCGTGTCGGCCGCTGCGTCGGCGTGCTTGGCGACCTGCAGGGCCCCAAGATCCGCATTGCCCGCTTTCGCGACGTGAAGGTCGAATTGAACGAAGGCGACACTTTCGCGCTCGACGCGGGCCTGGCGCCGGATGCGGGTGACCAGACCCAGGTCGGATTGACCTACACGGATCTGCCCGGCGACGTGCATGCCGGCGACGTGCTGTTGCTCGACGACGGCCGTCTCGTCCTGAAGGTGGATGCGGTCGAGGGGCTGCGCATCGAGACGACGGTGCTGGTGGGCGGCACGCTGTCCGACAACAAGGGAATCAACCGGCAGGGCGGCGGTCTGTCCGCGCCCGCGATTACCGAAAAGGACCGCGACGATATCCGCCTGGCGGCCGAACTCGAGGTCGACTTCCTGGCCGTCTCGTTTCCGCGCTCGGCGCAGGACATCCACCTTGCCCGGACTCTGTTGCGCGAGGCCGGCGGCGATGCTGCGATCTGCGCCAAGATCGAACGCGCCGAGGCGCTGGAGCTGATTGACGAGATCATCTCCGCCTCCGACGTGATCATGATTGCGCGCGGCGACCTTGGGGTGGAGATCGGTGACGCCGAGTTGCCGGCGGTACAGAAGAACCTGATCACCCGTGCGCGCAAGCTGAACCGTGTGGTGATCACCGCGACCCAGATGATGGAGTCGATGATCCTGAACCAGATCCCGACGCGGGCCGAGGTTTTCGACGTGGCCAATGCGGTACTCGATGGTACTGATGCGGTGATGCTCTCGGGCGAGACGGCGACTGGCCGGTACCCGGACAAGGTGGTCGACAGCATGAGCCGGATCTGCGAGGCGGCCGAACGCCAGCGCGCCGCGAGGCAGTCGACCCATCGCATGGACAGCTATTTCGGTCGCGTCGACGAGGCCATCGCGATGGCCACGATGTACACGGCGAATCACCTCGACGTCGCTGCAATCGCGGCGTTGACCGAGTCCGGCTCCACGCCGCTGTGGATGTCGCGCATCAGTTCCGGAATTCCGATCTTTGCGCTGACCCAGCACCACAAGACCAGCCGCCGTCTGACCCTGTACCGGGGGGTCTATCCGGTGCGCCTTCCGACCGTCCCCGATACCCATGCAGAGACCAACCGGGAGGCCATTCGCCTGCTCCTGGACAAGGGCGTCGTGAAGGAGGGCGAGCTGGTCATCATCACCAAGGGCGACCTCAATGGCGTGCAGGGCGGCACCAACGCCATGAAGATCGTGCGCGTGGGCGAGACCGTCCCGCTGAACTGATACCATTCCTGCGAAGAGCACTGATCCATCCCCACCCGAATCCTGTAAGGAGGAACACCCATGGCACTGATTTCACTTCGCCAGTTGCTGGACCACGCTGCCGAGCACGGCTACGGCATGCCGGCCTACAACGCCAACAACATGGAGCAGGTCCACTCGATCATGGAGGCCGCGGCCGCGGTCGATTCCCCCGTGATCATCCAGGCCTCGGCTGGCGCGCGGAAATACGCCGGTGAGCCCTTCCTGCGCCACATCATCATCGCCGCGGTCGAGCAGTACCCCGACATCCCGGTCGTGCTGCACCAGGACCACGGCGCCGAGCCCGCGGTGTGCTTCCGCTCCATCCAGTCCGGGTTCACCTCGGTGATGATGGACGGCTCCCTGATGCCCGACATGAAGACCCCGGCCACCTACGAGTACAACGTCGAGACCACCCGCAAGGTTTCCGAACTCGCACACGCGGTCGGCGTTTCGGTCGAAGGCGAGTTGGGATGCCTCGGATCGCTCGAGACCGGCATGGCCGGTGAAGAGGATGGCTCCGGCGCCGAGGGCGTGCTGTCGCACGACCAGCTGCTGACCGACCCCGACGAGGCCGCTGACTTCGTCAAGCAGACCGGTGTGGACGCACTGGCGATCGCCATCGGCACCTCGCACGGTGCCTACAAGTTCACCCGCCCTCCGACAGGCGACATTCTGGCGATCCAGCGCATCAAGGAGATCCATGCGCGCATCCCCAACACCCACCTGGTCATGCATGGTTCTTCGTCGGTGCCGCAGGAGTGGCTGGCGATCATCAACCAGTACGGTGGTGACATGGGCGAGACCTACGGCGTACCGGTCGAGGAAATCCAGGAAGGCATCAAGCACGGCGTGCGCAAGGTCAACATCGACACCGACCTGCGCATGGCCTCCACCGGCGCGATCCGCAAGTTCCTCGCGGAGAATCCGAAGGAGTTCGATCCGCGCAAGTTCCTGATCGCCTCCACCAAGGCCATGAAGGAAATTTGCCAGGCTCGTTACGAGGCCTTCGGGTGCGCCGGCATGGCCTCCAAGATCAAGCCGGTGAACCTGGACACGATGGTCGCCCGCTACAAGGCCGGCGAACTGGACCCGAAGGTCAACTGAGCCAGTCTGCAGACAGGAGAGCGGACCGCTCGCGGGCCCCGGCCCGTGAGCGTCTTCCGTCACAGGGAGTGCCAAGGGGAGCGTAGGCTCCCCTTTTTTTGAAAATGACGCGGAGGACCCACACGGCGGATCGTCGCGTTAAACTGGCGTTCAGGCCCTCCGGCGCATGCTGCCGGGGTCAATCCCTGTCCTTAGGAGTATCCAGATGAAGAGATTTGCCACGCTGTTGCTGCTGGCCCTTTGGGCCTTTTCCGGGGCCGTGCAGGGGCAGTTCCTGACTCGCGACGTGGATCCCCAGCAGGTGATCGACGATGCCCGCGCGACCGTGAACACGATGGCCACCCATCCCGACTACGAGGCCTTGCTCAGCGACCTGCGGACCGCCAAGGGTGTGCTGATCTTCCCGCGCGTGATCCGTGGCGGCTTCTTTGTCGGTGGCTCGGGGGGGCTCGGCGTGTTCATGGCCTGGGACGAGGTCCGCGGGGACTTCAGTCCGGTCGCGTTCTACTCGCTGGGCTCGGTGAGCCTGGGTGTGCAGTTCGGCGGTGAGGTGGCCGAGGTGGTGATCGTTGCACGCACGCAGAATGCCGTGGACTCCTTGTTTGCCACGGCGTTCCGGCTCGGCGGCGATGCCTCGGTGGCGGCGGGTCCCGTGGGCGCGGGCCGCAGCGCCACGGTCACGGCTGATTTCCTGTCCTACGCGCGGTCCCAGGGCGCCTTTCTCGGCATGAGCCTCGAGGGTTCGAGATTGCGTATCCGGGATGACTTCAACGAAGCCTACTATGGCGAGAAGCTGCGCCCCGTGCACATCATCGAGGGGCGGCGCGTCGACCACCCGGGCACCCACGCCCTGCGCGAGGATCTGGCCAGATTCCGGCAGGCACCTGCGGCACCGGCGCGTCCGGAGGAGGCCGCCCCCGATATCTCGCCCCCTCAGGGGTTCGAGCCCGCCGAGCCGGGCTCGGGCGGACTGACCATCGAGGAACTCGACGCCGAGAGCATCTGATCCACCTCCGCCGGGGGCGCTCCCTCGGGAATCGACCACACCGGGAGACCGCTGCGCTGAGCCAGGGTCATCCGGTTGTCCATGGCCGGGTGGGCGTCGCACTGCCGGCGGTTCAAGACGATCCCTGCAACCGTCAGTCCGCGCCGGTCCAGCGCCTCCAGCGCCAGCAGGCAGCCGCTCAGCGTGCCGAGGCGGTCCTCCGCCACCAGCAGTACGGGATCGCCCAGTGCCTGAGCGAGGTCGGCGTTCAGGCCGTCCTCGCACAGCGGCGAATAGAAACCGCCCGCGCCTTCCGTGATGCGCCAGGCGCCCTCGGGCCGGGCGCAGGCGGCGACCAAATCGGCGAGGTGGAGCGGCCGTCCGGCGAGGCGGGCGGCCAGGTCCGGGGCCAGGGGCTCGGCGAGCCGATAGCGGTTCACTTCGCCGATCCGGGTGGCCGGCAGGCCGGCGGCGGCCGCGAGCAGCGCGGCGTCGGCGGGGAACAGGTGGCCATCCCGTTCCGGGCAGCCCGATTCCACCGGCTTGCGCGGGGCGACATCGACGCCGATCGCGCGCCAGTTGCGTGCGATCGCGCAGGCGATGAAGGTCTTTCCGACACCCGTGTCGGTGCCCGTCACGAACAGGCCGCCGCCGA
This sequence comes from Thioalkalivibrio sp., assembly GCA_007116035.1. Classification (GTDB taxonomy): domain Bacteria; phylum Pseudomonadota; class Gammaproteobacteria; order Ectothiorhodospirales; family Ectothiorhodospiraceae; genus Thioalkalivibrio. Next base: position 61,557 of record SKJG01000025.1, read on the forward strand.
CTCGAGAGGGCTGCAGAGCGTTCATGCAGGATCGGCGGTGAGCCGCCGCAGAGCCTCCCGGTAACGCTCGGCCGTGCGCGCGGCGATGGCCTCGGGAATCTCCGGGCCGGGAGCCTTCTTGTTCCAGTCCAGCCCTTCCAGGTAGTCGCGGACGAACTGCTTGTCGAAGGATTCCGGGCTGATGCCGGGGCGGTAGCGTTCCTCGGGCCAGAAGCGCGAGGAATCCGGTGTCAGTACCTCGTCGATCAAGTGCAACCGTCCTTCTGCGTCCTGTCCGAACTCGAACTTGGTGTCGGCGATCAGGATGCCCCGGCGCCGCGCGTGTTCCCGTGCCATCGCGTAGATGGCAAGCGCACTGTCGCGCACCTCTTCGGCGGTCTCCTGGCCGAGCAGGCCCACCACGTGCTCGAAGTCGATGTTGGCGTCGTGTTCACCCGCGCCGGCCTTGGTGCTCGGGGTGAACAGCGGCTCCGGCAGCCGGTCGGCGAGCTCCAGTCCTTCCGGAAGGGCGATGCCGCAGACGGCGCCGGAGGCCTGGTAGTCCTTCCAGCCGGAGCCGATCAGGTACCCGCGCACGACCGCTTCTACCGGCAACGCGCGCAGACGCCGCACCACCAGGCTGCGGCCCTCGAGCGGTGCCCGGACCGCCGGATCGGGCACCACCCGGGCGAGGTCGATGTCGGTCAGCTGGTTGGGGATGCGGAGCATGGCCTCGACCTTGCGCATCCAGAACAC
>SKJG01000128.1 GCA_007116035.1 Thioalkalivibrio sp.
GGGTCGTGGACAGCCACCGACTGCGGAGGAGACGGACCTCGCCCCTTGCGGAGATCGCTCCACAAGAGCCACCTGGGGCTCTGGAGGTCAAATATCGCTGCAAGCTCTCTCGGGATCGGTCGGGACGAGCGCGGTCGGGGCGTGTGAGCGAGTCCGCGTCGAGCGCGTTGATTGGCATAATCTGCCAGCACTGCTATGCTCAGGATGTTTTCGTCATAGGAGTCAATCCGCCATGCCGACCCGCAACGTGGTGCTCAGCGACCATCAGCAAGAGCTTGTCGAAACCCTGGTGCAATCGGGGCGGTACCAGAACGCCAGCGAGGTGCTGCGCGAGGGGCTGCGCCTGATCGAGCAGCGCGAACGGCTCGAAGCGGCCAAGCTGCAGGCGCTGCAGCAAGCGGCCGAGAAGGGCTGGGCCGACATCACCGCAGGGCGTTATGTCGATATCGTCGAGGACGGTATCGAGGAATTCATGAGCCAACTGGGGCAGCACGCCGCCAACCGAGTTAAGTTGGCAGGTTGATGGCGCGCTATCGACTCTCCACCACTGCGCAGGCGGATCTCATCGACATCCTCGCCTGGACACAAAGTCAGTTCGGAGAAGCGGCCCGCAAACGTTACGAAACCCTGCTGGTCACCGCGCTGCGTGACATCTCCAGCCAGCCCGATCGGAGCGGCAGCGTCGAACGGCCGGAGCTTGGCGACGGCGTGCGATCCTGGCACCTGCATCTGAGCCGGGAGCGCGCGCGAACGGAAACCGGCATCGTGCGCCGCCCAAGGCATTTCTTGATTTACCGAGTGGAGCACGACCGGGTTGTCGTCGGCCGGGTTCTGCACGACGCCATGGAACTCGCGCGGCACCTGGATGCCGAGCCACTCTGGAAATAGGAACCGGCGGCGGCATTTTCTAGAGAGACATATCTGCGCCTGATCGGCCGCCAACCGGCCCAAACCGGGCACTCGAGCCGCGACCAGCTGCGGCAGTCATGGAGCGCCAACCGGACACTGAGGAGGAGTTGTTGTCCGTTTTTGCTATGCGCCAACAAATTGGACGTTCCAACGAAAGACTGAACCTTAGCCAGCAACGCTGCTGTCGAGGGCGCCGCAGGATTGAAAGCCACCAGCAAAAAATAGCCTTGACCGGCATGGACGCGTGGGGCGCCGACACCGTCAATTTGCCGCATCGATTCCTCGAAGGTTTTTCTCGCCTGGCCCCCAAGGTCTTGCTTGATATGCATCAGTCTATCGCTGACGCTCGGGGTGTCGCACCTCTGCAGGCTTGGCTTCGTCGGTTTGCACGTGGCAGCCTTTCGCTTCAGGTCCTGTTTCAGGAACTGCCCGGAGCGGTCCAGCGCTCGTGCGCGAAGGCTTCGTCGACCGGGGTCCCGGCGATGTGGTTGGTATAGTTGGAAAGCGTCTTCAAGCCGATGCCGAGGATCACGTCGAGGACATGCTGCTCGCTGTACCCGGCGTCCCGGAAGGCGCTGGTGTCAGCCGGGTCGACCCAGCCGCGCTTCTCGAGCATCGCGCGCACGAATTGCCGCAACGCCTCCAGGCGGGCATCCACGAGTGGCCGGTCCTCGCGCAGCGCATCGACCGCTGCGTCCGGTAAGCCGGTCATCCGACCAGTCATGCTGTGGGCCGCCATGCAATAGTCGCAGCCATGAAATCGGCTGACCGTCAGCAGGACCACGCTGCGTTCCTGTGCCGACAGCGAGCAGCCCTCGAACAGCCCGGTGAGCTCCAGGTAGGCCTGCGCGAGGGCGGGTGAAGTTGCCATCTTGCGTGTGAGATTCGGGATCATGCCAAACGCAGCCTCGGCGCGGTCGAAGGCCGTTGCGGCACCGGGCGCACTGCCGCGGTCGTGCAGGGGGAAATCGGCGTGATTCATGGCTGCCTCCTCGTTTTTGGTGTTACTCAGGATCAAGCATTGCCGCCCGCTGCACCCTCGGGTGGGTCCTCAGAAGTGGTGTGTGGACCGGATACCCCGATCAGCACATGCAGTGCCGGTCCAAGCCGCAGGATGGTGGCGGGATCCTGGTCCACCTTGGCCATCACCAGGATGCCCTCCATCAGTGCCAGCCAGCGTTCCGCCAAGGCGAGCGCATCCGTGTGGGCGGGAAGCTCACCGCGGTCGATACCTTCCTGCAGACAGCGCTGGAAGTGACCGGCAACCCGGTCCAGATGACGCTTCACGGCCTGTCGCAGCCCGGGGCTGTAGGTGCCGGCCTCCACGATCAGGTTGCCAAACGGGCAACCGGGCAAGTATCCGGACTCGCGGTGCACAGCGGCTTCAAAGCCGTGGATCGCTTGGACAAAGGCATCGATCCGCTCCCGAATGCATCCGGGCCCTTCCAGGCTGGGCACCAGGACTGCGCGCTCGAAGTCGTCCATCAGCGCGTCGAGCATGGCCAGAACCAGGTCCTCCTTGCTGCTGAAGAAGTGGTACAGGCTGCCCTTGCGGACCCCGGCGCGTTCGCAGATCTCCGCGGTCCCGACGTGCTCGAAGCTGCGCGTGAAGATCAGGTCGCGCGCCGCTTGCAGCAATGCGGTTCGGGAGTCCGGCTGGTTCTTTTGTGTGTCCATGCACTGGAAGTCTAGTTGACCGGTCGGTAAACTGGAAGGCCAATCAGCTCAGGTGAAAACCAAGATGTCCTCGACTGTGCCCGCTTCTGCAACCCCGGTCGTCGTGCCCGCTCTCTACGCCGAACAGTGGGACGACGGCTTCGGTGCAAGGGGTTGGAAACTCGATCTCCCGGATCTGGGCGTGGACGTGATTGCAGCGACCCCGTACACGGGGGAACGCATCCCCACCTCCGTCTTCGTACACGATCTGGTCGATCACCACCTCTGCGGTTTCCGCCTCTCCGGCTACCTCGATGAGGCCGGTGCGCTGGTCCAACTCGCCGAGCGTACCGGCTCCGACCCCGTGGCCGATTTTCAGCAGATCATCGACGAGGACCTGCTGTCCGGTCTCGTTGCCGGGCCAGACTGGAAGGATCTGCTCCCTGCCTCGTTGGCCGCGGAGATCGACCCGAACGCCGATCCGGAGGTAACGCTCGAAGACCTTCGTCGGAACCTCGGCGACGGACTGCTCCGGGCGCTGTTCACCGGCGGGTTCGTACAGGAGGGCTGGCTCCGCCGCGCTGCCGCAAGGACCGCATGGACTGCACACGGGCTCGAATACTCGGCACGGGCGCGCATCGCGCTTGCACTGCAGGAGCTGTTCGAGTGGACGGACGCACAGGTGCACGCCTGTGCCTGGCCACGTGCCCGCGGCGACTTTTCCATCGGCAATCATGCCGTTGAGTTTCACTTCAAGGAGCCGGTGCGTCGTGGTCACGTGGTCGCGGTTCCACCGACTCCAGATCTCTAATGCAGATTGGCGTGAAACGCGTCCGCCATTCGCGGAAAAAGGCAGAAGGCTGTCATCCGCCCTGCCTCGGGGGCAGAAGAGCGCACCGCCAGTCCTTGAGGTGTCGCTCTCCCGGGGCTCCCCCGAGCACGGATACGGCATCAACCGGTATACCGGTCATCAGCAGTCACGTAGACCTTCACGGAACGGTTGAGCGCTCCGGCCGGCGCGATCTTGCCCAGATCGTACACCCTGGATTGGGTATAGGAGTTGAAGCGGTAATCGAAGCTCTGGCCATTGGCGTTGAAGCGAATGACATCGCCTCCGATGACGTTGACCCAGCGGGTGCTCGAATCGATCACGATCGTGCGGTCGACACTCGCACCGGAGGCCGTGGCGTTTGCGATCAGCAGCGGTGCGGCGAGCGCGAGCGCGGCGACGAGAGCGATGGGAGAACCGAAAGTACGTAGCGTTTTCATCTTAGACTCCTTGCATCAGTGGCGGGTCTGGAAGGCGGAGTTCGGCTCCGCCGGGGTTCATCTCCGTTGCTGTATGGCGATGACCTTGAGTACAGTAAACCACTGACTGAAAACGAAAACCCTACGTGGGATTGCCTAAGGAATAGCCGCAGCCGGGGGAGACTCGGTCAGAACTGTTTGCGCAGCGAGCGCGCGTTTGCGCCACCTCGACCCGTGCTGAGCGAACTGCCCTCCTCTCACCGCTGCGGCGTCGGCCGCGGCTCGGTCAGTGGACCACGATCAGCTTGCGGACCTGCATATCGCGCAGGGTGTAGGGGATGCCGCCGACGCCGAGGCCTGACTCACGCAGCCCGGCGAAGGGCATCCAGTCCGCCCGGAACGCGGTATGGTCGTTGATCATCACGGCCGAGGCGTCGAGGGCATGGCAGGCCTCCATCGCCGTGGCCATGTCGCGGGTGAATACCGCCGCCTGGAATGCCCAGCGCAGCCCGTTGGCCCGGGCCGCCGCATCATTGAGATCGTCGAAGGGGTAGACGCAGACTGCTGGGCCGAAGACCTCCTCGGTACTGACCCTCGTGTCCGGGGGCGGATCGTCGAGCACAGTGCAGGCGTAGGTGCTCTTTGACAGTACCTCGCCGCCGGTGAGAACGCGGGTACCCCGGGATGCGGCCTGGCGAACCCAATCGTCGACCCGCTGCACCTCGGCCTCGCGGATCAGAGGACCCACCTCGGTATCTGGCAGGGTCGGATCCCCAATCCGCAGCCCCTCCGCCGCCTCCGCCAGCCGGGCCGCGACTTCCCCGGCGATGGTCCGGTGCGCGAAGACGCGCTGCACCGACACGCAGACCTGCCCGGCGTGATAGAAACCGCCCTTGGCAAGCTTCGGAATGGCTGCATCGAGATCGGCGTCGGCGGCCACGATCACCGGCGCGGCACCACCGTGTTCCAGTGCACAGCGGGTCCCAGGCGCGAGAAGGGAGCGCAGCTTCCAGCCGACCCTCGCACTGCCAATGAAGCTAAGGAAACCGAGCCGCGGATCGCTCACCAGACCCGTGGCCACCTCGAGATCACGGGTCACCAGGGCCTGGCACCATTCCTCCGGCAGCCCGGCCTCGCGCAGGACCCTCACGAAGCGGAAGCACGACAGCGGGGTATCCTCGGCGGGCTTCACGACCACCGGGCACCCGGCGGCTATGGCCGGGCCGACCTGGTGGGCGATCAGGTTCAGGGGGTGATTGAACGCGCTCACGGCCACCACCACACCGATGGGCTCGGGCACGGTGAACGCGCGCCTGCCGGCCGAAGCCGCGTTGATGCCCATCGGGACCACCTCGCCGCCGTCGGTGCGCAGGCAATCCACGCACAGGCGGATGCTATCGATCGCGCGAGCCACCTCGACCCGTGAATCGATCAGCGGCTTGCCTCCCTCGCGGGCCGCCTCCAGCGCAAGCATCTCGGCCCGCTCGCGAAGAATCTGCCCAGTGCGCTCGAGAATTTCGATCCGCTGCTCCAACGGAAGCCAGCGCCGGCGATCGCGAAACAGCCGGTACGCGGTCTCCAGCGACTGCCCGACGCCGGACTCGCCGACCGTCTCCACCTCAGCGATGAGCACCCCGTCGAACGGGGCGAACACCGGCAGGCGGCCGGCACGCTCGTGTTCGCCGGCGACCAGGGATTCAAAGAGTGTGGACATGGGCACCTCCATCGGGCCTGGGTTGCGGGGCGATACGGGAACCTCAGATCGCGCGGCTCCGGGCCTTGATCTCCCGGTTCAGGATGCGATCGTTGTCGCTGTAGTCGACCGGCACATCGATCACATGCACCCCGGGCGCCGCGAGGCAGGAGGCGAGCAGCGGCTGCAACGCGTCCGCGGACTCGACCCGATACCCCTGCGCTCCATAGGCCTCGGCGTAACGCACGAAATCGGGGTTCCCATAAGTGAGGCCGTAGTCCCCGAAACCCATCTCCGCCTGCTTCCAGCGAATCATGCCGTAGGCGTCATCGCGCAGGATCAGTACCACGAGGTTCAATCGGAGGCGCACCGCAGTCTCGAGTTCCTGCGAATTCATCATGAAGCCACCGTCGCCGCAGACGGCGACCACCGGACGGTCGGGATGCACCATCTTCGCGGCCATCGCCGAGGGCAGTCCGGCGCCCATCGAAGCAAGCGCATTGTCCAGCAGCACGGTATTCGGCTGCCGGACCCGGTAATTGCGCCCAAACCAGAGCTTGTAGATGCCGTTGTCCAGCGCGACGATCCCGTCATCGGGCAATGCAGCGCGGATATCGGCCACCAACCGCTGAGGGTACATCGGGAACCGGTCGTCTTCGACACCCTCGCGCAGGTGTTCATCCAGGTAGCTCTTCACCTCGAGAAACCGGGTGAAGTCCCAGTGCGCCGGCGGCGTGACCGCCGCGGTCAGCCGCTCGACGCTGTCCGCGATATCGCCGATCACGCCCTGGTGCGGGTGATACACCGCATCCACGGACGCCGTCACGTAGTTCACGTGGATCACCCTTGCCTCACCGGCCCGGGCGGCCTCCTCCACGTGCGGCGGCGCATTCTCCGGCCGCCCCATAATGAACGGCGGCTTCTCCACCACGTCATGCCCGACGTTGATGATCAGATCCGCGGCCTCGATTGCACGGTGCAGGAAGTCATCCCCCGACAATGCGGCGTTACCGAGAAACAGTGGGTGGCGTTCGTCGATCACGCCCTTGCCCATCTGGGTGCTGAAGAACGGGATGCCGGTCTTTTCCACGAACGCCGGGAGCGCGCGGCAGGTCTGCCGCCGATTCGCACCGGCGCCAACCAGCAGCAGAGGATGCCGGGCCGCCTCGATCATCTCCACCGCCGCAGCGATCGAGCCCACGCTCGCGCGGGGTGTTTCGAACCGGCTGCGTGGAATGACCGGTGCTTCTGTCTCTTCGCGGGCAATGTCCTCGGGCAGCTCCAGGTGCACCGCGCCGGGCCGCTCATCTTCAGCGCGCCGGAAGGCCTCGCGCACCCGGGCCGGGATGTTGGCCCCGCTGCTGATCTGGCGCGTGTACTTGGTGATCGGGTGCATCATGTCGACCACATCCAGGATCTGGAACTCGCCCTGCTTGCTCGCCTTGATCGGCTTCTGGCCGGTGATCATCAGCATCGGCATCGCGCCGAGTTGGGCGTAGGCGGCGGCGGTGACGAGGTTGGTGGCTCCGGGTCCGAGCGTGGACAGGCAGACGCCGGTCTTCCCGGTCAGACGCCCGTATGTCGCCGCCATGAAACCGGCGGCCTGCTCGTGGCGGGTCAGGACGAGCCGGATGGACGACGGACGCAGAGACTCCAGGAAGTCCAGGTTTTCCTCTCCCGGAATCCCGAAGACGTACTCGACGCCCTCGGACTCCAGGGCCTTCACGAACAGATCCGATGCCTTCATAAACGGTTTTCCCCATCGTGTTGCCGTGTCGTGCACGGGCGGTGTGGATCCCCGCAGGGATTGTCTGTCCGGGTCAGGCAATAACGGGGCATGAAACGCTCCGGGTCAGCTTCCTCCAGGTGTACGGCGAACGCCCCCGGCGCCGTTGCGGGATCGCCGAGAATCCCGGCAGCGACGTAAGGGAAGATTTCGTCGTAACGCCGGATCTGGAATTGATCGACACGCCGGTAGATGTGGGTGCGGTTCAGTTCCGAGGTGTGAAACAGGCCGGCCGACGCGATCAATTCCGCGGTGGCGTGCACCGTTTTCGCGTGAAACTGCGCGACGCGCTCCGCCTTGTCCGCCACCACGAGGCCCCGGTACAGCCGCGGATCCTGTGTCGCCACACCGGAGGGGCAACGGTTGGTGTTGCAGGTGAGCGAGTGCACGCATCCGAGGGCGAACATCATGCCGCGCGCGCTGTTACAGAGATCGGCCCCCAGCGCGAGATTCTTCACCAGATGAAAACCGGTCAGGATCTTGCCGGAGGCGATGATCCGGATGGAGGCGCGCAGTCCGAACCCGGTCAGGCAATCGTCGACAAACGCGAGCGCCTCGCGCAGCGGCATGCCCACCGAGTTCGCGTATTCAAGCGGCGCGGCACCGGTGCCGCCCTCCCCACCATCGACGGTGATGAAGTCCGGCAGGATGCCGGTCGTGACCATCGCCTTGCAGATCGCGATGAATTCACTCTTGCGTCCGATCGCCAGCTTGAAACCGACCGGCTTGCCGCCGGAAAGCTCGCGCAGCCGGGCGACGAAATCCAGCAGGCCGAGTGGGGAATCGAACGCGCTGTGGGCGGGCGGCGAATCCACCTGGGTACCGGGCTCGACGCCACGGATCGCGGCGATCTCCGGGATATTCTTCTCCGCCGGCAGGATGCCGCCATGCCCCGGCTTCGCGCCCTGCGAGAGCTTGACCTCGATCATGCGTATTGCGGGAAGGGCCGCCTTCTCTTCGAACGCCTCGTCGTCGAAACCGCCCCTTGCGTCCCGACAGCCGAAGTAGCCCGTGCCGATCTGCCACACCAGGTCCCCGCCGTGCTCCAGGTGACATGGCGCGAGCCCGCCCTCGCCGGTGTTGTGGGCGAATCCGCCGATGGCCGCCCCCCGGTTCAGGGCCAGAATGGCGTTCGGGCTCAGCGCGCCGAAACTCATCGCCGAGATATTGAAGATGCTGGCCCGGTAGGGCTGACGGCAATCCGGACCACCGACATCGATGCGCAGATCCAGCACATCGGAGGCCCGTATCGCCGCTGCTGAATGACCGATCCACTCGTACCCGTTGCGATAAACATCCACCCGGGTTCCGAAGGGAACGGTCTCCAGTTCCCCTTTGGCCCGCTGGTACACGATGCTGCGAAACATCCGGTTGACCGGGGCCCCGTCGGTATCGGACTCAACGAAATACTGGCGCACAAATGGCCGCAGGAACTCCATCAGCCATCGTCCCCGACCGACCAGCGGAAAGTTGCGCCGGATCGAGTGCCGCGTCTGCAGCAGATCGTAGGACCCCAGCGCCACCAGCGGGACGATCAGGAGCGCGGCCCAGTACACCGGCGGCCAGAGCCAGCCGCCCAGAGCGACCAGCAGCAGCGAGGCTCCGGCGAACACCAGGAATCCGACGTGCATCCTATTCCTCCAGTTCGTCGCTTCAGCATCCACCCAGTGAAATGCCCAGCCCATTCGGGCTCCGCGAATCCGCTGACTCGCGGCACCGTGCAATCGAATACCACCATCCCGACCCGTTACTCCGGATGCGGCTCGTCGCCCCTACAGAGTAGGCACACCGACCCCGGCGGAACATAGGGGTTACCACGAGGGTCGCCAACGCGGCGTCCGCTTGCCAGCGGCTTAC
>SKJG01000171.1 GCA_007116035.1 Thioalkalivibrio sp.
ACAGTTCACCGGACAGTTGCAGGCTGTCGTCACTCATCGGGAATCCTTTCGTTGCGGTTGAACACGCATGAAACAATGCCGGGCGCCCATAGGCAAAAACCGCGATGCCGAACAGGGACATCGACATCCCGGTGTTTCCGGCCTCCGCCGGGCCCGACCCACTCAGACGTTGACGGTCAGCCCGGCGGCGTCGACATCGACACGGACGGTATCCCCGGGAGCGAACCGCCCGGAAAGCAGCGCCTGCGCCAACGGATTCTCCACCTGCGTCTGGATGGCCCGTTTCAGCGGCCGGGCACCGTAGACCGGGTCGAAACCGGCCTCGCCGAGACGATCCAGTGCCTCCGCACTGATCTCCAGGCCCATATCGCGTTCGGCCAGGCGCTTGCGCAGCAGGCCGAGCTGGATATCGGTGATCGCCCGGATCTGCTCCCGGCCCAACGGATGGAAGACCACGACATCATCGACCCGGTTGATGAACTCCGGCCGGAAATGCTGCCCGACGACCTCCATCACCGCAGCCTTCATCTGCTCGTAGTGCTCCTCGCCGGCCATCTCCTGGATCAGCTGCGAACCGAGGTTCGAGGTCATCACGATCACGGTGTTGCGGAAGTCCACGGTGCGGCCGTGCCCATCGGTCAGGCGACCGTCGTCCAATACCTGCAACAGCACGTTGAAGACGTCCGGGTGCGCCTTTTCCACCTCGTCGAGCAGGATCACCGAATAGGGCTTGCGCCGCACCGCCTCGGTCAGATAACCGCCCTCCTCGTAGCCGACGTAGCCCGGAGGGGCGCCGATGAGTCGGGCCACCGAGTGCTTCTCCATGAACTCGGACATGTCGATGCGGACCATCGCGTCCTCGGTGTCGAACAGGAACGACGCCAGCGCCTTGGTCAGCTCGGTCTTGCCGACTCCGGTCGGACCAAGGAACAGGAACGACCCGTTGGGCCGGTTCGGGTCCGAGAGACCCGCGCGGGAACGCCGGATCGCGTTCGCCACCGCGCGCACGGCCTCTTCCTGGCCGACCACGCGGCGCGCGACGGCCTCCTCCATGCGCAGTAGCTTGTCCTTCTCACCCTCGAGCATTTTCGAAACCGGAATTCCGGTCCAGCGCGAGACCACCTCGGCGACCTCCTCGTCGGTCACCTTGGTGCGCAGCAGGCGCGTCTCCTTGCCCTCCTGCTCGGAGGCCTGCTCCAGCGCCTTCTGCAGTTCCGGGATCTTCCCGTACTGCAGCTCCGACATGCGCGTCAGGTCGCCGGCGCGGCGTGCGGTCTCCAGTTCCATGCGTACGCGCTCGAGTTCCTCCTTGACCTGGGCGGCACCGGTGACGGCGGACTTCTCCGCCTTCCAGATTTCCTCGAGGTCGGAGTACTCGCGTTGCAGCCGGTCGATTTCCTCCTCGAGGATACCCAGGCGCTTCTTCGAGGCCTCGTCGGTCTCCTTCTTCATCGCCTCGCGCTCGATCTTCAGCTGGATCAGGCGCCGGTCGAGCCGGTCCATCTCCTCGGGCTTGGAATCGATCTCCATGCGAATGCGCGAGGACGCCTCGTCGATCAGGTCGATCGCCTTGTCCGGCAGCTGCCGGTCGGTGATGTAGCGTTGCGAGAGCTGCGCGGCGGCGACGATCGCCGGATCGGTGATCTCGATCCCGTGGTGCACCTCGTAGCGTTCCTTCAGGCCACGCAGGATGGCGATGGTGTCCTCCAGGGTCGGTTCGTCGACTAGCACCTTCTGGAAACGCCGCTCCAGCGCCGCGTCCTTCTCGATGTACTTGCGGTACTCGTCCAGCGTCGTGGCGCCGATGCAGTGCAGTTCACCGCGTGCCAGCGCCGGCTTCAGCATATTACCCGCGTCCATCGCGCCCTCGGCCTTGCCCGCGCCGACCATGGTGTGGATCTCGTCGATGAACAGGATCACCCGACCCTCTTCCTTGGACAGGTCCTTCAGCACGGCCTTCAGCCGCTCCTCGAAGTCGCCTCGGTACTTGGCCCCGGCCAGCAGCGCGCCAAGGTCCAGCGCCAGCACGCGCTTGTCCTTCAATCCCTCGGGAATCTCACCGTTGATGATTCGCTGCGCCAGTCCCTCGACGATCGCGGTCTTGCCGACCCCGGGCTCGCCGATCAGCACGGGGTTGTTCTTGGTCCGGCGCTGCAGGACCTGGATCGCGCGGCGGATCTCGTCGTCGCGGCCGATCACCGGGTCGAGCTTGCCCTGCTCGGCGCGCTCGGTCAGGTCGATGGTGTACTTGTCCAGCGCCTGGCGGGTGTCCTCGGCGTTCGGATCGTCGACGCTGGCGCCGCCGCGCATCTGCTCCACGGCTTTCTCGAGGTTGTTCTTGGTCACCCCGCTCTTCTTCAGGATCTCGGCCACCGCGCCGCGGTCCTCGACCGCGGCAAGCAGGAACAGCTCCGAGGAGATGTACTGGTCCTTGCGCTGCTGCGCGAGCTTGTCACAGACGTTCAGCAGCCGGTTGAGATCGTTGGAGACGTGCACCTCGCCTGGCGTGCCCTCGACGCGCGGCAGGCGCCCGAGGGCCTCCCCCAGCGCAGAGCGCAGCTGATTCACGTTGCCGCCGGCCTGCGCCAGCACGGAACGGACGCTGCCGCCCTCCTGGTCGAGCAGGGCTGCGAGCACGTGGCTGGGCTCGATGAACTGATGGTCCCGGCCCACCGCCAGCGATTGGGCGTCAGCCAGGGCCTCCTGGAATTTCGTGGTCAGGCGATCCATACGCATGGATTGGTTCCCCTCGATAAAAGGTTTGATCTGACACACAAGGTGGGGGTATCCGCGCAGTATTCAAGGGCCGAGAGTCCCCAGCAAGGACGTCGCTGAGTTGCACGGTGTGGAACCGTTGGCCCGCCGGCGGGACGCCGTGAATACATCCCTGTAGGCTTGACGGCAGCATCCCTGCTGCCGACACCCGCCGGCGGGCCAACGGTTCCACCCATACCGACCCGTGCGTCACCCCCCGAACAACTCTCGGGGGAGCATCGGAGGGTTCAAGAAACCCGCCAGATCAGGGTGGCCATGCGGCCGCAGACGCCGTCGCGGCGATAGGAGAAGAAGGTCTCGGATTCGCGGAAGGTGCAGCGGCCGCCGCCATGGACGTCCGTCACTCCGGCGCGCTCCAGGCGCAGCCGCGCCAGGCGGTAGATGTCTGCGAACCACCGGTCACCGGCACCGGCGCGGAAGGCAGCGGCCGTCGCTGAATCATCGGAGACGAAGGCGGCGCGCACCTCGGGACCGACCTCGAAGGCTGCGGGGCCGATCGCCGGACCCAGCCAGGCCATGACCTCCGCCGGGGGCCGGGCCATCGTCCGCAACGTCGCCTCCAGCACCCCACCGGCGAGGCCCCGCCATCCTGCATGCGCCGCCGCCACCACCGCGCCGTCGCGGCTGCAGAAGAGCATCGGCAGGCAATCCGCGGTCTGCACGCTGCAGACCTCTCCCGGCGTGCGGCCAACCACGGCGTCGGCGTCCACTGCGGCGAGCGTGGAACTTGCTTCGACGACGACCGCTCCGTGCACCTGCCGCGGCCACGATGGAATCCTGGCAAGGCCCAGCGCGCGGGCGAGCCGTTCGCGATTCTCCTGCACGGCCTCCGGATCGTCGCCGGTGTGCAGGGCAAGGTTCAGACTGTCCCAGGGGCCCCGGCTCACACCGCCGCCGCGCGTGGTCTGCACCGCGCGCAGGCCTGCCGGCAGGGGCCAGTCCGGGATGATCAGCGGGAGTTCGGTCATTGTCCCTGGCTTTGCACGGCGTCCTTCTCGAGCGCGCCGAGAAGCGATTGGAAATCGGCAGGCAGCGGGGCCTCGAACCGGCACTCTTCCTCGGTGACAGGGTGCGCCAGACCGAGCACGGCCGCGTGCAGGGCCTGGCGCCGGAACGCCGACAGGACCTGCGCGGCCTCGGGCTGCATGTCGCGCACCGGTCGCGGCCGCCCTCCATAGACCGGGTCGCCCACCACCGGATGGCCGATCTGCGCCATGTGCACCCGGATCTGGTGCGTACGGCCGGTATCCAAGCGCACCTGCAGCAGGCTGTGCGCGCGCAGGCGCTGCAACACTCGATAATGGGTGACCGCCGGCTTGCCGCCGCTCACCACGGCCATGCGCTTGCGATCCACCGGATGCCGCCCGATCGCCGCGTCCACCGTGCCGCCGCTGATCAGCACGCCCTGCACCAGCGCACGATATTCGCGGTGCACGCTGCGTTCCTGGAGTTGTCGCACCAGGGCCGTCTGGGCCGCAGCCGTGCGCGCCACGACCAGGAGCCCGGTCGTTTCCTTATCCAGCCGATGCACGATACCCGCGCGCGGCAGCGCAGCCAGTTCGGGTGCGTAATGCAGCAACGCATTGACCAGGGTGCCCTCGCGGTGACCGGCGGCGGGGTGCACCACCAGCCCCGCCGGCTTGTCGATCACGATGATCGCCGGATCCGCATACACCACGTTGAGCTCGATGGGCTCAGGCTGGGCCGCCGATGCCGGGGTGTCGGGGACGTGCAGGCGGACCTGCTCGCCGCCCCGAACCACTGCTCTCGGCAGCGGCTGCCCCCCGTCCACGGTTAACGCGCCTTCCTGCAGCCACTGCTTGAGCTGGCTGCGCGAATAGGCCGTGAGAACCCGCGCAAGCGCAGCATCCAGGCGCATACCGGCCAGTTCGGACGGCAATTCCGTGGAGACCTTCTCAGTCATCGGGGCTGCGCGGGGCCAAGCTGCATTGTTGTAGAATCCGCAAGTCATGCATCTGTTTCGAGGCTCCGCCGTGTCACTGGCCCGTTCGTTGATCGTCCTGATCGTCATCATAACCGTGTCCGGCTGCGCGAGCCTGCGCGAAGACCCGACGCTGAACTGGTCGGCCAGTCAGCTCTACGGCGAAGCCAAGGCGGCGCTCGACGCCGGGAATTACGAGCAGGCAGTGGAATACTACGAACTCCTCGAAGCGCGCTTTCCCTTTGGCCGCTTCGCCCAGCAGGCCCAGATCGAGATCCCCTACGCCTACTACAGGGCCGGGGAGCCCGAGGCCGCCCTGGCCGCCGTCGACCGATTCGTGCAGCTCAACCCGCGCCATCCCAATCTCGACTATGCCTACTACCTCCGCGGCCTGATCAACTTCAATCGCGATCAGGGGTTCCTGACCAGGCTTTTCCCGATGGACCCGGCGGAGATGGACACGAAGCCGCTGCAGCAGTCCTTCCAGGACTTCGGGCGCCTGATCAATGAATTCCCGGACAGCCGCTATGCGGAGGACTCCCGTCAGCGCATGATCTTCATCCGCAATGCACTGGCATCCCACGAACTCCGGGTCGCGCAATTCTACGTGGAACGCCAGGCCTGGGTGGCCGCGTCACAGCGGGCACGGTTCGTGATCGAGCGCTACCAGGGTGCCGACGTGATGCCGCAGGCGCTGGCGATCCTGTACCAGAGCTACCGTGCGCTGGACCTCGAGGATCACGCCGATAACACGATGGCCGTTCTGGAACTGAATTTCCCCGAGCACGCGGCAGCCGCTCGGGCGGGCAGGCCCATCACGGTGGGCGCCGAAGCCGGCGGGCTTCGCCGCTGGGTCGAACGCCTGCCCTTCTTCGCCAACTGAACCGCTGGGGTCCGACAGGCTCCTAGAGCGCCTCGCTGCCTTCCTCGCCGGTACGGATGCGCACCGCCCGATCCACCGTTGTGACAAAGATCTTGCCGTCTCCGATCTTGCCGGTGCGCGAGGCCTTGATGATCGCCTCAATGCAGGAATCGACCCGGTCGTCGTCGACCACGACTTCCAGCTTGACCTTGGGCAGAAAGTCCACCACGTATTCGGCGCCGCGATAAAGCTCGGTATGCCCCTTCTGGCGGCCGAAGCCCTGCACCTCCGTCGCCGTCATTCCGGCGATGCCGGCCTCGGTCAAGGCTTCGCGTACGTCCTCGAGCTTGAACGGCTTGATGATCGCTTCGATCTTCTTCATGCATTCTCCTGAGAATGGGTATCAGACCCTCGGCTTTCCTGATAACCGGAGGTAATGGGGTAACGCCGGTCGCGCCCGAAGGCACGCGCCGAAACGCGCACGCCCGGGGCCGCCTGGCGCCGCTTGAATTCGGCGAGAAAGACCATTCGTGCGATGCGTTCCACCGTCTCCCGCTCGAAGCCCCTGGCAACGATGTCGTCCACGGAGGCCTCCTGTTCGATGAACGCCTCGAGGATCGCGTCCAGCACCGGATACGGCGGCAGGGAGTGTTCATCTTCCTGATCCGGGGCCAACTCCGCGCTCGGCGGTCGCGTGATCACGCGCTCCGGAATCACTCGCCCGATCCGATTGCGCATGCGTGCCAGACGATACACCCATTGCTTGGTCACGTCGCGCAGCGGCGCGAAGCCGCCTGCCATGTCGCCATAGAGGGTGGCATAGCCCACCGCCATTTCGCTCTTGTTGCCGGTGGCGAGCAACAGCCGGCCGGTGCGGTTCGACAACGCCATCAGCAGCACGCCCCGGCAGCGCGCCTGCAGGTTCTGCTCGGTGAGATCGCCAGGGTCATGGCTCTGATCCGGAAACGATTCCAGCAGTCCCACCTTGAACGCCTCGACCATCGGTTCGATGGCCAGTTCGCGATAGTCGATGCCCAGCAAGACCGCCTGCTGCCGAGCATCCTCGATGCTCATCGATGCGGTGTAGCGGTAGGGCATCATCACCGCCTCGACGGCATCCGGACCCAATGCGTCCACGGCCAGCGCCGCCGTCAGCGAGGAGTCGATGCCCCCGGACAGGCCAAAGAGCACGCCCGAGAAGCCGTTCTTGCGCACGTAGTCGCGGATGCCGAGCATCAGCGCGCGGTACATGTCCAGGCCCTCGGGGTCCGGCACCGCCGGCTCCGCCGCCGCACCCGCCTCGTCATCGCCCCAAAGCAGCGAATCGGGCTGCGGATGTTCCAGTTCGGCATCGGCCTGGTGCAGACGCAGGCCGCCATCGGCTGCGCGTTCGACGTCGACGAAGGCGAGGCCGGCGATCCAAGCGGGCAGCAACGGCTGCGCAACCCCGTCGGCGGCGACCAGGAACGAACGGCCGTCGAAGACCAGTTCGTCCTGCCCCCCGACCATGTTGAGATAGATCACCGGGCAGCCGGTCTCGCGCACACGCTCCCGGACCACCGTCTCGCGTTCGGAGGCCTTGCCGCGGTGGTAGGGCGACGCGTTCAGGTTCAGGATCAATTCGGCGCCGGCCTTTGCGGCCAGGGCCGCCGGCTCGGGCCGCCAGATGTCCTCGCAGACCGTCAGCCCGATACGCAGACCCGCAACCTCGATCACGGACGCATCGGTTCCGTGATGAAAGTACCTCTGCTCGTCGAAGACACTGTAGTTGGGCAGCTTGTGCTTCGCATACTGCGCCTGCGCCCTGCCTTCACGAAGCAGCAGTGCCGCGTTGATCACGCCTTCCGGCGTGGCCACCGGCGCGCCCAGAACCAGGTCGATGCCCTGCACCCGGGTGGCCAGCCATTCGATTTGCGACGCAGCATCTGCGAGAAATCTTGGCCGGAGCAGCAGATCCTCGGGCGGGTATCCGGTAATCGCGAGCTCGGGGCAGACCACCAGCGCGGCGCCCCGGGCCCGCGCGCGTTCCGTGGCGTCCAGGATCATCCGGGCATTGTGTCCCAGCGCGCCGACCACGGGGTTCATCTGCACCAGGGCTACGCGCATGGGAGGGGAGGACATCGACGCGAAAGTCCCGCTATCCGGCTCGACTACGCCAGCGCCCGGTCCATCGCGGCGCCAAGCTCGGCCGGGCTGGCGGCGATCTCCACGCCCGCCTCGCGCAGGGCCGCGATCTTCTGCTGGGCGGTGCCCTGGCCTCCGGCGATGATCGCCCCCGCGTGCCCCATACGCCGGCCGGGCGGCGCGGTGGCCCCGGCGATGTAGGCCGCGACCGGCTTGGGGTAGGACTCCCGGATGTAGCGCGCGGCGCGTTCTTCGGCATCGCCGCCGATCTCGCCGACCATCAGCACGCCTTCGGTCTCGGGATCCTCGGCGAACAGCCGCAGGCAATCGACGAAGTCCATGCCCTGGATCGGGTCGCCGCCGATCCCGATACACGTGCTCTGGCCCAGCCCGAGGTCAGTGGTCTGCTTGACCGCCTCGTAGGTCAGGGTGCCGGAGCGGGACACGATACCGACACGACCGCGCTTGTGAATGTAACCGGGCATGATGCCGATCTTGCAGGCCTCGGGCGTGATGATCCCCGGGCAGTTCGGGCCGATCAGCCGCGCCGCGGTCTGCCCGAGGAACTGCTTGACCCGGATCATGTCCTGGATCGGAATGCCCTCGGTAATGCAGACCACCAGTTCGATGCCGGCGTCGGCTGCCTCGCAGATGGCGTCGGCGGCAAAGGCGGCGGGAACATAGATCATGCTGGCCTGGGCCCCGGCCTCGCTGACGGCCTCGGCCACGGTGTCGAAGACCGGCAGGTCCAGGTGCCGTTGCCCGCCCTTGCCCGGCGTCACGCCGCCGACCAGGTTCGTGCCGTAGGCGATCGCCTGTTCGGAGTGGAAAGTACCCTGCTTGCCGGTGAAGCCCTGGCAGATCACCCGGGTCTCACGATCGACGAGGATGCTCATGCGGCGGCCTCCACGGCCGCACGGGCGGCGCGATCGAGATCGGCCGCGGCCACGATATCGAGGCCGCTGGCAGCCAGCGCCTCCCGTCCGGCCTCGGCATTGGTGCCCTCCAGGCGCACGATCACCGGCACCTCGACATGCACCTCGCGGATTGCGGCGATGATGCCTTCGGCGATCAGGTCACAGCGGACGATGCCTCCAAAGATATTCACCAGCACCGCGCGCACCGCTGTATCCGACAGGATCAGCTTGAAGGCCTCGGTCACACGTTTCACCGTGGTGCCGCCGCCCACGTCGAGAAAATTGGCGGGCTGTCCGCCATGATGCTGAATCAGGTCCATGGTCGCCATCGCCAACCCCGCGCCATTGACCATGCAGCCAATGTTGCCGTCGAGGCGGATATAGTTCAGGTCGTGTTCCTGAGCGCGTTCCTCCGCCTCGTGCCGCTGGCGGGCGTCGCGCAGCCCGAAGATCTCGCGCTGGCGATAGACCGCGGAGTCGTCGATCACCAGCTTGCCATCGAGTGCCAGGAGCTGGTCGTCTGCGGTCAGCACCATCGGGTTGATCTCCAGCAACTGGGCATCCGAGGACTGGAACAGACGGTGGGCATCGCGGACCAGCTTCGCCACTGCCCGGGCAGGCTCCGCCGTCAGTCCCAGCACCTGCGCGACACGGCGCCCGTGAAACGGCATCACCCCGGTGACGGGATGGATCTGCATGGTCACCACGGCCTCCGGTCGTTCCATGGCCAGCGTCTCGATATCCATGCCGCCCTCGGCGGACACGACCATCGCCACCGACGCCCGTGCCCGATCCACCAGCATGGCGAAGTAGAACTCGCGAGCGATCGCCACGGCCGGCTCCATCAAGACCTGGTCCACGGGCAGACCCTCGTGCCCGCTCTGCCCGGTGACCAGCCGTGTGCCGAGCAGTCTCGCCACGGCAGCCTCGGCCTCCGCCGGGCCGGTCACCTGCACCACCCCGCCGGCCTTCCCGCGACCACCACTGTGCACCTGGGCCTTGACCAGCGCGCCCGCGGACTCAAGCCGCGGCCATGCCTCCCGGGCATCGCCGATCCTGGTAATGAGCTCGGCCGGAGGCACCGGGATGCCTGCGGAGCGGAAAAGGGCCTTGGCCTGGAATTCGTGCAAGTTCATGCGACCGGAGCATAACGACCCCCCGGGCCAGCGACAACTGCCAGCGCGTAGACTGCGGGGCGCTCGGGAAGGTATCCGAACGGGGAAGGGTCGGTGTTAGAATCCGACGGATGAGAATCCTGTTCCTAATCGCCGCGATCGTGGGCGTGTTCCTCATCGTGCGCACGCTGCTGCGGAACCCGGGCAGAAAGACCCCCGAGGAGCCGGGACAGATCAAGCAGCAGGGTGCCGTGGTGCGTTGTGCCCACTGTGGTGTGCACGTACCGCAGTTCGAGGCCTACCGATCCGGCTCGCGGATGTATTGTTCGCGCGATCATGCCCTGGCGGACAAGTCCTCCAGCAGCGACGACTGAACCCCGGTGGGTGCCCACGACGAGACCTCGCGATCCCTCTGGCTCACCGCGCTGTATCGCCTGTTCGTCGCTGCATTCCTGCTCTGGCTGGGTACCCTCGCGCCCGGCGACCCGGGCTTCGTGCCTGCAGCGCCGGGGATCTACCTGTTCGCAACTGTCAGCTACCTGGCTCTGGCCGTGGTGCTGGCGGCGCTTGCCCGAAATGCCCCGGACACCGACGAGAGGCAACTGAATCACCAGGCGATCGCCGGGGCAATGGTCGATATCGGCGCCATCAGCCTGATCCTGCTGACAACCGGAGGCGTGCAGACCGGTCTCGGCCTGCTGCTGATCCCGGCGGTGGCTGCCGCCGCGACGATGACCAGCGGTCGGATCAGCCTCCTGGTCGCCGCCCTGGCGACCCTGGCAGTGCTGATCACGGAACTCGCGGTGGGTCCGGCCATGCCCTGGCCCTTCGAGCCGGCGCCGACCCAGGCCGGCCTGCTGGGAGCGACCCTGTTCGCGGCAGTGCTCCTGACCTGGCGCCTGGCCCAGCGCGCCGGCCGCAGCGAGGCCCAGGTGGCGCGCCAGGAGGTGGACCTGGCCAACCTTGCCGAACTCAACGCGCAGATCATCGCGCGCATGGATGCCGGCGTGGTCGCAGTGTCCCCCGACGGCAGGATCAGCAGCATCAACGAGGCAGCACGCCGCCTGCTGCCGCCGCGGGCCGGCCTCGCGCTGCGCGACCTGTCGCCGCGACTCGCCGCGCTGGTGGAGACCTGGCGGGTGGAGCAGGGTCGGCCCGCGTCCCAGCAACTCCAGGGCGACGCCGAACAGACCGAACTGGCGGTGCGTCTGGCGCCCCTGGGCCTGGACGGTGAACAGGGAACATTGCTGATTCTGGAGGACGCCGCCGAGATCAAGCGCAGGAACCACGCCGCCAAGCTGCAGTCGATCGGCCGGCTGACGGCGAGCATCGCGCACGAGATCCGCAATCCGCTGGGCGCGATCAGCCACAGCGCGCAGCTGCTCGGGGAATCCGGCAATCTCGACGCCGCCGACCAGCGTCTCCTCGAGATCATCCACAAGCAGAGCAAGCGCGTCGACGCCGTGATCCGTAACGTGCTCGGGCTCTCCAGCGGCCGGGCGGCCGAACGCGAGCTGCTGCCACTGGAAGATCGGCTCGATCGCTTCGCCGAGGATTTCTGCACAGGCCTGCGGATTCCCCGTGCATCCCTGCACGTCAGCGTGCACCCGCGCGACTCGGAGGTGCTGTTCGACCCCTCCCATCTCAGCCAGGTGTTGTGGAACCTGTGCATGAACGCGCGGACGCACGGAGGTCACGACGGGCCGGACAGCGGACCGATCATCCTGCGCGGAGGAGCCGGGCAGATCCGCAAGGGCGTGACTCTGGACGTGATCGACCATGGTCCGGGCATTGCGCCAGGGGAGCAGGAGGACCTGTTCGAGCCCTTCACATCGACCGCGCCGGGGGGTACGGGCCTCGGCCTCTACATCTCACGGCTGATCTGCGAGAACAACGGCGCCGGGCTGGAGTACGTGCAGCACCCCCACGGTGGATGCTTCCGCATCCTGTTTGCGCCGTCGGATTCTGACATGATGGAAGCCCATGTTAAGGAACGGCATGCAATGGCCGATAACCCGCGGTGAGTGAACGTTTTTTCCGTTCGCCCGTTGCACCTGGAATGGATGGCGTACCGACCATCATGCCCGCGCGATGTGGATCGCTTCCGCCAGACCCTGAGGACGTCAGATGAGCATCAAGCAAGTGCTGGTCGTCGATGACGAACCGGATATCTGCGAGCTTCTGGAGATCACCCTGCAGCGCATGGGGATCGAGACCGTCAGCACGACGCGCATGCGCCAAGCCGTGAACCTGCTGGGGAAGCAGCGTTTCGATCTTTGCCTCACCGACATGCGCATGCCCGACGGCGACGGTCTGGAGCTCGTGCAGCACATCCAGGAGCACTGTCCGGAACTGCCTGTGGCGGTCATCACCGCGCATGGCTGCGTCGACACGGCGGTGCGGGCCCTGCAGCTGGGCGCCTTCGATTTCGTCACCAAGCCGGTGGACCTGCCGCTGCTCCGGCGGCTGGTCGACAGCGCGCTGCGGCTCGCAAGGCCGGAGGAACCGGGGCCGGCCGCACAGGCGCCGGTACAGGAGGACGAGGCCAGCCCGTTACTCGGACGCTCCGGGGCGATGATGCAACTGCGCGCAACGGTCGGCAAACTGGCCCGCAGCCAGGCTCCGGTCATCGTGCTGGGCGAATCGGGCTCGGGCAAGGAACTGGTGGCTCGCGAAATCCACCGCCTGGGTCCCCGTTCGGCGCAGCCCTTCGTTCCCGTGAACTGCGGGGCGATCCCCTCGGAGTTGATGGAGAGCGAATTCTTCGGACACCAGAAGGGTGCGTTCACCGGCGCCATCCAGAACAAGACGGGGCTGTTCCGCGAGGCACACGGTGGCACGCTGTTCCTCGACGAGGTCGCAGAATTGCCGTTGGCCCTGCAGGTCAAGCTCCTGCGCGCCCTGCAGGAGCGCGCGATCAAACCCGTGGGAGCCAACCGCGAGGAGAGTGTGGACGTGCGCATCGTCTCGGCGACACACAAGAACCTCGCCGACGAGGTGCAGCATGGCCGCTTCCGGCAGGACCTTTTCTACCGGCTCAACGTGGTCGAACTGCGGGCCCCGCCGCTGCGGGAACGTCCCGAGGATATCGCCGAGCTGGCTGCCCACATCCTCCGCGACATCGCCGCGCAATGGCAGCTCTCCGGTCTGGCGCTGTCGCCAGCGGCGCTCGATCGCCTCCGCGGGTACCATTTCCCGGGCAACGTTCGCGAGCTGGAGAACATCCTGGAACGGGCGGCGGTGATGGTCGATGGCCCGGTCATCGACGCCGACACGCTGGTGTTCCCGGAGCGCAATCGAAACGCCGATTCCGCGTCGATGCCCGCGACCCATGGCGTCGGCCTCGACGACCACCTCGCCGAACAGGAGCGGAGGGCACTGGAAGCGGCGCTGGAGCAGGCGGCCGGCAACCGCACCGCGGCGGCCCGCACGCTCGGCCTGAGCTTCCGCCAGATGCGCTATCGCCTGAAGAAACTCGGGATCGACTAGTCGATCACCCGCTCGGGCGGGCCGGGGATCTCCCGCAGCATGGCGTCTAATTCGCACAGAGGCAGGCCCACCACGTTGCTGTAGGATCCGGCCAGGAAGCGGACGAAGGCGGCTGCCCTGCCCTGGATCGCGTAAGCGCCGGCCTTTCCGAGCGGCTCCCCGGTGGCGAGATAGGCCGCGAGCTCGTCGGCGGCAATATCGCGCATCCACACCCGGGTCCTGACTGCATCCACGCGGGTCGCGAAGCCGCTGCGCGCGAGGGCCAGTCCGCTGTACACCGTGTGCGCGCGGCCCGACAGGCATTCGAGCATCGCGGCCGCCTCGGCGGCATCCGCCGGCTTGCCGAGTATCGTCTTCCCGACGGCAACCACGGTATCGGCACCGAGTACCCATTGACCCGGCTCGCTATTCGCCACGGCGCTCTCCGCCTTGTCTCGCGCCAGACGCAGCACCAGATCGCGCGGCGTTTCGCCGGGGCCCGGGGTTTCGTCGATGTCCACCGCAGCGACCCGGAACGACACGCCGAGTTGCGCCAGCAGCTCCCTGCGGCGCGGCGAGGCGGAGGCAAGCAGCAGCGCCCCGCTCATGCGCGGTGGTAGGGGTGGTTGTTCAGCAACGACCAGGCGCGATAGAGCTGCTCGGCCACCAGGATGCGAACCAGCATGTGCGGAAAGGTCAGCGGGGACAGCGACCAGACCCAGTCCGCCCGCTCCCGAACCGCGTCGTCGAGTCCGGCCGCACCGCCGATGACCAGGGCAACGTCCCGTCCCGACTGTTGCCAGCGCGCCAGGCGCCCAGCCATGGCTCTGGTGTCGACGACGTCGCCGCCCTCGTCCAGCGCCACCACCAGCGCCTGCCCGGGAACGGCCGCCAGCAGAGCCTGCCCCTCCACCCTGCGCAGCGTCGATGTGTCCATCGCCCGGGAGCGGGTCGGATTGGGCAGGGCCTGCAGCGTCAGACCCATGTCCCGCGGCATGCGCCCGGCGTACTCGGCGAACCCCGTCGCCACCCACTCCGGCATCCGCTGGCCGATCGCCAGCAACTGCAGACGCATGCTGGCAAGCTCAGCGGCGCATACGCCGGATCAGGGCCGGCCCGGGAACCGGGTCATCCGTGGCTGCCAGGGTGGTGTCCACGCCCGCATCCTCGGCGAGCCAGAGCTTCTCCAGGTTGTAGAAGTCCCGGACCTTGGGCAGCATCACGTGCACGATCACATCGTTCAGATCCACCAGCACCCATTCCTGGCCGTCCTGGCCCTCGATCCCGAGCGGCTTCACGCCGGACTCCTTGGCCTTGATCGCCACCGAGTCGGCCAGTGACTTCACGTGCCGGTTCGACGTACCGCTGGCGATGACCATGAAATCCGCGAGCGGGGTCTTGCCCCGTACATCCAGCACGCGGATCTGCTGTCCCTTCATGTCTTCCAGGGCGCGGGTCACGAGATCGACAAGGCTTTCACTCTGCATCGGTTGTTTCCTGGACTGGGGTCACTGGGGATCCTCGGTGTCGGGTTGGTAGAGATCGTGTTCGTTGATGTAGCGCCGCACGCTGTCGGGCAACAGAAAACGGGGGCTGCGGCCAGCCTGCAGGTATTCGCGGATACCGGTCGCGGAGATGTCGAGCTGCGTCACGGACTGAAAGAAGACCAGCCCGGAGGCCCTGTCTTCCAGTGCCGAACGGGACTCGGCCACGGCAGCCAGCTCGAGGTAGGCCGCGTGCTCCGGAATGGAGCTGCCGGGTCGGCGTGCGACCACGATGTGTGCCAATTCCGGGATCTCCCGCCAGCGGTGCCATGTGTCCAGACTGGCAAAGGCGTCCAGGCCCATGATCAGCAGCAGCGGGCCGTCCGACCCGATCTCGTTCCGCAGGCTGCGCAGGGTATCGACGGTATAGGACGGTCCGGGGCGATCCAGCTCACGGGAGTCGACCGTGAAGCCCGGCACGCCCGCGATCGCGCGCTCGACCATGGCCAGCCGATGTCCGGCAGCCGCCACCGGGGCACCGCGGTGCGGCGGCACGTGGCTGGGAATGAAGCGCAGCTCACGCAGCCCGAGACACTCGTGCACCTCGAGTGCCGGACGCAGATGCCCGAAATGGATGGGATCGAAGGTGCCGCCGAGGACGCCGATCACGGGTCCGTGCTGCTCCCGGGTCCACGGCGCACCGGAGACGCGGGGACCCTGCTTCCGGGCAGGGAGCGGATCATCGCGGGAACCTCTCAACTGCGAACATGCCCATCCCCCAGAACGACATACTTCTGGGTCGTCAGACCCTCCAGGCCGACCGGTCCACGCGCGTGCAGCTTGTCGGTACTGATGCCGATCTCCGCACCGAGCCCGTACTCGAAGCCGTCCGCAAAACGCGTGGATGCGTTGACCATCACCGAGCTGGAGTCCACCGCGCGCAGGAAGCGGCGCGCTGCGCTCCAGTCCTCGGTGATGATGCTATCGGTATGCTGCGAGCCAAAGCTGTTGATGTGGTCGATCGCGACGTCCAGGGAATCCACCACCCGGATCGCCAGCACCGGGGCGAGGTACTCCTCCGACCAGTCACTCTCGACCGCGGCCTGGATGTCCGGCAATACCGCCCGGGTGCGCTCGCAGCCCCGCAGTTCCACTCCGTGCCGGTCATACGCGGCCTTCAGCCGTGGCAGCATCTCGGCCGCGCGGTCGGCATGGACCAGCAGCGTCTCCATGGTGTTGCAGGTGCCGTAGCGTTGGGTCTTCGCATTCACCGCCACCGCGAAGGCCTTGTCGGCATCCGCAAGCGTGTCGATGTAGACATGGCAGACGCCGTCCAGGTGCTTGATCACGGGCACCCGCGACTCCCGGGTGACACGCGCGATCAATCCCTTGCCCCCACGCGGTACGATGACATCCACGTACTCCGGCATCTGCAACAATTCGCCCACGGCCGCGCGGTCGGTGGTCGCGACGATCTGTACCGCGGTCCGCGGCAGCTCCGAGGCCACCAGACCCGCCTGAATGATCTCCGCCAGCGCCCGATTGGAATGCAGGGCCTCGGAACCACCGCGCAGGATGGTCGCATTGCCGGACTTCAGGCAAAGTGCGGCGGCGTCGACGGTCACGTTGGGACGCGACTCGTAAATGATGCCGATCACTCCCAGGGGCACCCGCATGCGGCCCACCTGGATTCCGCTGGGGCGATAGGCCAGGCCGGTGATCTCACCCACCGGATCCGGCAGGCTGGCGACCTGGCGGCAGCCCTCGGCCATCGCCTCGATACGGGCATCGTTCAAGGTCAGACGATCCAGCATCGCGTCGTCCAGACCACGCGCGCGCCCCGCCTCGACATCGCGCCTGTTCGCCTCGACCAGCGCGCCACGTTGTCTGATGATCACATCGGCAATAGCCATCAATGCCGTATTCTTGCGTCCCGACTCCGCCTCGGCGACAACGCGTGATGCGGCGCGGGCATCCCTGCCCAGTGCCTGCATGTAGGCGGGGATGTCCGTGACCATGGCTTCAGGCTGCAAACTGACGGCGTTCATGCGAATTCTCTCTCCATGCCCTCCAGAGGGCGGCCCGAAAGGGCTGCGACCAAGTCTAGCAACTGCCTGCCCGCGTTGCCCGTTTCCCGACCCTTGATGACCCGGTCCGCCTGGGCCGCACGCGCCAGCAGGGCGAGCGCCGCCGGCGCGTCGATCCGATCCAGCGCCTTGCGCAGGGCGCCCGCATCGGTGCCCCAGAAACCCTTCACCACGTTTGCCGGTGCCTCGCCCGCTGCGCGCCGCTGTGCTGCCTGGGCCAGGGCCCGGATGTCACGGCTCAACGCCCAGAGGATTAGCGGCTCCGGCTGCCCCTCCGCCAGCATCCCACGCAGCATGCGCAGGGCGCGGGCCGTCTGCCCGGACAACGCCGTGGAGGGTAGCTCGAACAGGTCGAAATGGGCCATGTCCGCCAACCCCTGCTGCAGGGTCTCGACATCGACCTCGGTGACGCCGGCCAGCGCCAGTTTTTCCACCTCCTGCCGCGCGGCCAGCAGATTGCCCTCCACGCGTGCGGCCAGCAGTGCCAGCGCATCGTCCCGGATCGCCATCCCGGCCCGGGACAGTCGCTCGCGGATCCAGGCGCCGAGACGTGCGGGCGGAACCGGGCGGGCGTGCACCACGATCGCGGCGCGTTCCATCGCCTTGAACCAGGCCGCTCGACGCATATCCTTGTCCGGCCGGGGCAGCTGAACCAGCAGCACCAGGTCCGAGGCCGGCCTTTCCGCGTAACGTTTCAGGTGCTCCGCCCCGGCCTTCCCGGGCTTCCCCGACGGCAGGCGCAAGTCGATCAGTCCGCGTTCCGCAAACAGCGAACGGTCGCGAATTGCAGCCTCGAAGGCATTCCAGTCGCCGGACGCAGAGAGATCGAGTACCGTTCGGGCGGCAAACCCGGAGGCACGGGCCGCTGCACGGACCGCGTCGCCCGCCTCCAGCGCCTGCAGCGGCTCCTCGCCGAGGATCACATAGACCGGCCGGAGTCCGCGCGCCAGCTCGCCGTCCAGTCGCAAAGCGTCCACCGTCGGTGCCGGCCTCAATCGTCCGCCCCCCCGTGCCGGCCACGCATCGCGGCCCGCACACGCAGAGACAGCATCCGGACCAGGTCCCGGTTCATCGCCCGCGCCAGTTCCTCTTCCCGCTCGCTGCGGGTGAGAACCGACGCGGCATCGAAGACATAGATCCGGCTGGCCTCCAGGCGGCCCAGCGGCAGTGGCTCCGCCTCGCCGGGGAGCCTGAGCTCGGTATCCAGCAGCCGTACCAGCTCGTATTCACTGACCCGCGCAGCACCCGTGACCGACAGCACGCGCCGTTGTTCAACCAGGGACAGCACCCGCAGTTCCGCCGCCTCCGGCGAGCGTGTGCCCAGCACCTCGGCTCCGGCCGCGCGCAGATTCTGGACCAGCATCAGGTAGAGGGGGTCCCGCACGCCGAGCCCGCCGATGTGGATCGGGTCCAGTTCCGACGGCCAATCCGGTGCGCCGCGCAGCGTGAACCCGCACCCGGAGGCGAGGACCGCCGGCAGGAGGACGAAGAGCCGTCGTACGCGGTTCACGAGGGCTTGACCACCAGGTTCACGAGCCGGCCGGGGACCACGATCACCTTCAGCACCATCTGCCCCTGCAGGTGCCGCAACACATTGGCATCGGTACGCGCCGCCGCTTCGACGGCTTCCCGCGACGCGCCGACAGGGACCCGGATCTGACCCCGGAGTTTCCCATTGACCTGCACCGCCAGGGTGACCTCGTCGACCGCAAGGGCATCGGTGTCCACTGCAGGCCAGGCGGCGTCGGCGACCATGCCATGATTGCCGAGGGTCTCCCAGAGCACCTGGGTGACGTGGGGGACGATGGGCGCCAGCATCAGTACGATTCCGTTCAGGCACTCGCGGCGCAGGGCTGGGGCCGCGGGATCGGAATCGGACAACCGGGCGATCTCGTTCAATAGCTCCATGTTGGCGGCGATGGCCGTGTTGAAGGTCTGACGCCGGCCGACGTCGTCGGAGACCTTGGCGATGGTCTCGTGCAGCTTGCGCCGCAGATCCCGCGCCGGGCCGCCCAGGGTGCCGGGCTCCGGGCGAACGGCAGCGCTCTGCGAACCGGTGCACTCGTAGACCTGCCGCCAAAGGCGCTTCAGGAAGCGATGCGCCCCCTCGACCCCGGAATCCGACCATTCCAGCGACAGATCCGGCGGCGCGGCAAACATGGTGAACAGGCGCGCGGTATCGGCACCGTAGCGGTCGATCAGCGCCTGCGGATCGACGCCGTTGTTCTTCGACTTGGACATCTTCTCCATGCCGCCGACCCGTACCGGCTCGCCACTGGCGCGTTCCCGCGCCTCGGTCGCTCCATCCGGCGTCCGGCTGACCTCGACGTCGGCGGGGTTGATCCAGTCGCGACCACCGTCGGCACGTTCCCGGTAGAACGTCGGCGCGATGACCATGCCCTGGGTCAGGAGCCGGGTGAAGGGCTCGTCGCTGTTCAGCAGGCCCTCGTCGCGTAACAGTTTGTGGAAGAATCGCGCATAGAGGAGGTGCAGCACCGCATGCTCGACACCGCCCACGTACTGGTCGACGGGCAACCAGTGGTCGGCGCGGGCATCGAGCATGGCCTCGCCGTTGTCGGCCGAGCAATAGCGGGCGTAGTACCACGAAGACTCGAAGAAGGTATCGAAGGTGTCGGTCTCGCGCCGCGCAAGCCTGCCGCATTTCGGGCAACCGACCTCGTGAAAGGACGCCAGCTTCGCCAGCGGGGACCCGGAACCGTCGGGGACGACGTCCTCGGGAAGCACCACCGGCAGTTCGGACTCGGGCACCGGCACCACGCCGCAGTCGGCACAGTGAATCACGGGAATCGGGCAACCCCAGTAGCGCTGCCGCGAGATGCCCCAGTCGCGCAGCCGGTAGTTGCGGCGGCGGCGCCCGAGATCACGGGCCTCCAGGGCCTCGGCGATCGCCGTGAAGGCCTCCCGGGACGTCAGGCCGCTGAAGGCGCCGGAGGCCACCAGGCGCCCGTGCTCGGTGTAGGCACGCTCGGTGATGTCCCATTCGCCGCCGTCCATCGGCGCGATCACCTGCACGATCGGCAGCCCGTACTGCCGGGCAAACGCGTGGTCGCGCTCGTCGTGCGCCGGAACCGACATCACCGCCCCGGTGCCGTATTCCATCAGCACGAAATTCGCGACCCAGACCGGCACCTCGGCGCCGGTCAGCGGGTGCCGGGCGTGGACACCCAGCGGCCGCCCCA
Organism: Thioalkalivibrio sp.; assembly: GCA_007116035.1. GTDB lineage: Bacteria > Pseudomonadota > Gammaproteobacteria > Ectothiorhodospirales > Ectothiorhodospiraceae > Thioalkalivibrio. The sequence goes on from SKJG01000171.1 coordinate 19,975, forward strand.
GCTTTTCCATCGTCGCCAGATCGGCCTCGGCCACACCCCGGTTGCGGCAGGTCTCGACAAAGGCCGCCAGACCGGGATCGGCCTCCATCAGGCGCGTCACCATCGGGTGTTCCGGGGCCAGGGCCAGATAGCTGACACCCATCAGCGTATCGGGGCGGGTCGTGTAGACGGTGAGCTTCTCGTCGTCCGCGCAGGGGAAATCCAGTTCCACGCCCTCGGAGCGCCCGATCCAGTTGCGCTGCATTGCGCGCACCTGCTCCGGCCAGCCGTCCAGCCCGTCGAGTGCCTCCAGCAGTTCATCGGCGTAGTCGGTGATGCGCAGGAACCACTGCGGCATCTCGCGCCGCTCCACCGGCGCGCCCGAACGCCAGCCCCTGCCGTCGATCACCTGTTCGTTCGCCAGCACGGTCTGGTCCACCGGATCCCAGTTCACCGTGGCCAGCTTGCGGTAGACGAGACCCTTCTCCAGCAGGCGCACGAACAGCCACTGCTCCCAGCGGTAATAGTCCGGGTCGCAGGTGGCGACTTCCCGGCTCCAGTCGTAGGCGAAGCCGAGCCGCTTGAGCTGCGCGCGCATCTGGGCGATGTTCTGGCGCGTCCACCGTGCCGGAGGCACGCCATTGGCGATGGCCGCGTTCTCGGCCGGCAGTCCGAAGGCATCCCAGCCCATCGGCTGCAGCACACTGCGTCCCTGCATGCGCTGGAAGCGGGCGATCACGTCGCCGATGGTGTAGTTGCGCACGTGGCCCATGTGCAGCTTTCCCGAGGGATAGGGGAACATCGACAGACAGTAAAACGGCTCGCGACCATCGTCCTCGCGCGCGGCAAAGCAGCCGCCCTCCTCCCAGCGCTGCTGGACGGTGGTCTCGATCGCGGCGGGATCGTAGCTTTCCTGCATGGGGGACGAATCCTGGGTCGGGTAAAGGCGTGAGAATACCAGCCGTGGACCGCCCCGACCACGCTGGACACGCCCGGTGCCCGGCCGCGGGCCGTGTCACTCGCCCCGTTGTCTTCGCTCGGTGACCATCTCGCCCGCGATACCCCAGTTGTCCGTCGCGACCTCGTCGATCACCACCACCGTGGTCGCGGGGTTCTTGCCGAGAACGCGGCGCAGCAACTCCGTCGTACCCGCGATCAGCTCCGCCTTCTGTTCCCTGGTGACCCCTTCATCCGTGATCCGGATATTGACATACGGCATCTGCCCCCCTCCCGCGCGTTGCCGGGTCCGCCTCCGGACCCGTTCGTTGAGATCCAAGATCCAGCCCAGCCCCGGTGCCGGGCTCAGGATTCGCCAGATTCACCGATCATCCGGTTGAACTCGCTGGCATCGAAGAGCACCTCGAGACGGAGGATCCTGCCATCGTGCACCCGCGCCAACTGCACCACGCGCTGCGTCTGGTGGCCGGTCATGTTCACGGTCACGTCGAGTACGTGACAGACGACGTCGTCCTCGGCGAAGCGGTGGGCGATCCCGACGTTGTGGAGGATCGCCGCGGCGCCCCCCATGTTCTCGATGAACTCATCGGCGTTGTGGAAATGCGCGATCGGGCTCACGTACTCGAAGCCCTTGTCCACCAGATACCGGCGGGCGCCGGCGGTATCGCGGGCCACCATGGCGTCGAGGTAGCCCTCGACGACAGCGATCGCTTCATGGGGGGTCAGGTTCACGACGGCTCTCCCGGGGCTTGACACTCGGATTATAGAGGGCGCTGGGCCGCTGCGGCGTGGAGAAAGGTGGCGGGCGGGATCGCGGCGGCGCCGAGCAGGGTTGCCGATGCGCCGGGGATTGTGGCGATGGCGCGGGCACCCCCTCGACCGCGCGCCGACGTGCTAAGTTAAGCAAAGGATGTGGTCGAGGAGACGAGGAAATGAGCGAAAACGGGAGCCCGCAGGAAGACCGGCTGGAGAAGGCATACAGCGAGATGCTGAAGCTGGTGGCGGAAGAACTCGAGGCCCTTTCGGATCGCAGCAGCGTCGCGCTGAATGAGATGCTGGAAAATGCCCGGAAGAAGGTCGAGGCGGAACAGAAGCTGAGTACGAAGGAGACGGAGCAGGTGATGGACTACGTGCGCCGGGATCTCCACGACCTCGGCGCCTTCCTGGAATCCAGCAGTTCCGATTGGCGCGACTGGCTTCGTATCGACCTCGCGCTGATCGAGGCGGGAATACTGAACGCCCTGGGTTCGGTGGCCGACCGCACCAAGGTGGAACTCGCAGCGCTGGCGGCCCGAGCGTACCGGGTCGGCGAATGGCATACCGGGGAGATCACGGGCCCCGGCGAACTGACCTGCCTGGAGTGCGGCGGCACCACGCACATGTCGCGGGTCGGGCGCATCCCGCCCTGCCCCCATTGCCGTCACACCCGTTTTCACCGCGGGGGACCGTCACCGGAGGGTTCGGAGTAATCAGGCCCTGCGCAGGGAGCGAAGCGCGGGCACCAACAGCAGCAGCGCGAGCAGCAGGGCCGGCCAGGGACCGAACCGGGCAGCGGGAGTATGGCCCCGCTGCGGCTGGACCTCGCCGCGAAGAACCTCGCGGGTGAACAGCCCGGCCCGGGCGGTCACCCTGCCCTCGGCGTCGATCAGGGCCGAGATGCCCGTATTGGTCGCACGGATCATCGGCCGGCCCATTTCCAGCGCGCGGACCCGTGCGATCTGCAGGTGCTGGTGCGGAGCCAGCGTTGCGCCGAACCAGGCGTCATTGCTCACATTCAGCAGGAAACCGGCCTCTGGCAGGGCCGTACGGATGCGCCGGGCGTAGGCCGCCTCGTAACAGATCGAAAGACCTGCTACCTGCCCGGCCATCTCGACCTGCCCGCTCCCGGTACCCGCACTCAGGTCGGACATCGGAATGTCCAGCAGCCGGTTCAGCCAGGCAAGGCGGTCCCGCAGCGGCAGGTACTCGCCGAAGGGCACGAGTTGACGCTTGTCGTACGTGGCCGCGCTGGGAACATGACGAATGCTGTTGTACATCGCCCCGTCGACCGGATCGTACTCGAAGATGCCAAGCACCAATTCCGTGCCGGCCTCTTCCATCGTCGCCGAGAACCGCTCCAGCTCGGAGTAGACCTCAAAGTAGAAGGCGGGGATGGCCGTCTCCGGCCACACCAGCAGATCGACGCCCGCGGCCTGCTCGCTCATCCCGGTATACCGCGACATCGCGTGCGGTACCCCGTCTTCCGCCCACTTGCGGGCCTGCTCGATATTGCCCTGTACGATACCAACGCTGAGGCTCGGACCGACCGGCTCCACCCAGCGCCACGGCAACGCCGCTGCCGACGCGGCCAACAGCGCTGCCAGCAGCAGCGCGCTGGCGCTGAAACGACGGGCAGCGGCCAGCACCAGCACCGCCGCCAGCAAACCGACCAGCAATGCACCCCCGCCCTCACCGACGACAGGAAGCCAGCCGCGCGCGGGACTGTCGAGTAGCACATGCCCCACCAGCAGCCAGGGGAAACCCGAAAACAACCAGCCACGCAACAGTTCCATGATCACGAACCCGGCCACGATTGCGAGCAGCCAGGAAAGCAGTGGCGCAGAACCGAGATACCGCACCAGGATCCAGGCCAGCAGAGCCGGATACAGCGCAAGGCAAAGGACGAACAGCGAGGTCACCAGCGTCGCGACCAGCCAGGGCGCATCGCCAAAGATCAGCAGGCTGTTGAAGATCCAGGTGGCCCCGAAGCCAAAGAACGCCAGGCCGAAGGCATAGCCGTGGCGCAGGGCCGCGCGGGGGGCCGCCCCTCGCAGCACGGCGAACCACAGCGCCAGCGCCAGCGGTGCCAGCAGATGGAGGTCGAAGGGGGCGAAGGCCAGCAGCAGGACCGCGCCGGCAAGAACCGACAGACCCGTGGCGGCCCACCCCGTGAGGGGCCTACCCGCGAGCCATAGCAAGGGCTCCGGCGCCCGGACCGGCTGCGACTCCTCCCGCGGGGCCGGGTCAACAGCCACGCCGGTCAGGAAGCCGAGGGATCGGGTGGGACCGGTTCCTGGACCCGGCGCATCTCCACCAGATGCAGGCGGCGGTTATCGGCCCGGAGCACACGGAACTGCATACCGTCCAGCACGACGCTCTCACCCCGCCGCGGCACATGGCCGAAGCGCGACAACAGCAGCCCACCGATGGTGTCGAAGTCCTGCGCGCTATACCCCGTCTGAAAGTACGTGTTGAACTCCTCGATCGGCGTCAGGGCCTTGACGGTATAACGGCCGCCGGGATGCTGCATGATCTGGGTGAGGTAGTCGTCGACGTCATGCTCGTCCTCGATCTCCCCGACGATTTGCTCCAGCACGTCCTCGATGGTGACCAGCCCCGCCACGCCACCGTATTCATCCACCACGATGGCCATGTGGTTGCGGCTGAGCCGAAATTCCTTCAGCAGCACGTTCAGCCGCTTGCTCTCGGGCACGAACACCGCTGGTCGCAGAATTTCCTGCATGTCGAAAACCTCTTCGTTGCCACCGGGGAAGAAGCGCAGCAGGTCCTTGGCCAGCAGGATTCCCGCAACCTCGTCGCGGCTGTCGACGATCACGGGCAGACGGGAATGCGCGGAGGACACCATCTCCGGAAGAATCTCCTCCAGGGTGGCATCCCGGCGCACGATGTCCATTTGCGCACGGGGCACCATGATGTCCCGAACCTGCATCTCGGCGACGTTGAGCACACCCTCGAGCATGGTCAGGGCCTCGGGGTCGATCAGGTCCCGGGCATGGGCGCCGCGCAGGAGTTCGACGAGCTGCATCCGGTCGCGCGGCTCGTTGGAGATCATCGAGCCCAGGCGATCGAGCAGACCACGCAAGGGGGCGACCTCGGAGCGATTGTTTTCAGGCATCGATTTCAGGCCGATACGGGATACGGGCCCGCCGTTTCACTGGACAACAGCCATCTCCCGCCGGGGCACGGAGGGCCGGGGAACCATGGCGCATGACCTTCGGATCCTGCTCCCGTGGCCCTGCGGGAAAACCCGAACGGCCACGGCGGGTACCAGTCATGTTCAGGGTATCTCCTCGTAGGGGTCCGGATAGCCTAACCCGTCCAGTATTTCCCGCTCAATCGTCTCCATCGCCTCGGCCTCGGCCACGGTCTGGTGATCCAGACCCTGCAGGTGCAGCATGCCATGTACGATCATGTGCGCGAAGTGCGCGGCCAGGGGCTTGTGCTGCTCCGTCGCCTCGCCAGCGAGAACAGACGCGCACAGCACGATGTCCCCCAGAAACAGGGGGCCTCCCGGGATCGTCGCCTCGGGTGGCGCTGGAAACGAAAGGACATTGGTCGCAGCCTGCCTGCCGCGGAAGGCCGCATTGAGATGCCGGCCCTCCTCGGTGTCCACGACCCGCAGCAGCACCTGCGCCGCACCGTGCCCGCGCCATGCAGCCCGCGCCGCCTGATGCAGGGCACGGGGGCTGGGCCAGCCGGCCCTGGGCAGCGCGTACTGCACCCGCACCTCAAGCATCGGCGCCGGAGTCCGGGGGCTGTTCGTGGGCGGCATAGGCCTCGACGATGCGCTGCACCAGGGGATGGCGCACGACATCCTCGGCCTGGAAACGGGTGATGCTGACCCCGTCCACACCCTCCAGGATCCCCGCGGCATGGCGCAGGCCCGACATCTGCCCCCGTGGCAGATCGACCTGTGTCACATCACCGTTGACCACCGCGGTCGAACCGAAGCCGATACGGGTCAGAAACATCTTCATCTGCTCGACGGTGGTGTTCTGTGCCTCGTCCAGAATGATGAAGGCCTCGTTCAGCGTCCGCCCGCGCATGTAGGCCAGGGGCGCCACCTCGATGACCTGACGTTCCATCAGGCGCGCGACGTGATCGAAACCGAGCAGTTCGTACAGCGCGTCGTACATGGGCCGCAGGTAGGGGTCGATCTTCTGCGCCAGGTCGCCGGGCAGGAAGCCCAGCCGCTCGCCGGCCTCCACCGCAGGGCGCACCAGAACCAGACGCCGGACCCGGTCCTGTTCCAGCGCGGCGACGGCCGCAGCGACCGCCAGATAGGTCTTGCCGGTACCTGCCGGGCCGACACCGAAGATCAGGTCGTAGCGACCGATCGCGCTCAGGTACTGGATCTGCCGTGACCCCCGCCCGCGGATCACGGCCCGGCGCAGGCGCAGCACCGGCTCCCGGGGTTCATCACCGGGAAGGTCTGCCAGATGCGCGGCCTGCAACGCGGTGTGTACCTGCTCCAGGGCCACGGGCTCATCCTGTGCCATGCGGTGCAGTTCCTGAATCAGGGAGGCGGCGGCCGCTACCGCGGCCTCGGGTCCCGTGACGTTGAAGCGCGCGCCCCGGTTGTGAACATGAACGCCGAGCCGGGACTCGATCAGGCGCAGGTGCGCATCCAGCGGACCGGACAGACGCGACAGCGTCTCCTGGTCACCCGGATCCAGGGTGAAGTCAGCGCGGTTCTGGGGCATGGGCCGGGAAGGGCGCTCCAGCGGCAACGAGGCCGCTATCGGCGAGGACTCCGCGCAGCGAATGCGGCTGAGCCTCCGTGATGTGCAGGTCGACCATGCGACCGATCAGCTCGGCCGGACCGGTAAAATTGACCACCCGGTTGTTCGCCGTGCGCGCCGCGAGCTCGGCCGCATCACGCCGGGACGGCCCCTCGACCAGCACGCGCTGGACACCGCCGACCATGGCCTCGTTGCGGGCCCTGCCCTGTACCTCGATCAGGGCCTGCAACGCCTGCAGGCGCGCCTTCTTCACCGCCATCGGGACGTCATCGGGCAGGCTCGCAGCGGGCGTACCGGGGCGCGGACTGTAAATGAAGCTGAACGAGAAATCGAAGCGAAGCTCCTCGACCAGGCGCATGGTCGCCGCATGGTCGTCGTCGGTCTCGCCGGGGAAGCCGACAATGAAGTCCGAGGACAGGTCCAGGTCCGGACGCAGGGCACGCAGGCGGCGGATTCTGGACTTGTATTCCAGAATCGTGTGTCCGCGCTTCATCTGCGCCAGGATGCGGTCGGAGCCGCTCTGCACCGGCAGATGCAGATGACTGACCAGCTTCGGCTGGTCGGCATAGGCCTGGATCAGCCGGTCGGAGAACTCCACCGGGTGGGAAGTCGTGAAACGGATGCGCTCGATCCCCTCCACCTCGGCGACGTAATGGATCAGCAGCGCCAGATCGGCCACGTCACCATCGTGCATCGGGCCACGGTAAGCGTTGACGTTCTGACCCAGCAGGTTGATCTCCTTCACGCCCTGCGCGGCCAGACCGGCGACCTCGGCGATCACGTCGTCGAACGGCCGGCTGATCTCCTCGCCACGGGTGTAGGGGACCACGCAGAAACTGCAGTATTTGCTGCAACCCTCCATCACCGAAACGAAAGCGCTCGCACCCTGCGCCCGCGGTTCCGGCAGGCGGTCGAACTTCTCGATCTCGGGGAAGCTGATGTCCACCAGCGGCGCGCGGTTGCCACGCACCTGCTGGATCAGCGCAGGCAGCCGGTGCAGGGTCTGGGGCCCGAAGACGATATCCACGAACGGGGCCCGCTCGCGCAGCGCCGCACCCTCCTGGCTCGCCACACAACCGCCGACGCCGATGATGATTTCCGGGCGAAGCTCCTTCAATGCACGCCAGCGACCCAGGAGCGAGAACACCTTCTCCTGGGCCTTTTCGCGGATCGAACAGGTATTCAGCAGCAGCAGGTCGGCACTCGCCGGATCTTCGGTGACCTCGGCGCCGTGCAGTTCGCGCAACGCGTCGAGCATCCGCCCGGAATCGTACTCGTTCATCTGGCAGCCGTGGGTCTGGATGTAGACTTTGCGGATCATGCCGGCTCCGTATGGCACTGCACGGGCCGGATGGTCAGAACGGTACATCATCGTCCTGA